>CAOOMX010000016.1 GCA_948497845.1 uncultured Bacilli bacterium | reverse complement strand
TTTTTTATGTTTTTTAAAAGAAAGGAGCGTGAATTTTATAAATAAAACATGAAGGTATAAGAAAAGATTTTCGTAAAAATTAGTGATAATATTTGTTGATTTTTTGAAGATTTAATAATAGATTTTGAAAAAAACTCTAATCCGTCGGAGACTAATTGAGGGTCTTAGGGATATGCCCTAACAAGAAAAAGGGTGTGTAGACACCATGCTTGATAGTTTAAGTAGTAAAAAAGACTAATTTCAGTAACCCCAAAATTTAAAGAAAGGAGGTATTTTTATAGGAAAATTGTATGTTGATCCTTATTTGTTTCTTTGCAAGAAACTTTCATTTTTATATCAAGAACATTTTGAAATTTTGAAAAAAATAAAACGGCGTTCTAAATGGCATAATGCGTTCCGTTATCGAAAGTCTACAGTAGATGGATCTACCATTACTTCTGTATCCGTAGAATGCCTAATTTGGTTTATAGAAGTAGAATTAAAAAAAGGTAATCCAAAAGATTTAAAGATTAATTTTCTTGAAAGGTATATTGAAATGCTAGAAGATTATTTGGAAATTCCATAGGAGTAGCAACAAATAGAATGCAAAAACATTTTCCTTATCCACTTAAATATGTTAAATATGGAAAGGTTTATGTTTCTGCTATTGGTATTAAATGGTTAAATGAAAAGTATTTTAGAACAAAATATATTGAGTATTTAGAGGATTATAAAGACTCGTTAGAAAGTAGAATTTCTAATTAGTCTTTTTTTGATGTAATCAGTCTTGTGTCTTAAAAATATAATTTAGAGAGGGAGCTGTTTATATGCGTTTAACTGTTGAGAATTATGATAAGAATAAAAATAAAATTGAACCTAAAAAAATAATTTTAAATCAAGCATTAATATATATATTGCTAAAGAAGTATTTAAGAGAAGTGTAATAATTTATAAGTATTTCATTTTTTGTATAAAAATGGTATTATGTAGTTGCAAGTTTTTTTACAAAAAATGCTTTTATAAAAGAAGGAGGAAAAACTATTAGCGATATAAAAGCAGAAGTAAAAAAAATTAAAGCTCTTTATGTTCGTGTATCAACAGATGCTCAAGTCGATGGATATTCAATAGAAGCTCAAATAGAATCATTAGAAGGTTATTTAAAGAGTCAAGGATGGTCTGATTACGAATTATATGCTGATCCAGGATTTAGTGGTAAGAACTTAGAAAGACCTGCAATTCAGAAATTAATAAAAGACTGTGAAGATGGAAAAATTGATACGGTTTTAGTTTTCAAACTAGATAGACTATCTCGTAGTCAAAAAGACACTTTATATTTAATTGAAGAAATATTTAATAATAATGAAGTTGGTTTTATTTCTGTTAGAGAAAGTTTTGATACAACTACGCCATTTGGTAAAGCAATGATTGGAATATTATCAGTATTTGCTCAATTAGAAAGAGAAACTATTTTAGAGCGTACTAGAATCGGTCTTAAAAAGCGAGCTGAAAATGGTTATTGGCGAGGTGGCGGTAAAACCCCTTTCGCTTATGATTACGACAAAGAAGCAGGTATGCTAGTTGTTAATGGTGAAAGAAAAGTCATCTTTGATTTAATGAAAACATTAAGACTTCAAGGATATAGTTATAATGAACTTTCTAAAGTAACAGGATATGATGAATCATGGATTCAAGGAATATTAAGTTCTAAAACTAATTTAGGGAAGATTCCATTTAAAGGTGAACTTTATGATGGCAAACATGAGGCAATAATTAGTGAAGAAGAATATCAACAATTACAAACAATAGAAAAACAAAGAAGTAAAAATCAGCATGCAAGTCATTACTTATTATCAGGTAAAATATATTGTGGTAATTGTGGAGCAAAGTACCGTTATCAAAAATGGGGACAAAGAATTATTTGTTATTGCTACTCTAGGCAAAAGAGTAAACCAAAACTAATCAAAGATCCTAATTGTAATAATATAAGACTTGATAGTTTTGAAATTGAGAATTGTTTTATAAAACAATTATTTAGTATGTCTTTAAATGAAGAATTATTTAAGAGTACTTTTCTTTTATCTAAAACAAATCTTGCCCATGAACTTAATGTAAGACTTGATAAGATACAGAAAAAAATAGAAAACTTAATACAGTTGCTTTCAGATAATATAGCAAATGAAGAAATAAAAAAAGAACTTGCTAAATTAACAAGTGAAAAGTCTGATATAAAAAAAGAGCTAGAAAATATAAAAGAAAAAGAAAGAGCAACAAAAACTTATGATAAAATTAAAAATCTAGAAAGTGTTTGGAAGGCACTCGAATTTAAAGAAAAAAGAAATGTCGTAGAACAACTGCTAGATAAAATAGTTGTAGATGGTGCGTCACTAAAGATATATTGGAATGTTAGTGAAAGCTAACATAAAAATACATGCGTTTTCTCTACATATGTCTTAGCTCCCAATTAATGACATAGATATATTTAATTTTAAGCTAGATATAATAGTTTTATAAGAATTAGGTATAACTAGTTTAGTCAGTATTTGTATTTTATTTGCTCCGAAAGATTCTAATAATTTTATTTTATTTTTATCTGTGTTTAGAAAGCCGTTGTATATAGTTATAATACTGATAATTAAATTAATTAATAATGCCATAATTATAACGCTTTTTATGTTTGCTCCAGCTACTATAATAATTAATGGTCCCAAAGCAACTTTAGGTAGTGAATTAATCATTGTTAAAAATGGATCTACGATTTTGGCAAGTGTTTTCATTTCATATAGAATTATTGCAATAATAAAGCCTAAAAATATACCTAATAAAAAGGCTATGATAACTTCTTTTAGGGTTGTAATAATATGTATAAATAAGTTATTAGCATTCATTAACCCTATAATAGTTTCAAATATTTTGCTAGGCTTTGAAAAGACAAAAGTATTTATTAAATTTTTATTTGCAAGTAATTCCCATATAGCGAAAAATAGAATAACAATTAATAATTGGGTTATTAAAATGAAGTATTTTTTTCTTTTCATTTTTTTAATGTATTTTTGTTGTTCAATTGACATTTTTATCTAAATCCTTCCATAGTAAATCATAGTAATAGCTAAATTCTTTGGCTTTTCTATTTTCTATTGGAGTACTTTTATTAGAAAGTTTTATATCATAAGTATTTTTAATTCTAGTTGGTCTTTTTGATAAAACTAATACCCGATCGGCTAGTGAGATGGCTTCTGCTATGTCATGAGTAATCATGATTACTGTTTTTTCTTCTTCTTTTATAATCTTATATACATCTTCACTTACCATTAATCTTGAAACATAATCTAATGCTGAAAATGGTTCATCTAATAACAATATATCTGGTTTTGTAGCTAATGTACGAATGAGTGCTACTCTTTGTTTCATTCCTCCTGATAATTGATCAGGATATTTATTCATAAAATCTTTTAAGCCATATTTTGTTAATAGATCTTTTGTATATTCGATGTTTTCTTTTGTTAATTCATGGGTTATTTCTAAACCAATAGTGGCATTTTCAAGGATTGTTTTCCATGGAAACAAGCAATCTACTTGCATCATGTATCCTATTTTTAAATCTTTTTTATATTTTAGTATACATCCATCTGTTTTTGTATCTAGTTCTGCAATTAGATTTAATAGGGTTGTTTTTCCACATCCACTCGATCCAATAATACATAAAAATTCTTTATCTTTTACATCAAAACTTAGATTTTGAATTGCTTCTATTTCACCCATTTTGGTATTATAATTTTTCTTTAAATTTTTTATTTCCAGTAATTTAGTCATGATAGAAATTATTTACTAAATCTTTGTATGGTACATATTCTTTTAATAAATCAAAATCTATCATAAAGTCCTCTAGATTAGTAAATAAACCTTCACTTATAAATGGGTTTTCTAGCCAACAATCATATTCTTTGTATCTTTTTATCATTTGTGTTAAGTCATTAATACTTGTATCAGGAAATTGATTTAGGATGTCTTTAGCTACCGTTTCTTCATCTGTTGTTAACGTATATTCTATACCTTTATTAATAGCTTGTGTAAATTTTTCAATAACATCTGCATTCTTTTCTATATAGCTTTTTCTAGCATAAAAAGCTGTATAGGGTACTTCTCCAGAAAGTTCTCCGATACTTGCTACTACATGACCATAACCTTCTTTTTCCAAAGCGGTTGCATTAGGTTCAAATAAATTTACAAAATCAGCATCACTTCCTATAAAGGTTCCCGATAAAGCTGCGAATTCAACTGAAAAGTTAGCATTTACTTTAGTTAAGTCAATGTTTTGATTCTTTAATGCGTTTAAGAAGTTTAAAGCAGGCATACCACTTTTTCTACCAACTAATATTTCTTTTCCTATTAGGTCTTGTAATGTAAAATCTTTTATATCTTCTTTGGCAACTATAAATTGTCCATCTCTTTTTGTTAATCCAGCAAATATTTGTAAATAATCAGATTCTTGCTCATTATATACATAAATAGCTGATTCTGCTCCTGCAAATCCAATTTCTACATCATTTGATAAGACAGCTGCACTTACTTTATCTGCACCTGGAGTTAATATTAGTTCTATATCTAATCCTACTTCTTCGAAATAGCCTAATTCTTTAGCTACATATAATGGTGTATAAAATGAACTGTGTGTTACTTCTGCTAATCTTATGGTTTGTAAATCTTTGTTTTCATCCTTATTTTTCTTTGATAAATGTATTGTGATAGTAGCTGTTATAAGAATTATAACAACAAGTATGCTTGTTATAATATATTTTTTCATAATTATCCTCCTCAATGGTAGTATATTCTTCTATTTGCATGTCGTGCTGGGCTGCTTAGAAAATAGTCTATTTACATTTACATTTAAGTTTGTTATAATTTATTCATAATAAAGGGCGTGATTATGATGAAACTATTGTCAAGTGAAGTAAAAAATTTGTTAGATAAAATGTATAACTTGCGTGGGGAAGATAGCGTTATTTTAAAAAAAATGAATAAAGAAAGAGAAGAAGCTATCGAGACGCAAGAAAGAACTAAAAATGAAAAAACTGTGTTAATTGCAGAAATTGAAAATCTTACTCAAGAAGAAGCAACTTTGGCAGAAGAAGGAAATCGTTTGATGGATGTTTTGGCAAGCATTAATCGTGATGAGTTTGCCACTGTATTGGATCGTTTGAACATTGATTTTGATCCAGCTCTAATTAATTCTAAAGTAACAAAATTATTACCTGAAACTATTGAGAAGGTTGTGGCACAAAATAAAGCAGCTAGTGAAAAACTTGAGAGTGTTGAAGCTGAAATGAATAATGCTATAACGAAAGTTGAAGAGTTAGGGATTCGTAAAGATGAAGCAATTAGTAATCAAGCTAGATTAAATGAGTACTTTGAGTTGGCTTTAGAAGGTAATATTAATATAACAAGAGATGAAATTACGAATTTATTAGAAAAATTTGATTTTACTGAAAATGAACAAAGAGAAGCTGCTAAAATATTAATGTTCCCAGAAGATGCTTTATATGAGTACGATAGTAATAATAAAAATGGAGATAAAGCGAGTGGTAGAACAATTACAGAAGTTTTAGCTGAAGCTAAAAAGGAAAGTGTTGTTGCTAAAAGTGAAGTAAAAGAAACTCCAGTAACAGTAGATGCTACTCCGATTAAAAAAAGTGTAGAACAAAAACCTGAGTTGACTGCTACATTTGATGAATTAATGGCATCTAGTAATGTAGATGTACAAGTATCTGTTACAAAAGAAAAAACTGAAAAAGAGAAATTAGATCAAACTTTGATGGAAGTTGGTTTAAAAACGGGAGATTTTACAGCTCAAGCTTTAGGAAAACTATTAGATCATTATGATGATAGTTTATTGAAAAGAAATATTGATATATTAAAGACAAAAAGTTTTGATTTAAAAATTGTTACAGAAAATGTAGAAATTTTGTATGATAAAGAATTGGAAGGTAAGATTGATAAGTTACTTGCTATTGGAAAAGATGCTCAAGATATTAGTTTAGTTCCAGATGTATTAGTAAAATATGATTTAATGGGACTTAATAATACTATTAATGTCTTACAAATAAGTGGACTTGATCCTAAAAAAGTGCCTTTAATGGCTTATTAGAAAGGAGTGAAAAGAATGACAGTTATAAAACTATGGGAAGAAGTATCAAAAGATTTTAAAGCTCGTGATAAAGAGCAAGGTTTTAAGTTTATGACATCTTATGCATTAGCTAGTGATGGTGCTTTGGATATATTAAATCGTTATTCTATTCGTTTAACAAAGTCAAGCCAAGGTATTGTTTTGACGCAAGATCCTAAGACTTTATTGCAAGCTTTAGATTTGGCAGAAAAAATGAAATTTATTGATGCTTATCGTGAAGATCCTAAAAGATTAACACAATTAGTAACGAATGTTATTAAAAGAATGGCTAAATGTGACGCACTTGGAATTCCATATAAAGATGAAAATGGTCGTTTTAGTAATTTTATATTTAGTGAAAGAGATTTTAATGTTCATATGATTTCTTTGGGTAAAGAACCTAGCTCATCTCCAGAAGTCGCTCCATCTATTAAGGCGGTATCTAGAAATGATGATGCTGTGGGTTTTAATCAAGCTACTCCTTCTATAGAAGTGGTAGCAAAAAATAATGATTTAAACCAAGTAAAAGAATTAGCTCTACATGTCCTTGAACAATTTGGTATTGTTGAACAGCAAGCTTTTATATTTAATCGTTTAGATGGTCTGCAATATGCTGGATTTGGAGTAAAGGAAATGCTTGTTGAAGCTTTTAAAGATTTTCCAGGAGATAAAGAATTATTGATGGGCACAATAGATGAGCTGCTAGAGCAAAATCAAGCGAAAGAAATGAGTTTAAGGAGTGCTGCATAATATGAAATTTTTAGAAAAATATGATTTTAAAAAAGAAGATATAGATGAATTTATTAATAATACTCCTAAAAAAGTATTGGATGCTATAAAGAAGCATAAAGATTTAATTGAAAAGAATTTGAGTTTTTTATATTCTTTAGGAGCTACTACTTATCGAGAAATATTTATTCATTATCCAGATTTGTTTTTTCTAGATGTAAGTGTTTTTCAACATGTGTTTAATCGTTATGAAAAGGACTCACTGTTAGAAAAACTAAATGAGAATTTTAAAATTATTGAATATCTTTAAGATATTCTTTTTTTTAAAAGTACTGTTGTTTTAACAGTACTTATTTTTGGCCTTTAACTAATCTATATATATTTATAGATGGGGTATTCATTGTTCTTACAGGATATTTTTCTGTACCTAACCCATTGGATACGTACATTTTGCTGTCTTCAATTTCATAAAAGGTGTCTATGTAAGTTTTAGCACCTTCTTTTTTTATTGTGCCTCCAAAAAAAGGTAGTCTAATTTGCCCTCCAAGCGAGTGTCCAGCAAAAATAAGATCTGCATCTGCAGGATTGATGCTGTCAAAATAATCTGGGTAATGTGTTAGTGTTATGCGAAGCGTGGGTGTTATTCCTTCTTCGCCTTTATAAGCACTTTGTAAATTTTCACTATCTGTAATGCCAGTTATTAATATTGGGTCTATGTCTTTGTAAAATAGATATGTTGAGGTATTGTCTAATATTTGAAAGTTTGCATCACTCATTATTTCTTTGTATAGGTTCAAATTTTCTTTATCATTGTCACCAATGATAGCGTATTTGTATAAATTACAGTTTAAACTTAGTAGAAGATCTTTGATTTTTCTTTTTTCATCTCGAGATACTTCGTAATTTTGATGAAATAAATCTCCAGTGAAGATAATAATGTCTGGATTAGTTTCTTTTATTTCTTCAATTATTTTTTCAAATTCTTTCATGGTAGTTGTGCTGCCTAATAATACATCGGAAAAGTGAGTAATTTTAAATCCATCAAAATTCTCTGTAATTTTAGACGAATAAATAGTGTATTCGTTAATTTTGAATTGATATGGATTAATGAAAAAACTATAAACTAATATGCATACTATAATTAGAATGGTGGGAATTATTACTTTTTTCATAATATGCCTCCTAAAAATAAGAGAAGTATACAAAGGGCATTATGAAATGCGTGGGCGATTATAGAATTTAATATATTGTCTGTTTCGTAATATATTTTTCCTAAGAAATATCCTAAAGCGGCATAGGGAAATATGTTAATGAAGTCTCCATTAAAGATAACATGTAATAAACCAAATAAGAAACTGGTAGCAATAAGGAAGGCTTGTTTTTGCTTGAACACTTTTTTGAAAGTACCTCTAAATATGATTTCTTCGCTAATTGGTGCTATGATTAATGTATTTATGATACTAAAAATAGGAAGGGTATTAAATAATAGCCGATTAGTTGTTTCATTTTCTGGTAAGGTGTTTGTAAATGGCATGATGATGGCGTTACATAAATACATAAGAATAAGCCCTGAAAAGTAATATTTAATTATTAATGGGATGTATTGTTTGTAGTTTTTTTTAAAATTTTGAAAAATTAATTTGAATAATTCTTGATTTAGTAGTATGATAGTTGTCCCAGCGATTAATGGGGCAATTAGAAAATAAAAGTTCATCCAGAAGGTACTTTCAAAGAAAATGAACTTATCTAAATAATAGGATATTATTTCTCCTATAAAGAGATATAAGAAAATGTTTGCAAATGCCATTCCTAATTTTTTAGTATTCATTTTTATCACCATGTAGTTTAAATATATCACATTTTATTTGGACAAGCAATTTCTAATTGAAAAAAGCCTGTTTATATGGTAAACTAAGTCATAGGTAGGTGTTGTTATGTGTCGATTTAAGAAAATATGTTTTTCTTTACTAGCATTTCTTTTTATGGCATCTGATGGAAAGGCAGCTTCTTCCATGTGTGAGGCGAAAGAAATAGCTGAGCTTAATAGGGAAGTTGTTAATATCAAGGGAAGTTTTGAAGAAGCTGAAGGTGAATTAAATCCAAGTGAATTTCCTATTCCTGATGAAATTCTTGGAACTGAGGCCGAAGCAGATTATGTTGGTAAGTATAATTATTTTAAGGTATCTATTATAAATATTAGTGAGAATTTCTATGTGGAAATATCTAATGATTATAATAGGGATAAGTTAGTTTATCAATATAAGGATACACAAGATGGAGTAATTACCTTTGATTGGAAGAATCTAGATAAAGTTACTACTTTTACAGTTAAGGTATATTCTAGTGATCAGACAAATTGTCCAGATGAATTATATAGAACTATTACTATATCATTACCTAGGTACAATGAATTTTATGATTATACTTTATGTGAAAGAGCTAGTGACTATTATCTTTGTGAAAAATATGTAGATTATGGTGAAGTCGACTTTGGAACGTTTGTGTCTAATATAACAAGACATATTGAACAAAAGGAAAAAGAAGAGGAAGAAGAAGCAAAAAAGGAAGATTTTGTATCAAAGCATAAGACAATATTAATTATAAACGGAGTAATTGTAGTCGTGATAACGGGGGTTGTTGTAGCTGTGATTATAAAAAAACGTAGGAGCAGTGATAATGTATGAAAAAGAAAGTATTAATGATTTTAGCAATATTAGCATTTATGTTAGGAACATCAAGTGCTAATGCAGCAGTAAAAAAAGGAGATACAGTTTCAAAAAAAAGTAATGGTCAAATAACAACGAATGGTATTTATTTTGGTGATAATTCATCTTTGAGTTTTTATGATTATTCGTTTACTATTGGAAGTTCAAATAATATTCTAACTGGTTATTGTTTAGATCCAAATTTACATGGAGCAACTAGCTTGACTGTGGATAGAATTTTGTTAGATCCAACAGATACGCGTGATGAAGCGGTTAAGCGTTATGATGCGGCTTTGCTTGCTATATTAAAAAATGGTTATTCGAGTACAAATACATCTTTTGGTGGTGTAAGTGGTAATCAGTTAAAAGCTGCAACAGAAATGGCTATTCGAGCATTGACTCTTGGAGGCGCTGGCTTTGGTAGAGTTAGCTCTAATTTTGCTATAGGAGCAGAAAAAACGTCTGGTTATATAAATATTGGTACTCATTGGATTTCTATTTATCCTGATCTTGCAAAAGGATTTTTAGGAGATACATGTGTTAATCAAGGTAGTAGAGATGCTGTAAAAACTTGTTTAGATAATAGAAATAAGTCTTTTTATGGATCTTGGTATAAACCTGATGTAGTATATTATGCAGGAGAAGATACATCAAGTGAAGGACATAAAGTTATACAAGCTGCAAGTGAATTGTTTAAGCTTGGATTACAAGCTGCTAATGAATATGTTGCAAGTGAAGATGGAGCTGTAACTGTTAGTGAAATCGAAAGTATGACTGATGATGAACCAGTATTGCCTGAAACAGTAAGAGAATGGAAGGTTTTGAACTTTACATTTAAAAATGTTTCTGAAACACATTATGTAAAAAATGTAAAGATTACTTGTGGTGCTGATTGTGCTCAAAATGGTTTTACCCTTGGAAGAGTTCAATATAAATCAGGAAGTGAATGGTTAACATTGACTGCAAATGTAGACTTATCTAAAGCAGTTGATGCACAAGGAAGAGTACAAGTTCGTTTTGAAATTACTAAGGATTTAACTGTTACTGGATGTACTAGTTCAACTTATACTCTTACATATGATGAAAACGTATCCAGCGGTTCTCAAGGCGTAGTTGGTATTTTGGCTAAAGCTAGTGGTATGAATACACAAAGATATGTTATGTTAGTTGAAAATAATGTAGCAAATGGTGAAAATAGTACAAAAGTTTTTGAAGGAAATATCGTTTGTGATGGCGATGATGACGATCACGATTTTGGAGAACCAGATCCTTGGGATCCAATTGAACCTGGAGATGAACCTAGAAAAAAACCATGTCGTACTAAACTTAGAACGCCAGTATGTGATTATGACATAGGTTCTGGTGATGGAGACGACAACGATGGTGATGGTGACGGAGATGGCGAATCTGACGTATGTGCAAGTGAAGAGTTTACATATTATACAACAACCTATATTACTAAAATGGAAAGTCAAACTTATACTTATGAGTTAAAATTAAAAAATCAAGATGCAGCAAGAATAAAAGACTTAAAAATTACAAGCCAAAGTCATTTTACCAGTGGTTTAGAAGATTATGATACTTATATTAGAACTAGAGATCAAAATATTGATATGGTCGGTGCTAATCCAGCATATAACTCTTATGGACTTAAAAATGCAACAACATTTAGACAATATGCCCTAAAAAATACAAACTTTACATTTACTGTAGGAGAACCAACTGTCAAGAAGGATGATACAGGTAAAGATTACTATTATGTGCTAATTACAATTAATGTAACAAATACAAATGGTTTGACACCTTTTGACGATCCAGGATTAGGTTATAAGATAAATCCTGTACCGCTTAAATTTACAGTTTCATACACTCCAGCAGAATGTGATGAAGACGAAACTGGTAATTATAATGATGGAGCAATCTCAACAGATAAAAATATTAAAAAATGTATATTAGAAAATGTAGATGATGCTGGCAATTCATATCAATTGACAACAGATGACGGTATTGAAAATAGATATTGTAAAGTTTTCTGTAAAGAAGATTACGCATATTTGAAATTGGAACCTGCTGTTAAAGATGTAAAATGTGGAGGATTCTTTAAATTAACTGCATATGTTGAAGGAAATAAAGATTGTTATACAAGTGGTGGAAGCAAAAATGATTATGCTATTAATAGACCACAATATGAATCTGATATTAAAGAAGCTCAAATTCAAATGATTGAAGCAATGAATGAATATTTGGAAGCAAAAGCTGTATTAGATCATATGGCTGAAGATAATACTTGTCCTGCTGATGCTGATGGAAAGTGGAGCGTAAGAGAAGGTTACTATACATATTATGAATATCGATTAAATGATAGTAATCCACAAGTGACTCCAATTGCAAAAAGGGAATTACATAAAGCAAGTTTACCTCATCCAGCAGCAAGACAAACAGAAATGTTTAAAAAAGTATTGAAGTATGCATATGAAGATTTAAATGCATTAACTTTCCGTGAATATACTTTGTTAAATAGAGATGCAAAATTTATTAATATGGAATATGACAGAAGATATGGGTATGTTCATTTAATCATTCTTCCAACTGAGGATGATATTGACCTTGTAGATAACGTAGATGTTGAAAATGCTTTGTTAGATGCGTACTACGATTTAGAAGGTACAGATAATTATTCATTTAATTATATTTCACAAGAAGATTTTGATGAATTATATTATGAATCTTGTATGAGTGATAGAGATTTGAAAGCAGATTTAGAAGAACAAATGGAAAAAGCAGAACAAAAAGTTCTTCAAGCACAAAGAAACATGGATAAATATGTAGGTAACTTCAATGCTTGTACAACGGATTGGACAAATGATTATAATTTTGATCATACGATTCGTTTTGAATATTCAGAACCATATGATAAGTTATTAAGCGATAATGAAAGAATAATGGAAAAAGTAGGAGAAGGTACAGAAAAGACAGAAATAGAAATTTGTACTGGAACTGTTAATAGTGAATATGAATGTCCAATTGGAGAAGGTTATATCTTTGGTGATCAAGATAATTCAAATATAAAAGATGTTTTATCTCATGCTGGAGTTATTAGAAGTGAATCTTATACTTTGTGTGATTTAGAAAATGGCTGTGATAGTAAGGCTTACAGTGTTTCTCAAGCGAAATACGTAAGAAGATCTGTTTATAAGAGTCAAGATTATATTACGCCAACTGTATTCTATCAAACAGAAGTTTTAGGTAAGATTACAACAAAGAGTAATTATAATGGTAGTTCATTAAATTTGGAACCATTAGAGAATAAATTGCCAGTTGCTACAACAACTGTTGGTGGCGGAATCTTTAAAATGATTGTTCAAGATCTTGGAGAATTCTATGACGATGGTGATTTAGGAAGATTAATTGACTTTGGTGGAGATCGTGAAAGAGAAAGTGTAGCTTATGCACAAAAAATAAAAAATGTTGATACATTTGATGGAAATTATGTTTGTTACTATGAATCTCCATGCCGACCTGATGATTGTCCAACTTGTGATTTCGAATGTGAAGGGGAGTTCTGTGAATGGGTAGATTGTCCTACATGTACATTCGATTGTATAAATTGTATCTTTAACTTAAATGAGTTACAAATAACTTTAATTCTGTTGATCGTAAAAGAGGTTATAACTGGGATATTAATACAACTATTGGTATTTTAGGAGAAAAAGCCTCAGCTACAATAGATGAAATTATAAATAATAATGATACTATTTTTGAAGATAGTCCAGAAGTGGATGAAAATGATCACTTTACTAGTAATAAAGTAAGTGATGGATCAAGTTTAGACTTTAGTATTCGTATGACTTCAGAAGTTATTAAAGACTTGTTAGAACATAATAAGTCAGTTGAAGATCTAGGTGGTTATGCTAATAAATCACTTACATGCTATGACTATGAAGTAGGTGGTTATGAACATAAAAATCTACTATGTTATAGTGATAAAATCGATGATTTGATTAATAAATTTGGAGATCAAATTATTACAAAGAATAGAACAAGTGAGGGAATGCGTGCAACAGACCCTAATGCTGATGGATATTGGACATTATGGGACGGTTATGTATATAGTGAATCTGCTATTGGCGGACCTGCTTGGAAATAGGGGTGAAGAAATATGAAACAATCAGTATGGGGTGCTTGGTTAATATTGCTAGGTATATTCATTGTTGTTATTATGTTGTTAGTGCAAGGAATGACAAAAACGAATACACAAGATTATTTCTTGGTAAAAGAAATTACTGAAGCAGCTATGGTAGATGCAGTTGATTTCTCTTATTATCGTAAATTTGGAGAAATTAAAATTAACAAAGAGAAGTTTTATGAAAGCTTCTTGCGTAGATTTGCTGAAACAGCTTCATTATCCACAACTTATACGATAAGTTTCTATGGTGTTTATGAAGCTCCTCCTAAAGTGAGTGTTGAAATTAAAAGTAAAAGTAATACGTTCAATGTAATGGGAGATGCAACCTCATTTGATATGGTTGAAAGAATTGATGGAATTATTGAAGGTAATGCTACGTAAGAGCGAGGAGGAATAAAATGGGAAATTTAATTAATACATTTAAAAAGTTCTTTACTAATAAAAATACAGTTACTATTTTTGGTGTTATTGCCGGGGTAGTTGTGCTTTGGGTATTTTATAATATGAGGGTTAATCAAGCTATTAGCCCTCAAAAAGTACCTATTGCAACAAGAGATATTTTAGCAAAAGAGGAGATTACTAAAGATGACTTTGAATTTGTTGAAGTAAATAGTGCACTTCTTAAAAAGGCTAAGGTTATAACAAGTGCTGCTTTACTTACAGGTCATTTTGTTAATGTAGGAACATCTATTCCTAAAGGTGGTATGTTTTATACAACACAAGTAGTAGAAGAAAAGGAAATTCCAGATTCAATTTTGGATTCTATTCCAGATGGATATACTTTATATCAATTAAAAGTTGATAATGCGACAACGTTTGCTAATTCTATTTATCCAGGTAATCGTATCGATCTTTATTTAGAAACAAAAGAAGATAATAAATACGTATTTGGTAAATTAGTAGAAAGTATAGAAGTTTTGGCTGTTCGTGATGCACAAGGACAAGATGTTTTTGATTCGTCAAGTACTAGAACTCCTGCATGGTTGTTGTTTGCAGTTCCAAGTGATCCAAAATCTGAAGTTGGTAATTTACATGGATTACTAATAAATATTGAAAGAATTCCAGGAATGGCAGTTAGACCCGTTCCTAGAAATAGAAAATATACTTCAGAAGCTGGAGCAACACATATTGCTAATGATCAATTAAGAGCGTTAGTAGAAGCACAAATTAGGTTGTATGATTAAGAATAATAAAAAGAGGTGATACTTGTGAATGATGCTATATTTTCACAAATAGATTTTGGGCCTTTAAAAGAGTTTTTGGATGATGATAATGTAACCGATATTTCATATTCAAATAACGGTGGAGTTTTTCTAAAAACTCTTGATAAAGGTGTATACCGAGTTGATAGACCAGAAATTAACAATGCATTAATGGAGAAGTTAGCATTTCAGTGTTCTAATGTTATGGGAAAAACATTTAATATGGCTCATCCTTTTTTGGATGCTGAATCAGCTGAACTTCGTCTTAATTTCGTACATGAATCCATTGCTACGAATGGTGTTGCATGTGTTATTCGTAAAACTCCTGCCAAAATTCGTCTTAATAAAGATAAATTGTTAAGTGAAAAATACGTAACAGAAAATTTACATGATTTTTTGATGACTTGTGTAGAAGGTCATTGTAATATCATTGTTAGTGGAGAAACTGGTTCAGGGAAAACAGAACTTGTTAAATACTTAGCTAGTCATACAAAAGAAAATGAAAAGATTATTACCATTGAAGATACTTTAGAATTACATTTAGATAGAATTTTTCCACATCGTGATATTGTGGCTATGAAAACAAATAATATAGCATCTTATTCAGATGTGTTGGTTACTTGTATGAGACAAAATCCTCGATGGATTTTACTTTCCGAAGTTCGTTCAGCAGAGGCAGTTACAGCAGTACGTAACTCTATTTCATCTGGACATAATATTATTTCGACAATTCACTCAGATAGAGCTTTAAATATACCGATGCGTCTTTATTCTTTGCTGGAATCAAATATTGATGTAGAACAGTTTTTAACAACTATTCATCGATATGTTCAAATTGGAATTCATGTTAAAGGGTATATGAGTCAAGAACTAGGAAGATTTCAACGTGAAATTATTGAAGTAGTAGAATTTTTCGTAGATGAAAATGGTGCGCAAGCAAATGTTATTTTTAAAAAGAGTTTAGATGGCAATTATTCTTTTCATAATCCAAGCCAAAGCTTAATTGACTATTTAGGTGTTCAGGGCGTATCTTTGAAAAAAGACTATTTTATTCCTGCTGGTGAAGAAGAAACAACAAGTGAATATAGTTTTGATGTAAATGTAAGTGGGGAAGAATCAGTAGAAAGTTTATAATTAACGAAAGGGTGTGATATATTCATGGGACAATTTTTAGAATTATTTATTCTTATTGGGATAGCTGTATTTATTATTGTATATCGTCGTAATCCTGGTGAAGGCGTTTATAAGTTTTTTGTTAGTAATGCAACAAAAGTATATGATAAATATGCACCTTTTTCTTTTAAAATGGTACGTGAGAAAGCTATTAGTTTAGGTCAAGAATATAACATGCGTCAGTATTTAACACAAATTGCTTTAATAGGTGGATTTGCTGCTATGGTGGGTTATTTTTACTTTTATAGCATTATTATAGCAGTTATTTATGCTTGTGTGGCTGTGTCTTTTATTCCTTATTTATCTTATTTAAGATTACAAAGAGTTTATAGTGAATTTATATTTGAACAAATACAAACTTATACTACCAATGTTATTATGGAATTTAATACAACACAAAGTTTTGTTAAGTCTTTAGAAGGTGTTAGAGATTCGGGCGTTTTAGAAAATCCCGTATTAGATGATTTGAAAAAAATGATAGAAATGTCTTATCAAAATGGTACTATTGATGAATCAGTTGTTTATTTTAATTCAAAATACCCTTATTATATGGTTAAAAATATGCATCAATTGTTTTTACAAATTACTAAAGAAGGAGCAAGAGATGCTGGTCAAGCTTTAGAAAATATGTCAATGGATATCGATGCTTTAGTAGAAGGGGTTTATAGAGACCAAATGGATCGAAAAAACTTTCATGGGAGATTTGTTAAGTTTGGTGCCATTTTATATATGTTAATTATTATTTTGCGTTTTATGTTGGGGGAAGAAAATTATATCGAAATGTTAGAAATATGGTATGTTCAGATTATTCTTCATGCCATAGCAATTATTAATTCCTTTTTCTTACTTAGTGGAGAAAAGTATTATAATGATGATGTGGGGGCTGAATAATGCAAATAGAGATTATAATTATTGCAGTCATTGTGTTCTTAATTATGACTGCTAGTGGACAAATTAGTTTAAGTCAGTTAGTTAGTGATAATCAAATGCTTTTCTTGAAATTGAAAGAAAGTGATTGGGATTTTTATGTAAGAGCTCGTTATGGGAATGCTGTTAATCCTGATATTTATTTTAATAAACGTATTAAAAATGCTTTAATTGCTATGGTATTAGCGTTCTTTTTCTTCATTCAAGATTTAAATTCGGTTAAAGTACTACTTATTTTTGTATTAGGTTTATTTATTTATAAGATGCCTTATAGTGATATAAAAAAATACTATAAGAGTCATATTCATGAAATTGATGCAATGTTACCATACTATTTGAAAGGATTAGAAATTCTAATTCAACATTATACAGTTCCAGTAGCTATTGGTAAAAGTATGACAGAAGCTCCAGAAATATTTAGAGAAGGGCTTCAAGAAATGATTGAAGCTATTAATTCGGGGGATGATTCAATTGAACCTTATATGGCTTTTGCTCGTAAATATCCGGTTAGGGATTCTATGCGTATGATGAGACTTTTATATCGTCTTGGCCTAGGACGTCAGGAACGTAAACAAGAACAGTTGTTAACTTTTTCAAGATCAATATCATCTTTACAACAAAAAGCACGTGAAACACGCTATAAAAATCGTTTGGAAAAGATGGAAGGAAAAACAATGAGTATGCTTATTACAACTGGTATTGGGGTTATGATTTTACTTGTTTTAGCAGTTGTTCAATTAATGGGTATCTAACGAATGTAAATATTTTTAAAAAAAATTGCTATTTTATTGAAATTTAGGTATAATAATAGTGTTAAGAATAAAGGAGGAAGTTAATTAATGAAAGAAGCGACTGGAGAATTAAATATGACGGTTGTAACAGTAGTAGCTATAGCAGCCGTTGCAGCATTCTTTTATGCGTTTGTATGGCCTGGTATTCAAAATGGTCTAGCTCGTAATACATGCCAAAATATGTGTCCAGGTGGAGAGGTAGAATCTGTTAGTGTAAAGAATAATGAATGCAATTGTGGCGGCGGTGTTACAATTCCAATTAAAGAAGAATAATAAAGGTGAAAAATGAAAGAGGTACAGGGAGAGCTTAATTCTACGCTTATTGTAATGGTGTCAGTAGGGGTCTTGATGGCCTTTTTTTTCAGTTTCATATGGCCTTTGATTAAACATAATTTTCAAAGTCAAGCGCAATGTAATAAAGCAGCTTGTGATTGTAGTAAAGCTGTTCGCGATGCAAATGAAGGATTTTGTTTATGTCGTATTAAAGGTGGCGAAGCATTTCGTTGTGTATATAAAGGATAGTGAATTTTTATGAGAGAATCGATTAGTGTAACAACTTTATTTCAAATCGTTATATTATTTATATTGTTATTTACTGCTATTATGTGTTTAACAATTAATAATGCTAATGCCTTTGGAGTTAAAGATGAAATTATTAATATTATTGAAGTAGCTGAAGGGAACTTCTTAGATGGTGGATCCTTAAGTGAAGATGTTGTAGATGCTATTAGTGCAGCAAGTTATAGAACGACAGGAGTTTGTAATAAAAATGGTAATACTGGCTATACTGGCTATGATAAGATGGGAAATCCTGTAAGTGATGGGCAAAAGGCATCTGTTTGTATTAAAGAAGTAAATGTTACTGAAGGTATTAATACATATTTAAGTAATATCTTAGGTCCTGGTAACTTTGTAGAAGAAGATTTTAGAAAGGGTAGTTATTATCAAATTATTGTGTTTTTTCAAATGGATTTGCCAGTTGTAAATCAAGTTTATAGTATGCAAGTTAAAGGCGAAACAAAGATAATTTACGAAAAAAGTATATAGTTAAGTAGGTGATAAAATGCGTGAGGTAAGTGGAACAACCTGGACATTTCAAATAATGATTCTTTTTATCTTAATTTTTGCATGCTTTTTAACACTTGTACTTAGTTATTCTAAAGCTTATACAGTAAAGAATGAAATGCTTTCAATTATTGAAAAATATGAAGGTGTTACAGAAGGTGATGAGGGTTCTTTAGCGATTATTAATAATTACTTATATCAAAATTCGTATAAAACAAAAGGACAATGTCCTGAAGGTTGGTATGGAGCTAAGGATTATGCTGGTACTATAGAAGTATCACAAGGAAATGGTGGATATCTTTATTGTTTTAAAGAGGAATCTGCTGGTAAGAAAATTTATTATAATATTAGACTTTTTTATCGATTTAATTTACCTGTAATAGGAGAGATTGCAACTTTTAAGGTTAATGGAAGAACGGATTCTTTTATAGGTAGTAACAGTAGGATAGGGTGATTGTATGAATGTAATTGTATCAAATAAATATCAAACTTTGTTAAGTAATTTGGATATAGATGTAATTAAAAGTGTAAATGGTGTTTTTACTGTAGAAGAATTAGTAGCACAGTTTGCTAATTTTTTCTATAATAAAATGATTTTAGATATTACTGCTATTGAAGGGTATGAAGAGATAAGTGTAATTCAAACTTTATCCGTTAATTTTGATATGTCAAAAATTATACTTTTATTAGATGATTCTGCAAAAGTTAATTCACCAATGTATTTGTCTCAACTTGTTTCAATGGGAATATATAACTTTACTACAGATATTGATTCGATTAAATTCTTACTTATTAATCCAAATCAATATAAAGATGTTGCTCAATTTCATAACTTAAGTGGTTTTAAGACTCCAAAATTGAATGAAACTGCAGTTGATGTGACTAAAGGAAAGATTGGTCAAAGAATTATTGGCTTTAAAAATGTCACAGAACATGCTGGTAGTACAACATTAGTGTATTTGCTTAAATTGCATTTAGAAAAGTATTATAAAGTAAAAGCAGTAGAAGTAGATGCTAATGATTTTGTCTTTTTTAATGATAGTAGTTTAGATTATTGTACAAGTTTAGAGTTTTCTTCTTTCTTGTCACGTAATAGCGAAGCTGAAGTTATTTTAGTAGATATTAATGGTAATGTAGAGAATATGTGCGATGAAATTATATATTTGATAGAACCTGGATTAGTTAAACTAAATAAATTAATTAGAAGAAATAGTAAGATATTTTCAGAATTACGTGATAAGAAGATTGTTTTAAATCGGAGTGTATTAGATGCTAAAGATGTAACAGATTTTGAAAAGGAAAGTGGAGCAAAAGTCTTTTATAATTTACCTTGTTTGGATGATAAGTTGGATAACCAAACAGTGATAAATCAATTTTTATCATCTTTAGGATTTAGTAGAGTTGATGGAAGTGATGGAAGAGGCTTGTTTAGTATATTTAAATAAGTTATACTGTTCTTATGGAGGTTTTTTATGGAACATATAGGTGGATTTTGTTATAGAACAGCAAATATTTGGTCAATTATTGGATACGCTATTTTAATACTTAAAATTTTAGTTCCCATTATTATCATAGTATTAGGTATAATTGAATTTGGGAAAGCTGCTATTACTAGTGATGATAAAGCAATGAATAAAGGATTACATTCTCTTATAAAAAAGATAGTAATTGGTGTAGCTATTTTCTTTATACCCACTATTATACAGTTTGTTTTTTCTTTAATAGGTGGTTTTAACACCTTGGAAAGCGATTATATGAATTGTGTTAATTGCTTAACAAGCCCTAATAATGCTTGTGATACAAGCTATCAGGGAGAGATATTTCATCATTAATATTCAAATAGGAGAACTTTACGAATATTTGGCATATTTTGTTGACAATATCTGGTTTTTGGGCTAAAATTAAGATATAAAAAGAAAGAGGTGTAACTTTATGTTATTTTTAGCAAATGCAGATAGTATTGTTGAAGGTATTCAAGCTGTAGGACAAGCAAATGGTTTTTGTGCTCATACAGCAAATGTTTGGCAATTAGTTGGGGTATTTTTATTAGTATTTAAAATCGTTATTCCAATTATATTGATAGTATTAGGAATGTTTGATTTAGGAAAGGCTGTTATCTCTAGTGATGATAAATCAATTAGTAAAGCAGTAAAGGCTTTAGCTATGAGACTTGTAGCAGCAGTAGTGATATTCTTTATTCCTACAATTATAGCATTTGTATTTACAATGATTGGAGCATTTAATAATGATGCTAAAGCAGATTTTGATGTTTGTAAAGCTTGTATAACAAATCCAAATGCTGGAAAAGAACAGAAAGATTCATGTAATTATTATATAGATCATAATAATTTAGGTTAATGAACAAAAGAAGAATAAAGACCAATGTGTAATTGGTCTTTTTAAGTGCCTTATAAGCGTTGTTTTCCTTATATAGTATAAATGTATTCTTTGCCTATAAAGACGCTTTTAATCTATATTTATACATACAAAAAGAATTGTGATTTACACAATTCTATCTGTATTCAACGTTTCCTGTCCATTCCCAGTCTCCACCAAGATCTTTTTCAGTACTCCATTTGTATTCATATGTTCTATGCATCCATTCATATTCTGTTTGTTTATCTGTATAGATGTAACCATTTCTTGTATAAGTATTTACTTTGCTTGCAGCATCTCTTTTACAATTTTTCTTTAATGTATATGTTACATCAAATTTTAATGGTACAAAGTATACACTGTATCCTAAATTAAGATCACGGTAGGCTGAACTTACACCATTTAAATTTAACGGTCTTATATTAACGTTTACATAATATGAGCTTCCAGATTGATAAGCGTTTGAAATATCATAAGAGAAATTTCCGTATTTTAATGATGCATCTCTAAATACATATACGTTTGGAATACTTGCATCACCTTTACCTGTTGCTCCAACCATTTCAATTGGTTTATTATATATTGTATTCATATATGCTTGGTAGTCTGATAGGCTTAAGAAATTACTTCTATTTGATACTGTTACATTTCCTACTAAATCTTGTGCATAAAGATTTTTAAATCTTAAAGTGTATGAATATGTTTGACCATTTACTTTTGTTGCATAACTTGTTGTATAAATCGTTTCTTTTGTTGGTAAACAATAATTATATGTGTCATATGGGAATCTCATATTTTGAACATTTGAGCCATATCCTTTTCCATCTTGCCATTTTCCATATCTAATATGTTCATAGTAAGCTTTCTTTTCTGGAACTGTAGGTTTGTCTGGTTCTTCAGGTTTATCGGGCTCACTTGGTTTATTAGGCTTGTCTGGTTCTTCTGGTTTTGGTGATGGATTAATAATTATTGTATTATTGTTATTATTTGTATTACCGCTACATGCTGAACACCAAAATTGCACTTTTACTGTAGTCGTTATAGTCGTTGATCCTGAACTTGAAGATGATCCTGGTGTACTAGGTTTTGTTGGTGTTGTAGGTGTATCAGGTTTAACTATATTATCTTTGTCATCCCTATCATTAAATTCATCATCTGTTACTTTATCATTGTTATCGTCTTTGTCTGCCAGATTATTATCTGTTGGTGGACAATTATTTTCTATAATACATTTCGTTTTTTCTATTGTTGTAACAATAAAGTCTTGTGTTTTTCCACAATTTAAACTTACTTTTAATGCATAATCACCATCAGCTGTTTTAGTAGCTTGAATATAACTATCTGTTAAATTACATTTATCTCCTTGATTTGTAAAATCAATTAATAATTTACGATCAACCATTTGAGATAATGTTAATTTTTGTGTTCCACCGACGGTAGCTGGTAACTTATCTGTTGTAAAGTATTCTATAGCAGCTTCTTTCATAGCTGTTATATTATTAATATACTCAGTGTTGTTTTCAGCTGTTTTAGTATTGTTACTTGCGTTTACTTTAGTAAATACCCAACATAATAAAAATACTACAACCGCTAAAATCGCTAGCTTAATAACTAATGATAACCCATTAAAACTTAATTTTCTGTTGCCTTCTTCGTACATATTATCGTACCCCCTTATAAACATTGACGAACATTTCGTTAAGTTGGCTATATTTTATCATAAATTTTAGAATAAGTCAAATTGAATGTTTCCAGTTTACAAAGCCTTTTTACGCTATTTATATTTCATTATATGCTTAAATTATATATATGATTTTATAGGTTCTTGACGTACAAATGTTTTTATATTATAATGGGTATGTTGCTGTCTTTACATAAAAATAAGATATTTGCAAACAATAAAATAGGATGAATAGTGAATATAATGAGGTATAGGTATGAAGAATGATAAAATTGTAATAATGGGGGCTAGAGAAAATAATTTAAAGAATTTTGATATAGAAATTCCTAAGAATCAGTTGGTTGTTATGACTGGTGTTTCGGGAAGTGGAAAAAGTAGTTTAGCCTTTGATACCATTTATGCAGAAGGACAAAGAAGATATGTGGAAAGTTTGTCTGCTTATGCACGTCAGTTTATCGGGGTTAGTGAAAAACCAGATGTAGATTCAATTGAGGGGTTAAGTCCATCTATTTCTATTGATCAGAAGTCTACAAATAAAAATCCACGTTCTACAGTAGGGACAATTACTGAAATTTATGATTATTTACGTCTTTTATATGCTCGAATTGGGATGCCTTATTGTCCAACGCATCATACTCCTATTAAAAGTCAAAGTATTGAAGAAATGACAAATCGTGTTATGGAATATATGGGAAAGACAATAACTATTTTGGCTCCTATTGTGCATGGGGAAAAAGGAACACATAAAGATTTATTTGATGAATTAAGAAAAGAAGGTTTTTCAAAAGTTCGTGTTAATGGCAAAATTGAAAGTTTAAATGGAGAAATCTCTTTAGAAAAGAATATTAAAGATAATATAGAAATCGTTGTTGATAAAGTCTTAGTTGATGTAGAAGAACGTAGTCGTATTTTTGAATCCATTGAAGTTAGTACTAAAAAAGCAGATGGTAAAGTTATTATTTTAGTTTCAGATGAAGAAATATTTATGAGCGAAAAATATGCTTGTATTCATTGTAATTATTCTCTTGCTGAATTAGAACCTCGTATCTTTTCTTTTAATGCCCCTTATGGAGCTTGTGAAGAGTGTAAAGGTCTTGGAACAAAGTTAAAAATAAGTGAAGAATTATTAATTCCTGATTGGAATAAATCGATTATGAATGGTGGAATTAATTCAGTGAATATGGAATCTATGACTTATTTTACCCAAGTTGAGGCAGTATGTAGTTATTATGGTATTGATATGTATGCGCCTTTAAAAGATATTCCAAAAGAGTTACTTCATTATGTTTTATACGGTACAGATGAAGTTTTAGAATTTAATTATGTAGCTAAAAATGGAAATACGAGAAATACTAAAGGGTCTTATGAAGGTGTAATTCCTAATTTGGAAAGACGTTATATTGAAACAAAAAGTGGATGGATTCGTGAATGGCTTGGAGGATTTATGGTTGAAACAGAATGTCCTCTGTGTAAAGGAAAACGTTTGCAAAAAAATGTTTTATCCATTTATATTGAAGATAAGAATATTATTGATTTGACGCAGATGTCTATTAAAGATTTGTTAAAGTTTGTTAAAAATGTAAAACTTAGTAAAGAACAACAAGAAATAAGTCAATTAATATTAAAAGAAATTGTTTCAAGACTTGAATTTTTAAATAATGTAGGGTTATCGTATCTTTCTTTAAGTCGGAGTGCAGGAACTCTTTCTGGAGGAGAAGCACAAAGAATTAGACTAGCTACACAAATTGGCAGTCGTTTGTCAGGGGTTTTATATGTTCTTGACGAACCTAGTATTGGATTGCATCAAAAGGATAATGAAAAATTGATTCGTTCTTTACAAGAGATGAGAGATTTAGGAAATTCTTTAATTGTAGTTGAACATGATACGGATACGATGCTAGCATCTGATTATTTGATTGATATAGGTCCAGGTGCTGGAGAGTATGGTGGAATGGTTATGGCAGCTGGTACACCAGAAGAAGTAATGAAAAATCCAAATAGTTTAACAGGAAAGTATTTAAGTGGAGTTTTATCTATAGATGTTCCTAAAAAAAGAAGAAAAGGTAATGGATTATCTATTTCTATTAAGGGAGCGAAGGAAAATAATTTAAAAAATATAAATGTAGAAATTCCTTTAAATAAATTTGTTTGTGTTACAGGTGTTTCTGGTAGTGGAAAATCATCTTTGATTAATGAAATTCTTTATAAGAGTGTCGCTAATCAATTGTATCGTTCTAAGGTAGTTGTTGGTAAATGCAAAGAAATAAAAGGTTTAGAAAATATTGATAAAGTTATTCAAATTACTCAAGATGCTATCGGAAGAACTCCGCGAAGTAATCCAGCCACTTATATAGGTGTTTTTGATGATATACGTGATTTGTTTGCTAGTATGAAAGAAGCAAAAATGCGTGGATATGATAAAAGTAGATTTAGTTTTAATGTTAAAGGTG
>CAOOMX010000015.1 GCA_948497845.1 uncultured Bacilli bacterium | reverse complement strand
ATTTTACTGGGATAGAGTACAATTAGAGTTATTAGTAACTGCAAAAGTCGGGGGTATAAGTATAATGAAATTAGCAATAGTGTTGGATTTCCTATTTGGGCATTAGCAAAAGTAAGAGTAAGGTTTGAAAAAATAAGAAGAGATTATGAAATTTAAGCAAGGACAGCATATAAAGGTGTCAAAAGTGTCAATTGACACTTTTTATTTTGCCATGTTTTATCCTCTTTTGTCGAAGTTGTTTAAAATTGAATAAAACTTCACTATATTGGTTATGTAAGGTGATTAATATATGTTAAAAATGGATTTAGAATACAATGCAGGAATATTATTTGTAAGATTAAAAGGTATATTAAATAATAAAAATAGTTACAAGATAAATAATTATTTAAATCCTGTTTTAAAAAAGCATAAGATTAAATATTTAGTATATAATTTCTTTTCTTTGGAGGCGGTTGATGAAGCAGGAATAGATGCTTTATTAAGAACCAAATTAGAAATAAAGAAAAATGAAGGTAAGTTAGTTTTTTGTGAAGTAAGAAAAGAAATATATGAAAAGATAAAAAGACTTAGAATAACAAAATTAAAAGATGAAAGGGAAGCTTTACAAAGAATCGAGGTGTAAAAATGGATATAATAGAAGAAAGAATTATAAAAGAGAATGCAGGACTAATATGGAAATTAACCGAAAGATTTTATGGCATAGATAAAAAAGATTTATTTCAAGCTGGTGCTCTAGGTATGATAAAAGCATATCGTAACTATAAGAAAAATGGTACTACAAAATTTAGTACATATGCACATGATTATATTTATGGAGAAATGTATACTCTTGCAAATAATAAAGAAATAAAAGTAAGTAAGGATTTAAAAAGATTAGCTATGCAGATTGAAAAAATGCGTTTTCGTTTAGCGCAGAAATTTGAAAGAATACCTACAAATCAAGAAATAGCTGAGTATTTAGAAATGGATGTTGAAAAAATAGAACAAGCTTTATTAAGCGCTAGTGTAATTACTTCAATTGATGATCAATTAGAGGATGAGCGAAGTCTACATGAAACGATTGCATGTGATGTAAGAGTTGATGAAGATGATAAAATTTTATTAGAAAGCTCTATGGAACAATTAAAGCCTTTAGAAAAGGATATCATCAATGCAAGGTATTTTGAAGATTTAACCCAAAGTGAAACAGCAAAAAAATTAGGGATTACCCAAGTAATGGTATCTAGGTATGAAACGAAAAGTTTAGATAAAATGCGAGAGTTTATGTATATGTAGAAAAAACTTTATCATAATAAAGATAGGTGATAAAGGATGGATAAAGAAGAATACAAAAAATTAGTAAAAGAAATGTCACCCAAAGAAAACAGATTAAAAAATGTGTTGGTGGCGTTTTTTGTTGGAGGATTAATTGGCTTTTTAGGAGAATTTTTCCTATACTTTTTAACGAGTACATTTGCTATGGCAAGAAGTGAAGCCTTTTTATGGTTATGTGTAACCTTAATATTAATAGGAACACTTGGAACAGCTTTAGGCTTCTTCGACAATTGGTTTACAAAATTAAAATGTGGTTTAATCATACCTACTACTGGTTTTGCTCATTCTGTAACTAGTTGTGCTTTAGACTTTAAAAAAGAAGGATTGGTGACTGGTTTGGGAGCAAATTTTTTCAGATTAGCAGGATCAGTAATATTATATGGTATTATTGCAGCCTTTTTCTTAGCGATTGTGAGGGTGGTTCTAGGTGGCTAGTGTAAAATATAAAAATGTTTATTTAAAAGATTATAATACGGTAGTAGGACCTCTTGAAAAAGAAAGTCGCTTAAGAGGGTATGATGAAGCCTTAGATGACTATTATTTTCATGAAAAAACATTTGAACAAGCTGAGGTAAAGATGCAAAATGTAGTTATAGATAATATTTTAAAAAAAAATTGTTTAAAAACGAGTGAGGTAGATCTTTTAGTAGGAGGAGATTTAACAAATCAAATATCAGTAACCAATTATAGTGCGAAAAATTATAGTTTTCCATTCTTAGGCTTATATGCGGCTTGTGCAACTTTTCCTGAAAGTTTATTAGTAGGAGCTAATTTTATTGATGGCATGAATTGTAAAAAAGTCATTGCCATAACAAGTTCTCATAACTTAACAGCTGAAAAGCAATTTAGATATCCAACAGAATATGGATCTCCAAAACCTCATACAGCAACATTTACAGCAACTGGAGCAGCAGCCGTTTTACTAACGAAAGAACCAGGAAAGATTAAAATTGAATCATCTACTATAGGAACCCCAATAGATATGGGCATAAAAGATGCAAATAACTTAGGAGCTGTAATGGCTCCAGCAGCGGCATCAACGCTAGCAACTCATTTAAATGAATTAAAAAGAGATGTTGATTATTATGATGTTATTTTAACAGGTGATTTAGGTTGTGTTGGAGCTGAAATTTTTAAAGAGTTTTTAAAAAGAACATATAACATTAAGACAAAAAAACACTTAGATGCAGGTTGTGAACTTTTCTTAAAAAGCCAAGATACTTATGCTGGAGGAAGTGGACCAGTATGTTTACCATTAGTATTATTTGATAAAATATTAATGATGAAAAAATACAAAAAAATATTAATTATAGGAACAGGAGCATTACATTCTCCAACTCTTGTAAATCAAAAAAAGAGCATCCCTGCCATTGCACATGCAATTAGTTTGGAGGTAATAGATTGACATACTTATATGCATTTTTATTCGCAGGCACAGCGTGTGCCATTGCACAAATTATACTAGATAATACAAAATTAACACCAGGACATATTACTAGTCTATATACTGCAGGAGGAGCCTTTTTATCCTTCCTCGGAGTATATGATACATTTATAGCTAAGTGTGGAGCTGGAGCAACAGTACTTATTTCAAATTTTGGACATTTACTATATTCCAGTGCCATTCAAGGGTATAATGAAGAAGGAATCTTAGGCTTATTTAGTGGGATGCTTTGTAAATCATCGCTTGCCATAACCGCCGCAATATGTTTTTCCTTTATTGTAGCACTATTCTTTAATCCAAAAGACTAGTGCTTTTTTCTAGGCATATAAGTTTACATGTGGTACAATAACTATAAAGAAGCTAGTATGTTGTATCACAGTGAAAGTATTTTTCTTCTATGAATTAAGTTTAAAGCAAAACAGTAGCTTTAAGAAGAAAAAGGAGTATATATGTTAGAATTAAAAAATATTACAAAAAAATATGAAGATAGGGTAGTTTTAGAAAATGTTAATATAATATTTCCAAATCAAGGCTTTTTTGCAATTTTAGGAAAAAGTGGCAGTGGAAAAACAACTCTTTTAAATCTAATCGGAGGGTTAGATAAACCTACTTGTGGTAATATATTATATAATAATTTAGATATCACGGAATTAAAGGAAGAAGAATTAGCAAGTTATAGAAAACAGATAATAGGATTTTCTTTTCAAGAAGAGGGCTTAATAAAAAATAAAACAGTGATTGAAAATATTAAAATAGCCTTAGAAATCAAAGAAAAAGATTTAGAGAAAGACATTTACAAGATATTAAAAAGATTAGGCATAGATAATTTAGAAAAAAGAAAGATAAAAGAATTATCTGGAGGACAAAAAGCAAGAGTATTGCTAGCAAGAGCTCTAATAGCAAAGCCTAAAATTCTTTTAGTAGATGAACCAACTAGTCATGTAGATAGCAATACTGCTGAATCCATTTTAGAAGTTCTAAAAGAAGTGAGCAAAGAAGCTTTAGTAATAGTAGTAACGCATGACAAAGAAGAAATAGAACCATTTATAGATGAGATTATTACAATCAATAATGGAAACTTAAGTAATAAAGCTTTGCGTGTAAAAGAAGAAGATAAGTGTATCATAACTGCTAGCGATGCCAAAAAAGGAACTATTAAAAAAATCAGTAAAAATTTATATAAAGAAACAAGAATAAGAAATATCTTATTTAGTATGGCTCTTTTTATTTTACTATTTCTTTTTGTAGTTTTAATGAATATGACATCTAATAATACATTTGCAATGCATGCAAATAGTTTAAAACAAAATTATAAATTATATTATGGGATTGAAGTTTTCAAAAAAGCTCCAAAATATTTGCTATCTAACCAAAACTTAAAAGATGAGGAATTACAAGAAATAGTAAATTTTTTGGAAGAGAATAAAATTTCTTATGAATTAAACTATTATTACACAGCATCGGATGCTTTTAGTATGGCTTTTAGACCAGTAAGACTGTGTAGTTATGAACCATATGAAGAAAACTATAAGCTTTATGAATATAGTCCATTTAAGGGTATTAATATATATATTAATAAAATAAAATTAGTATCTGAAGATAAAATGACCAAAAGTTATATAGGCGCTTATCCTAAAAATAAGAATGAAATCATGATATCAGATTTTTTTGCTAAATTTATTCAAGACCATGGAGCATACACATCTAATCATGAAGTATATTACCCTAAATCGAATGAAGATATAATAAATGATGATGTATATCTAGCATTCGGAGAACTAAACTTAAAAATTACGGGAATATATACATTAGACTATGATTATAATTTGTTGCGCACCAAAAAAGTAGAATTAACAACGGATAATGCACCAGTATATGATGAAGAATTACGCTATCTAACAAATGAACCAACAAATATCTATACATATCCAGAGTTTTTTAAAGAATTAGAATCACCCAAGTTAGAAAGTGTAGATCTAGGCCTATATGAATTTTATCTTGATATAAATGATGAAGAAAAGTATTTAAATTATAATACGAATCCTGCTATCAATCATTCTTTAAATGACAATGAAATAATCATCGATAAATATATTTTAGATTTATTAACCAATAATGATTTTTCTAAAAAATTAAGTAAGACTAAAGAAAATGAAGTTGATTTTGCTAAAAAATATATGCAAAACCACAATATAATGAATAAAGAATTAACATTAACCGTTAAAGATGAGTTTCGTTACAGTAATAAAAATGCTTTAGAAAATTACACGGTAAAAATAGTAGGGTATCATCCTAAAAATGAGTATAAAGAAAATGAATTCTTTGTAGCAGAAAATATATTAGAAAATTATTATTATCAAAAAGCAAATATTATGTATATAACGATTATAGATAAAGATCTTAAAAAAATAGAAAAGCTCTTAAAGCATGAAAGCGTAGTGAAAAATATACGTGTGATAACTCAAAAAAGTGATTTTTTTAGTGAGTATTCTGACACTATTAGTAATTCTGCTAAAATAAGTTGTTATTTAACATGTTTATTATTTATATGTATAATGGGTATGGTTTTATTAGTAAATTTAATTTTAAGAATACATCATACGAAGAATTTTGGTGTTTTAAAAGCGTTAGGATTAAATAGTAAAGATATAGAAAAAATACATATAAAAATGATAAAACAAATAGCGGGATATTCTTTACTGATTTTAAGTATAATATTACCTTTAATCATTTTTATTATAAATAAAGTTATATCTCATTATTTAGGATTTAAAATAAGCTTTATAGGGATAAAATGGTATAGTTATCCAATAATATTTATTATGTATATTATAATGATCTATGGTATAGAAAAAATAATGATAAAGAAAAAAGTACAAATGCCACCGATAGAATTAATACATAATAGGGAGAAAAAGCATGTTAAGAGTAGAACAAGTAAGTAAAACATATGTTACGCAATTTGAAAAAGTAAAAGCTCTTCAAAACTGTAATATAGCTTTTCCTAACAAAGGATTAATAACTATTTTAGGAAAAAGTGGCAGTGGAAAATCAACCCTTTTACATCTTCTAGCTAGTATGGATATGCCTTCTGAAGGTCAAATATTTTATAATGGGGTTGATATAAATGCAAAAGAATTTGATCAGGAAGAATATAAAAAAGAGAAAATAGGCTTAGTATTTCAAGATTTTCATTTAATTGAAGAGCTAACAGTTTATGAAAATATCAAAATAAGTTTACAATTAAAAAAGGATGAGCAAACCATTAAAGTAGATCATATATTAACCAAAATGAATATCGAAGATATAAAAAAGCACAAAATAAATGAAATTTCTACAGGACAAAAAGCCAGAACTGCTATTTCAAGGGCACTTGTCAAAAATCCAAAAATTATTTTAGCAGATGAACCAACTGGAAATTTAGATGAAAAAACGAGTGAAGAAATATGGAAGATATTAAAAAAGGAAAGCAAACAAAGACTGGTGATTATAGCCACCCATGATATAGAATCGGCCCAAAAATACAGTGATAAAATGATAAAGATACAAGATGGATCATGCGAGTCTTTTTCAAATTGTGTTTATGAAAATGTTGAAAAAGAAGCAAAAACAACCAGCTTCAATATAAAAGATTTTCTAACCAAAGTATTACATCTTCCACTAAAATTTACCATTCTATTTTATACAATCTTAGGTATAGCTTTATTTCTATTATTAATAACCTTAAACTTAAATGCCATTGATATAAATGAAATACATGCCAAGGCTTTAATAGAAAATGATGCTTTTAAAATAACATTATATAAAAAAGAAAGTGATTCTATGTATGCCCAATTCTTTAATAAGAAGGAAGAAAACAGGATTAAAAAGAATTTAAATAACAGTAGTATTTACTATGGAAGTAATCTTTATATCAATAATGAATATTTTTATTTTTCCTTTTTAAATACAAATGATATAACCGATTATTATAAATTATACAATTATGATAAAAGAGAAGCTGATTTATTTATAGATGCTAATTATTTAGAATATGAATATATAGGAAATATTCCTACGAAGTCAAAAGAAATAATGATTTCTAATTTTTTAGCAGACTATATCATAAGAATGAAAGTAACAGATGAGTTTAATAAAGTAATATCTGCAAAGACTAGGGAAGAATTACTAGATGAAACAATAAAAATGATGGGAATAAGTTTGAAAATAGTAGGTATTTATAAAACTACTGAATTAAAGGATAAGGAATTTTTAAACAAAGAAGAGGAAAACGTAATTAAGAAGCATTTATATACTTATTATGTAGATGAAAACTTTTTTAAAGATGAAACTTTACCAAAGAATAAAGACACTATAAATACAATGAATTTATTAATAGATACGGAAAAAGTTATGTACACCTCTGATCATACACTAGATAAAAATAGCATTATTTTAAGTGAAAAATATAAAGAAAAATATTTAAAACAGAAGAATATTGAATTACAAATAGAAGATAAATATAATTTATATGAAGATTTACCCTCAAAAATAGATTTAAAAATAGCAGGTTTTGGAGATACTATTTATTTAAATGATACTCTATTTGATGGCTTTGAAGTAGATCATCAATTTATAAAAAATATGTATTATAAAGATAATGATAAAAATACAATAAAAAAACTATTTGCCTTAGAAAATGAAGATATTGGCTATTTTACAGAATTTAGTGATGACTTTTTCTTAATAAAGAATACAATGCAAAGTATAACTAAAATATGTTTTATAGGATGTATTATTTTAAGTATATTTACCTTTTTATTTATGATTTTGTTTATCAATTATACATTTATGAAAAATAAAAAGAAGATAGGAATACTTTTGAGCTTGGGCGTAAATAGAAAAGAAATATATAAAGGAGTAGAAAGTAAGAATATTATCTTAGGAATCATATCTTATATAATTAGTATGCTCTTATATGTTTTAATGATTCTATTAGGAAATAAGATGATATCAAATTATCTTGGCTATCAAATACAATTCATTCCTATGAAAATATATATTTTAAGCGTAGCTCTTTTAATGATCTTATTATTAATTATAATAGCAAATAAGATTGAAAAAAGAAAAATAGAAAAATGTACAATAGTAGAATTATGTAAATAATATAAAAAAGAACCTATATAGATATTTTATAAAAATACAAAAATAGAAAAAACAATAAAAAAGACTTTGTAAAATGAAAAATATATGGTATTATTTTAACATAAAGGGTGTGTGATTAAAGTGAGAGAATACGAACCACTTTTAAAGGAAGATAAAGATAAATTATTTTTTAAAGAAGAAGATCATGTACAAGAAGAAAGACCAGTAGAGGTTAAAGCTGAAGAACCAGTTGTAGCAAAAGTTGAAGAGAAAATGGAAACTGTTAAAAGAGAAGTCATTGATGCAGCTGAAGAAATAAGAAGGGAATATACCAAAGAAATTTCCTTAGAACAAATAGCTTTAGAACAAAATAAAGAAGTTCCACTTCCTATTTTAGAAGAGAAGAAAGAGGAATTAAATATTCCTGTTATCGAAGAACAAGAAGAAGTAAAAGTAAGCGATATAGAACCTTCAGTAGTAGAAGAAAAGCCACAAATAGATGAACCAAAAGAAGATAAAGTAAGCCAAGAAGAGCTAGAAAAGACAGTACATATTAATCCTCAAGAATTAGTAATAGCAACTACTGAAATAGAAGAATCAAAAACACAAGTCATTGAACCAATTAAAGAAGAAAAAACAGAAGAAAAAAAGGAAGAACCAAAAAAGGAACAAGCCAAAAAGAAATCAACATTATCTTTAATTATTACGATTATTTTGAGTGCATTATGTCTTTATTTATTAGGAAGAACTATATATGGCTTCTATTTAGGATTTAAATATAAAGATTATGTACCTGAACCAAAGGTAGAAGAAAAGCAAGAACAACAAAATGAAACAAATGAACCAATATCATTGGACTCAGTCATTTTGCAAAATACATATAATAGATTTAAGACAGAATTACAAAATAATAGAGGTTCATTAGTAAGTAAGTTATATGCAAAAGAAAATATTAATGCAACCAATTTAAATGTAGATGATATAGCCCTTATAGTTTTTAGTAATATAAAGGGGTTAGCAAGTTGTGAAAGTGGAGAGACGACTACTATTGATAGTGGAGAAGTAAAAAGGATATTAAAAGAGCTCTTTAATAAAGAAGAGTATATAGATGTATTAACAAGTAAAGAAGCATACACATATGGTAATTTTAATGTTATCTTTAATAATGAAAGTGGTGCTTTTTCTATCAATTATATTAGTTGTGAAAATGCAAGTGCTGATTATACGCAATCTGTTTTAGAAAAATCAAATGTAGAAGGTGATTTTCTCTATTTATATGAAAGATTTGGGTATTTTGAGCAAACAGGAGAACAAAATTATAATGTTTATAAAGATGGTTTAAAAAATGAATTAGTAACAACTTATGTCAAAACAGATATGGTAGGAAGTTTTAATGATTTAAATCTACTGGCGTTATATAAATGGACGTTTAAAAAAGGTGAAAACAATACATATTATTTTCACTCTATTGAACCTGTGAATGAATAGAAAGAATTTGTTTAAAAAGCAAAAGAGTAGAATTTAAATAGATCGTTTTAGAAATATGATCTATTTTTTTTATTTGTCCTGTAATTGTTTTTATATAGCCGTTTTTATAAAAATCCAAAGAAATAACTTCTTGACTATAAAAAGCATCAATAATTTTTTCTTCCAAAGCTTCTGTTTCTTCTTCAGAAAGCACAGGTTTATTTACTTTTTCTTTTTCATGAAGTAAAGAATTAATAACATTTTTACTTGATATAACAGAATCAAAAGGTTGCCATTTAATCATACCACGATCAAATTTCATGCGTTATGTCCTCCTATTTTTTTATTTCTTTCCAAAGCAGTAGAATCAGGTAATAGACTTGATGCTTTCACAACGCTGTTTTTACCAAATTTATCTTTAATTTCATCGATAGTTTCATTTAAATTTCTTTCATCTTCCACTTGTTTTATAGATTCAAAAAGATTAAGTTGAACCCCTTTTTTAGAGACTAAGCCTCCACAAGAGATGCTTACTTTTCTAATGGGTTGAAAAGTATAATAGCGATCAAAGATAATATAGCATTGACTAACAATTTCGCTAGCTACATCTGTTGGAACATCGAGTTTAATACTATGATAAAAGCCTCCGCTAACATCTTTAGAGTAGCCAATACCAAAACCTAAAACGGTAGTTTGTTTATTATTTTTACGCAAACGGGCTGTAATAACCTCTACCATTTCCATAATAATAAGTTTAATATTTTCTTCATTATAATCTTTAAATAAGACTTGAGAATGACTATATGAGGATTCTTTAGGTTGTACTTTTAAATCATTAATTCTACTTAGATCAATGCCATTAGCATGATTCCAAAGTTCTGCACCCATCACGCCAAATTTATCCTTAAGTTTATTACGATCATAACGAGCTAGATCCCCTATAGAGTATATATTTAAAAGATTTAGATTTTTTTCCATACGAGGTCCAATTCCCCACATTTTAGAAAGAGGTTTTATGAGCCAAAGTTTAGTAGGTACATCATCATAAGACCATTTGGCAATTCCATTTTTATATAATTTAGCTTCTATATCCATAGCGACTTTTGCTAAAAGAAGATTAGGACCAATGCCACAAGTTGCTGTAAGTCCTGTTTTTTGATAAACAGTATCTAAGATAAGTTCAGCTAATTCGTAGTCGGTTTTTTTATACATTTTAAGATAATCTGTTACATCCAAAAAGCATTCATCGATAGAGTAGATGTGTAAGTCTTCAGTAGCTACGAAATCAAGATAAATATTTACAACTTCGCGGCTTTTTTTCGTATAAAGACTCATTCTAGGAGGAACAATTCTGTATTTAATATAAGGTGGAATATCATAAAGTCTAGTTCTTCCTTTAACACCTTGCTTTTTTAAAGCAGGAGTAACAGCAAGAGTAATAGCGCCATTACCTTGATTAGGATTAGCTACGACCAAAGGAACAGTAAAAGGATCTAATCCGCGTTCAACGCATTCGCAAGAAGCAAAAAAACTTTTTAAATCAATACATAGAATATTTCTTTCTATAAAGACATTTTCCATAATTTTCCTCCAAACATTCGTTCTGATTAAATTATAAAATATTCATAGTAGATATGCAATCCCATTTTTTGCCAAAAAAGGGTAGAAAAAAACGCCAGAAAAGGCGTATGAAACAACTTAATTCTTTTTTTCAATGGTAATAATTAAATTTTCAGCTTTAGCAATTTGGAGTAATAATTCCACATCATAATTTCTTTGGCCATATTCATAAAATTGAATAGCACTTTTACTTCGATGAATGGCACGGCCGAACTCAGTTTGTGTTTTCCCAGTCCATTCACGAATTATTTTTATAATTTCATTAGCTTTATAGTCATTAGCTGTTATTTTCATCTTTTGGTCACCTCTTGACAAGCATACAAAATGTTGGTATATTTGTCATAATAAAACACACATATTGTGGCCTAGAGGAGTGAGGTAAATGAAAAAAAGCATCTTTCTAATTCTAATAATAGGAATGAGCATAATGGCAATACTATTAAGTTATCCAGGACAAAGTACAGTGATGCAAAGTCATACGAACCAAAAAGAAAAAAGAATAGAAAATACAATTAGTATGATGTTGGAAACGGAAGAAAACAGTGGTGTTTATGAAATGAATGGTAGCGCATCATGGCCTACTGATGATTATATATTTAATGAGGACTTAAGTAGATGCGAAAATGGTGGAACACTTACATGGAATAATGACAAAAAAGCAGTAGAACTTGCAACTACAACGAGTGATAAATGTTATGTATATTTTGACATCGATAATAGGATATACCATGAAAGATGTAAAGAAGAAACCCTAGCTTGTAAAATTGCAAAAAACTACCAAAATGACACAACATTACTATATCATGATTCTTCTTTAGAAAATGGTGCAAATGATGCCTCATACCGTTATGCTGGAGCAAATCCAAATAACTATGTCTGTTTTGGCTCAACTGAAAGTCCATGTCCTAATGACAACTTATATCGAATCATCGGCGTGTTTGATTCAAAAGTAAAATTAATTAAATATGATTATATATCAACAGAGCAAATAGGATTGGAAACAAAAGGAGATATTAATCCAACAACATTTAGTACAGATTATAAAGGGAATAAAACAAATATATCAACTTATGACTGGATACCATCTAGCGAAAAAACGAAAATATGGAAAAATAGCGAATTAAACAATGCTTTAAATACAAGTTATTTAACGATTATGAAAGATGAGTGGGCAGAAAAAATAGCAACAACAACTTGGCATATCGGAGGTTTAAATAAGACGACTGCAACAAAAACGAATGCTCAAAATGTATTTAATTATGAGCTTGGAAATAAAAAAGTAGAAGACACCTTTAATGCAAAAGTAGGTTTAATGTATTTAAATGAATACTATTATGCAGCATCACCAACATATTGGACATACAAAGGGGAAGATACTACAACAACAGATTATCGCGTAGCTAAAAATGATAATTGGATGCATATGGGTGTAAATGAATGGACAATATCTCGTATTAATGCATCAGCGCTTGCTTATGCTCCAATTGCATCCATGACGCGCTTGTCAAATACTCTTGCAGCTGTATATGATATTTCACATGTTGCCTTTTTTATAAAAAGTAATGGTGTTGTTACTACAGAAACTATTGCTGCTGGATCATCAAATTTGGCTGGGAACCAAACATTAGCTCTTAGACCAACTTTTTCTCTTAACAAAGATGTGAATTATGCAAGTGGATCTGGAACATTAACGAATCCATATCGTATTAGAATATAAAAAAGAATATCATTTTTTAAAGAATTATGGTATTCTTTTTATATAATAAGAAGGTGCTTAAAGTGTTTGGTAAAATAATTAGAATAGAAAAAAATAATATTTATATAAAAAATGAAACGCATAAAACAGATACCACGTTAATGGGATGTCATGTAATTTTTGAAGAAGAGACTCGTTTAGTAGTAGGAGAAATAACCTTTATTGATGAAGAAATAATCAAGATCCTTTTAGTGGGAGAAATAATAAATCATTCATTTTCCTCAGGGGTAGTAAGAAAGCCAAGTGGAAATGGTCAAATTCGCATTATAAATAAAGATGAATTAGAACTTATTATTGGATCAAATGAGATAAAAAAAGGCTATTTATTATTAGGAAAGTCAGCCATATATGATAACTTTAATGTATCTGTTCCATTGAATGATTTTTTTGCCAATCATAATGCTATTATAGGAAATACAGGAGCTGGAAAATCATGTGGTGTAGCAAGAATAATTCAAAATTTATTTACAGGGCCAAAAATACCTCTTCATGCACATCTTGTCTTATTTGATGCATACGGAGAATATATAAATGCTTTTAATAAAATAGATAAGCAAAACCAAATACATATTAAAAAGTATACTTCTAAAATAGAACAACAAGATGAATATCTTTTAAAATTTCCTGCCTATTTTTTAGAAGCCGATGATTTAGCCATCCTTCTAGCGATTAAAGATGCAGGATCTATTTCTATTCTAGAAAAAGCCTTAAAACTAGTACGTATTTTTAAAAGTGAAAATAGGATTGCCAAAGAATACAAAAATGACATTATTGCTAAATGTTTACTAGATATTTTATCAAGTGGAAATAGGCCTGCCCAAATAAGAGACCAATTTATGGCCATATTAAACAGTTATTATACAGATGAGATTAATTTAGATACCATTATTAGTCAACCAGGATATTATAGGACTATAAGACAATGTCTACGCATTGATGAATCTGGTAAAATAAGTGCTATTACTGAAGTAATGGAATTTTTAAAAGAATATACGCGTTTAAAAATAGAGGACATTCCATTTATAGAAAATATTGCTTATTCTCTAGAAGATTTATACTATGCTCTTGAATTTGCTCTTATAAGTGAAGGGGCTATGAATAGTAGTGAAACACATGATAAGAATATCTTTTTAAAAGCCAGATTAATGAATATAATTAATGGAAATTACAAAGATATATTTAATGTAGATACATATTATATGAAAGATACATTTGTAAGAAATATGTTTGAAAAAGAAGAAGGAAAAGTTCAATTAATTAATATCAATCTAAGTGATGTAGATGATGCCTTTGCTAAAATATTGACAAAATTATATGCTAAACTTTTCTTCCAGTTTACAACGTCATTAAAACCAAGAGGAAGTTATTCAATTAATATTCTTTTAGAAGAAGCCCATAGATATGTTCAAAACGACACAGATACCCAAATCATTGGCTATAATATCTTTGATCGAATTACTAAAGAAGGAAGAAAGTATGGAACTTTATTAACTTTTATAACCCAACGACCAAGTGAATTATCGACCACAGCTTTAAGTCAATGTTCTAATTTTTTAGTCTTTCGTATCTTTCATCCAAAAGATTTAGAAATAATACGTAGTATTAGTGCAAATGTAACAGAAGAAACGATTGAGAAGTTAAAAACAGTGAATCCAGGTTCAGCATTCATTTTTGGTGTAGGGATAAAATTGCCTATTTTAGTAAAATTAGAATTACCAGACCCAACTCCAGAAAGTACAAGTCTTGATATAACAAATCTATGGTATGAAGGAGAGGAAAAATGAAGGAAGTAGCAATCAAATCAAATGACTTATTATATTTATCTTTAGCTTTATTTGAAGTAGAAAATCCCAAAGCTATCATTCAAATGATACATGGTGCCAAAGAACATAAAGAGCGTTATTATGAATTTATCCGTTGGCTAAACTCTAATGGCTTTACAGTTGTTATAGCAGATAATAGAGGACATGGAAAATCAATTAATGACAATTATCCACTTGGGTATATGGAAAACTTTAATGAACTAGTAGAAGATCAAAAGAAAATAACTGATTTTATAAAAGAGAAGTATCCTCAAAAAGACATTTACATGTTTGGGCACTCTTTTGGTACGATGATAGCTAGATTATATTTACAAAAATATGACATGGAAATTAAAAAATTAGTATTAAGTGGACCTCCTAATTATAATGATAATGTGGGTATGGGTATAATGGTAGGAAAGATGACAATTAAGTTAAAAGGTAAAGGCGGATTTAGTGATACTTTACATGATTTTGCAGGATTTAATACGGATGATTGGGTATGTAGTAATCCTAGTATAATGGAAAATTATCGAAATGATCCATTATGTAATTATAGGTACCGCAATCAAGCATTAATGACAATATTCACAGCCAATAAAGAGATGCATAATATAAAAAGCTTTCAACGAAACAACAAAGATTTAGCTATATTGTGTGTATCAGGGGCTCTTGATCCTGTTACTGGAGGAGCAAAAGGCTTAACAGATACGATAAATACTTTACAAAAAATAGGTTATACTACGATAGAGAATATTGTATATCCAAACATGAAACATGAAATATTAAATGAATATGATAAAGAAAGGGTATATGTAGATATTATCAAGTTTTATTTGAAATAGTTCTAAATCTATGATAGAATGGATAATGAAATCAATGAAGAAAGACACGATTTTTAAAAACTTTTATAAAGAGAATTTACCATTGGTGAGAGGTAAGTAAAAAGATTTAAAAGTTACTACTTTCTAAGAGGATTAATAAATCCCGGTTTAAAAACCGTTATCAAAAGTAAGTTAAAGAAAGGATGGTACCGTGCAATAGCACTCCTAGGATGCCATCTTTTTTTATTTTAGGAGGAGAGAAAAATGATAAATATTAAAGAAAATGAAAAATTAAGTGTAATGAATCACAGTTGTGCTCACTTGCTAGCACAAGCAGTAAAGCATCTATATCCAGAAGCTAAGTTTTGGGTAGGTCCAGTTATTGAAGAAGGCTTTTATTATGATATAGATCTTGGCGATAAGACTTTAACAGAAGAAGATTTACCTGCAATTGAGCATGAAATGAAAGCATTAGCTAAAGATGGTAAAAGAATATATAGAGAGGAATTATCACGAGAAGAAGCGTTAAATAAATTTGGGGATGACCCATATAAAATAGATTTAATTAATAGAATGAGTGATGATACCATAATTTCTTGTTATACGCAAGGAGACTTTACGGATTTATGTCGTGGACCACATGTTGAAAGTGTTAAAGTATTAAAGAATTTCAAATTATTAAAGGTAAGTGGTGCCTACTGGAAAGGCGATGCTAAAAACCATATGTTGCAAAGAATTTATGGAATTTGTTTTGATGCGCCAGAAGAATTAGAAAGCCATTTAAAAATGTTAGAAGAAGCTAAACTTCGCGATCACAGAAAATTAGGAAAAGAATTAAATATTTTTATGACTTCAGACTTAGTAGGAAAAGGTCTTCCTATGTATTTACCAAATGGATATATTATTTGGGAAGAACTAGAAAATTATATTAAGGGAAAAGAAAGAAAGTTAGGATACAAACATGTCTTAACACCACCGCTTGGAAATGTAGAATTATACAAAACAAGTGGACATTGGGATCATTATCAAGAAAATATGTTTCCTAAGATGGAAGTTGAAGGCGAAGAATTTGTCTTACGCCCTATGAACTGCCCACATCACATGATGATTTATGCTAATGCTATTCATTCTTATAGAGATTTACCGCTTCGTATTGGAGAAATAGCTCGTGACTGCCGTTTTGAAGCAAGTGGAGCTTTAAAAGGAATTGAACGTGTTCGTACATTCTGCCAAAATGATGCCCATCTTTTTGTAACACCAGAACAAATTGAAAGTGAATTTAAAAGTGTAGTAGATTTAATATTAGATGTATACAAAGAATTAAATATCAATGATTATCGTTTTGAATTATCATTAAGAGATCCAGAAGATAAAGTAAAATATTACCCAGATGATGAAATGTGGAATAATGCGGAGGATCGTTTACGTAAAGTTTTAGATGATATTGGCATTGACTATATTGAAAAAATTGGGGAAGCAGCGTTTTATGGTCCAAAATTAGATGTTCAAGTTCGCCCTGCTGTAGGAAATGAATATACATTATCAACATGTCAATTAGACTTTTGTTTACCAATGAAGTTTGACTTAAATTACATAGATAAAGATGGAAGTAAAAAGACACCAGTTGTTTTACATAGAGCAGTTTTTGGAAGCATAGATCGTTTTATTGCTTATTATTTAGAAGAAACTAAAGGAGCTCTACCATTATGGCTAAGTCCTATACAAGTAAACATTGTTCCTGTAAACAATGAGTATCATTTAGAATATGCTAAAAAGTTATATGAAGCATTAAGAGATTTAGATTTCCGTGTTAATTTAGATGCTCGTGAAGAAAAATTAGGTTATCGTATGAGAGAAAGTGTTATCAATAAAAATCCAATATCAGTAATTATTGGGCAAAAAGAGGTAGATAGCGATATGATAAGTTATCGAAACTATGGTAGTGAAGAAACAATTACAGTAGCTAAAGATGAATTTATTAAACTAGTCGAAGATTTAAGAAAAACAAGAAAATAACCCATGTATAACAACTTTTGAACAACTAGCCAAAATAGAACCTAGAAAATGAAAGGCTTTCATTTTCTTTTTTATAGGAAATTGTAATAAATAAAAAAAGAATATATTAATACTCTTGCTGTAGTTGAATAAGTTCTTTTTTACTAAGCCCAGTCGTTTCTTGAACAAAAGACAAATCCAAGCCCTTGTCTAACAAATTTTTGGCAATTCTTTTTTGGCCTTTTTCAATACCTCTACGTTCGGCTTGGTGTTGATAAATTTGTAAGTCCCATTCTTGAAAATACTGTTTAGATTTTGCATCCATCATATATTCATTTAAATTTTTATCGAATTCCATTAATAAAGCATCTCCTTTCGCAATTGTTTTTCTTTCTTCCTCTGTTTTTGCTGCGATAAATTTTAACCAGCGTATCTTTACATCTTCATTATAATTATACGTCTGAGCGTTGTCAAGCTGATTTAATAAAAAATAGTATAGCTTAAAACTATCCTTACATAAAGTATCTTTAGAATCCTTCGTATTAGTAATTAAATATTCATTAATAATTCCTTTATTAAAAGCTATTTGCATATTTTGAATAATAACAATTTGGATTATTTTCTTCCCTCTGCAGTAAGAATCTCCAATTTTAAATAAAGATGCTAAACGATGCGCATAACACATAGTTTTCTCTTTTGCTTCTTCATAAAAAAAAGTATAACATTCCAAATCGATAGTATAATCTAAATAGTCAACTAACATATCAGCACGAATCCCTTTATCAAAATAATTTTTCTTAAGAATAGGACATTCATAATGTACAACTAATTTCTTATGCGTGGATCCTTTAGGTAAATCCAACATCGTTTCCAAAAAATATTCTAAAAAAAGGCGATTTTCATCTCTTGATAAACCTTCTTTAAAAAGCAAATCATCATACAATGGTCGAAATAATTTTAGTTTTTCCATAACCAAATACAATACCTTCTTCTACTTATATATAAGATGCTTACCCCCTGATTTCCTTTTTTTATACAAAGTTTTTCTTCAAATTTATTTTTTAGATAAAATTTATCCTAAAAAAGGTAATAATTCGTTTGACAAACATAAAGTATTGTAGTAAACTAGTGTTGTTATTAAAAAAGGAAAGCGATATGTATCCACCTGATTACAAAAAGTAATGGGTCAAAAGCCAAGTTAAAAAGAATAATTTTAAACAAGGTAAATGGGTACATAAGGTGTATCCATTTTTAATTATGTGGAGGTGCTTAATATAGCAGCAAATAGTAATGAATTACCAGTAAATGAAGGGATAAGAGTTCCAGAAGTTATGGTTATTGGGCCAAATGGCGAAAAGATGGGTTTAAAAAAGATAGCAGATGCCCTAACCCTTGCAAATTATGCAGGATTAGACTTAGTTCTAATGAGTGGCAATGCGACTCCTGCAGTAGCTAAAATCATGGATTATAACAAATATCGTTATGAGAAGCAAAAGAAACTGAAAGAAGCGCAAAAAAAGCAAAGGGAATCAAATAAAGATTTAAAAGAGTATCGTTTGTCAACGACCATCGATGTTGGAGACTTTGAAACAAGAAGAAAAAATGCAAAAGAATACTTGCTTAAAGGGCATAAGATTAAAGCATTCATCCGTTTTAAAGGTCGTCAGATGGCAAGACCAGAATTAGGACGTGATGTTCTACTTCGATTTGCGGATTCTCTAGCAGAGTGTTCTAGTATAGAAACAGAACCAAAGTTAGAAGGAAGACAAATGTCAATCATATTAGCACCAAATAATAAGGAAGGGAAGAAGTAATTATGGCGAAATGTAAACAAAAAACACATAAATCTACAGCAAAGGCATTTAAGAAAAAGAAAAATGGTGAATTAACTTATATGAAGAGTAATGGAAACCATTTTACAGGAAAAGATAGTACAAAAGCAGTACGTCAAAGAAGAAGAAAAGGCGTATTAAGTAAAGGAGATAGAAACAGATTAAAGTCTGTTATCTAGGAAGGTGATGTAACATGGCAAGAGTTAAAGGTGGAAACGTATCTAAAAACAGAAGACGTAAGGTATTAAAAGAAGCAAAAGGTTACTTTGGAAGTAAACATAGATTATATAAGACTGCTCAAGAACAAACATTCCATAGTGGAGCTTACGCATATAGAGATCGTAAACAAAATAAAAGAAATTTCCGTAAATTATGGATTACAAGAATTAATGCTGCATGTCGTGCAAACGATATAAGTTATTCAAAATTTATCAATGGATTAGCTAAAGCAGGTATTGAAATTAATCGTAAAATGTTATCTGAAATGGCTATTGATGATGCTACATCTTTCACTAAATTAGTAGAAGTAGCAAAAAAAGCATTAAATGGTGAAATTGCAGCAGCTAAAAAAGAAACGAAAAGTGAAGAAAAAGCTGAAGTAAAAAAGACTACAGTTAAAAAAGTTGAAAATGATGACCTTACAAGTAAGACTTTAGCAGAATTAAAAGCATTAGCTAAAGATAAAGGTGTTAAAGGTTATTCTACAATGAAAAAAGATGAATTATTAAGTGCATTAAAATAGTACTTGATAAAACATAGACTTATAAGGTATAATTTGATTAAGAAGTTTTTACGAAGTTTAGATGTCTCCGACGCTTTACTTGGTTAAAACCCGTTAGAAAATAAAGGAGGATAAAACAATGGCTTTAAAAAAAGAAGAAAAAGCAAAAATCATTAAAGAATTTGCTAAAAATGCTAATGACTGTGGATCAGCTGAAGTACAAATAGCAATTCTTACACATGAAATCAATAATTTAACAGAACATTTAAAAGAACATAAGCATGATTTCCATTCAAAAAGAGGAATGCTTATGAAAGTAGGACGTAGAAAAAAATTATTGGAATATTTAAAGACAAACGATGTAGTAAGTTATCGTGAGTTAATTAAAAAATTAAATTTAAGAAAATAATGAAAGGGCACTTTATTTTAGTGTCTCTTTTTATTTTTAGGAAAAGAGGTTAGAAAATGAAAAAAGTATATGAATTAGATTTTTTAGGAAGAAAACTTATTGTAGAAACGGGAGAATTAGCTAAACAAGCAACCGGATCTGTTTTAATTCGATATGGAGATACAGTTGTACTATCTGTTTGTGTTATGGGTAAAACAATGTTAACACAAGATTTTTTTCCACTACAAGTTTTATATCAAGAAAAATTATATTCAGTTGGTAAAATACCTGGTGGATTTATTAAAAGAGAAGGTAGACCAAGTGATGCCGCAACATTAGCAGCTAGACTAATAGATAGACCAATAAGACCAATGTTTGATGAAAATTTAAGAAATGAAATTCAAGTAATTAATACTGTATTATCAGTAGATCAAGACAATTCTCCTGAAATGGCTGCTTTATTTGGATCATCATTATGTCTAGGAATAAGTAATATTCCATTTGATGGTCCAGTAGCAGGAGTTATAGTTGGTTTAGTAGATGATGAGTTTATCATTAATCCAACTGCTGAACAAACAGAAAAAAGTGTATTAAATTTAACTGTAGCTGGAACAAAAGATGCTATTTGCATGGTAGAAGCAGGAGCGCAAGAACTTAGTGAAAAAACGATGTTAGAAGCATTAATGTTTGCTCATGAAAATATCAAAACACTATGTGCATTTCAACAAAAGATTATTGATGAAATAGGAGAAGAAAAGTTAGAATTACCAAAAGCAGAAATTAATGAAGAATTAAAGAATGCTGTTTTAGAATATGCAACGAAGGGTATATTAGCAGGAATTCAAATCAAGGATAAATTAGAAAGTTATGCTGAAGTTGATCGTGTAAAAGAAGAAGCAATAGAGCATTTTACTGAAGTTTATAAAAATGAAGAAAACGTAGATGAATTAATAAAACAAGTGAAAAAAGTACTTGATATGATAGAAGCTTTAGAAGTTAGAAGATTAATTACAGATGAAAAAGTTCGTCCAGATGGAAGAGCAATGGATGAAATAAGAAATCTATATGCAGGTATAGATATTTTACCAAGAACACATGGTTCAGCGTTATTTTCTCGTGGTGAAACACAAGTACTTGCAACAACAACACTTGGAGCTATTGGTGAACATCAAATATTAGATGGTTTAGGCCTAGAAGATACTAAACGTTTTATGCTTCATTATAATTTTCCTCAATTCTCAGTAGGAGAAACGGGAAGATATGGAAGCCCAGGACGTCGTGAGATAGGACATGGAGCTTTAGGAGAAAGAGCCTTAGCACAAGTTATACCAAGTGAAGAAGAGTTCCCATATACCATTCGTGTGGTAAGTGAAGTATTAGAAAGTAATGGATCTTCAAGTCAAGCAACAATTTGTTCAGGTTGTTTAAGTTTAATGGCAGCTGGTGTACCAATAAAAGCTCCAGTGGCAGGTATAGCAATGGGATTAATTCAAAATAAAGACAAGTATACGATTTTGACTGATATTCAAGGCTTAGAAGATCATATGGGAGATATGGACTTTAAAGTAGCTGGAACTAAGGATGGAATTACAGCCTTACAAATGGATATTAAGATTAAGGGAGTAACCAAAGAAATATTAAAAGAAGCATTAACCCAAGCCAAAAAAGCTCGTTTAGAAATCTTAGAAGTAATGCAAGAAGCTATCGCAGAACCTCGTAAGAGTGTAAGTAAGTATGCTCCTAAGATTGATACATTTACGGTTTCTCCTGAAAAAATAAAAGACATTATTGGACGTGGTGGAGAAATGATTACAAAAATCATTTTAGAAGCTTCGAATGTAGCAACTGTAAATGATAAAGATGCTGTAAAAGTAGACTTAGAAGATGACGGAAGAGTAATTATTTATCATACAGATGCCGAAATCATTGCTAAAACACGTCGTATGATTGAAGAAGTAATACGAGAAGTTGAAGCAGATAAAATCTATACAGGAAAAGTAACAAAGGTTGAAGATTTTGGGGTTTTTGTAGAACTTTGGCCAAATTGTGAAGGTTTAGTACATGTTTCTCAATTAGCGCATGAAAGAGTAAATAAACCAAGTGACATCGTTAAAGTTGGAGATGAGATTATGGTAAAATCTCTAGGCTATGATAATCGTGGTAGATTAAACCTATCTCGCAAAGACTGTTTACCAAAACCAAAAAAGAAAGAAGAACCAAAAAAAGAAGAAAAAACCTCTGAAGAATAAAAAGATAAGATTGTTAACAAAGATAACACTTTGAAAACAGTCTTTTATTTTGTAAAAATGCTAACAAATAATTTAATTCATAAAATAAAAAATTTGTGTAAGACTAATAAAAAGGGAGGAATTTGATGCCAAATATAAAAAGCAATATATCCTTTGCATTAGTAAATATACCTGTCGTTATGAATCCTATTATTAAAAATAATGATACATCATTTAATCAATTACATGAAAAGTGTATGAATAGAATTAAATATATTAAGTACTGTCCCCATTGTAAAAAGGATGTAAAAGAAGCTGATATTATAAAGGGTTATGAATTTGAAAAAGACAATTATTTAGTTTTTGAAAAAGCGGAGTTAGATAAGTTAAAGCCTGAAAATGAAAAAGAAATAGATGTAATAGCTTTTGTTAAAATAGACGAAATAGATCCAGTTTTTTATGAAAAAAGCTATGTTTTAGAAACGGAAAATAAGTCCAAAGCCTACCTTTTATTTTATGAAGCTTTAAAAAAGACCAAAAAAGTTGCCTTAGCAAAAACGGTATTAGGTAATAAGTTTTATTATTGTATTCTGCGATTTGCTGATTTTGGAATAATATTAACTACATTATATTTTGATGAAGAAGTACGTACACCAGAGCAGGAAATAGAAGGAACTATCAATCCTAAAGAGTTAGATTTAGCTATCAAATTAATTGACAGTTTAAGTGAAAAGTTTACACCTGAAAAGTACAAGGATGAATACCAAGATAATATCAAAAAAGCCATTGATGATAAATTAAATGGCAAAACCATTAAAGGAGTAAAGAAAAAGCCAAAAGTACAAGTAAATGATTTAATGGAAGCATTAGAAAAGAGTTTAAAGAGTAAGAAATGAATCTTTGGAATAATACATTTACTCCCATGTTATTAAAAGAAGTGTCTAAACCATTTAATGATAAGAACTATCTTTATGAATTAAAATTTGATGGAATAAGGGCTATAGTTAAAGTAAATAAGAAGTGTATAAAAATTGTAAATAGACACAACAAAGATATAACGCATTTATTTCCAGAATTAGATTCTATAAAAGATATTGTAAAAAATAACTGTATTTTTGATGGAGAAATTGTTGCTATGGAAGAGGGATATCCATCCTTTTTAAAATTACAACATAGAATTCATTTAAAAGATAAACCTAAAATAAAATATCAAAGTATTCATAATCCAATTGTTTTTATTGCTTTTGATATTCTATATAAAGATAAAAATCTAGATCAATTGCCATTAATCGAGAGAAAAAAAGTGTTAGATAGCTTTAAAGAAAATGATTCTTTTTTAAAAAGCAGATGGATAGAAGAAAAGGGCATTTCATTATATAAATATGTTAAAAAGGTAAAACTAGAAGGGATAGTAGCTAAGAAAAAAGATTCAGTTTATGAAATAAATAAACGTTCATTGTCTTGGCTTAAAATAAAAAACTTTAAAAAAGATACTTTTTTAATTGGAGGATATCAAAAAAATAAAAATAATTCTTTATCACTCTTATTAGGTAAATATATAAACAAAGAGTTTATTTTTGTAGGAAAAGTAATGCTTAGTCCAAAAAGAGCTTTATATGAAAGTGTATTAAAACAAAAAAAGATAAATAAATCTCCTTTTAAAGAAGAAATAGAAGCTATATATATAAAACCAACTTTAAGTTGTTTAGTAAGCTATAGTGAAATGACCCAAAGTGGTCATTTAAGACAACCTCATATGGAATAAAAAAGGATTGAAAAGCATCAATCCTTAATAAGTTGTAACGTATAAATCAATATATTCTTCTAAAGTTAAATCGTTTTCATAAATTATTTTAGCTACATCATTACCTACATAACGAATATGCCAATTTTCAAATTGATATCCAGTAATAAATTCTTTACCCTTAGGAAATCTTATAATAAAGCCAAAACGATGGGCATTGTGATGTAACCATTCATAATCACTATCACTAAGGCGAACCTTTTCACGAGCTGGATTTTTTAAATCAATAGCAAGACCAGTTTGATGATCAGAGTAACCTGGACGAGCAGAGAAAGTATCTGCTTTTTCTTTACCATTATCCTTTACATAATTAGTATATAAAGTGTTTTGAAAATTATAGTCTCGATAAGCGGTTGTAGGAAGTAAAGTAAAATTGGCTTCTTCTTTAACAGCTTTTTGTAATTTTTCTAAAGCTTCTTTAGCCTCAACACGCATAGGGACATTATTTTTATATGCACCAGGCAAAGTAGAGGTAGTATTAGGTTTATAATCTTTAGGTAAAGAATTATATTTATTAACTAAAACTAATAAACTAGAGGGATTATCAACTGTAATTGTATCCGTATAAACAGGCAAATCTAGTTTTATATTAACATAAGTAACAACATCTTTATAAGCAACATCTTGATGTGTTTCTTTATACTTATTATATCTATCTAATTTAAGAACATCGAAGTTTTTAAAAGAATAATAGTTTTCTAGGTTAACATAATCTATTTTTTTTAACTTTTCAAAGTTTTGATCACTCAAGGCCAAAATATAATTAATTTCTTTACCTTTATATCCTTTAGCAAGAAAAGATAAAGCATCTTTAAAATGATCTACATTTTCATATTGAATGTCTTTATACTCTTCCAAATACTTTTCATCATACATATTATTTTGCAAAGCAAATTCCAAAGCTTTAGAATACTTATCCTTTGGTATATTAAATTCTTTTAAAACATTTTTGGCTTCTTGAGACATTTGATCATCTTTATTAAAAAATTGATAACTAAAATATAGACCTCCACATAAAAGGAAAATAAGGCAAACTTTCACCCATAACTTTAATTTCATCATATCACCTATAATGATTAAGTCAAATGAAAAGTTAAATTTCAAATTAACTGAAAAAATATGAATTGTAAAAG
>CAOOMX010000014.1 GCA_948497845.1 uncultured Bacilli bacterium | reverse complement strand
ATATCAATATCCTCCAATTCTACTTGATATTTCTTTTTACCACGATTATCAATTCCTAATCTTCCTTCATCATATTCTTGATTCCATCTACTTACTGTTCCCATACCAGAAATTCCATATTTATTATTTAGATATGAAATAGTAGCTCCATTTTTAAATTCTTTTACAATCTTAACTTTTTGTTCTAAAGTCCATTTTTTATGTTTTCCCATGAAAAAATACCTCCTTGATTCTTCCTAAATAAAATTTTATCATTCTTTTTATTTAGTGTGAACCTTAAAGGTATTATAATCAAAGGGATTCCTTTTTTTACATAAAGCACCCCTATTCCTTTCGGAGCATGTATCTTATGTCCAGATAACGACAATGTATCAACATTTAAAGTTTTTACATCAATAGGAATTTTCCCAACAGCTTGAACAGCATCTGTATGAAATAATACATTATATTTTTTAGCTATTCGGCCAATTTCTTCAATAGGATAAACGTTACCAATTTCATTATTAGCCATCATAACAGCAATCAAACATGTATTTTCATTAATCGCTTTTTCTAAATGATCTAAACGAATACAACCAGATTCATCTACAGGTAAAAAGGTAATTTCATAACCAATACTTTCTAAATATTTCATCGTTTCTATAATAGATGCATGTTCTACACTGGTTGTGATAATATGCTTTTTATCTGGATTACTTTTTACAGCACTCATAATAGCAGTAACATTACTTTCACTGGCACAACTAGTAAAAACAATTTCTTCCATAGAAGCATTTAATAATTTCGCTACCAAATCCCTTGCTTTATTTATCTCTTTTAAAATGTTTTTACCAAAAGAATAAATACTGCTAGGATTACCATATTGATTTTTTAAATAAGGCAACATAGCATTTAATACTTCTTCATCACATTGTGTAGTTGCATTATTATCTAAATAAATATATTTTTCCAAACAATTACCTCCCTTTAATATATTATAACATATATATTATTTAAATGTCCCCTACTCTTCATTTATCATTTCATTTTCATACAATTTCTTATAAAACAAATTATTTTTTAATAATTCTTCATGTGTACCTTCAGCACATATTACACCATCATCTACCAATAAAATTCTATCTGCCGTTTTAATAGTAGATAATCGATGTGCAATAATAAGAACCGTATACTTTCCCTTTAAATGATCAATAGCAGTTTGAATATGTTGTTGTGTTTCATTATCTAAAGCACTAGTTGCTTCATCAAAAAGAATAATTTTTGTATTTTGCACCAAAGCCCGAGCAATAGCCAATCTTTGTTTTTGTCCTCCACTCAAGTTGGTACCCCCTTCTCCAATAACAGTATCTAATTTTTGAGGTAAGCTTTGAACAAAATCATACAAACAAGCTTGTTTTAAAGCTTTAATTATTTCTTTATCAGAGATATCTTCTTTTACCAATTTAAAATTATCTTTAATACTCATATTAAAAACATAAGGATTTTGAGAGATTATCGTCATATTCCCTCGAATAGAATCTTCACTTAAAGTATTAATATCCACTCCATCAATAAATATATTTCCATCCCAAACCGTATAAAGTTTACCTAATAAATTAAAAATTGTACTCTTTCCCATACCGCTTTTGCCAACAAAAGCTACAGTTTCGCCATTTTGAATATGAAAGGACATATTTTTTAACACAGCACTTTCATTATAACCAAAAGTCACATTTTTAAATTCAAAGTTTCCTTTTGCTTTTTTTAATATTCTATCCCCAAAATTTTCTTGCAAAAATTCTTCATTATCAAAAATAGCAAATACACGATTACAAGAAATATTAAAGTTTTTTATCTCATCTAATAATAAAGATATATTATCCATAAAATTAGTCATAATATTAGTTTTATAGGTAAACAAGGCAACTGCTAAAGACACGGATAGATTTTGTTCCTTAATCAAATAAATAAGCAAAAGAACTAAACAAAAAACAAAAAAATGAGATAAACTTTTTACAATTAACAAGTATAAAACATCCGTAAATCTTTTATCATAATCTTTTTCACTTTTAAGTCTGATTTCCAAAAAAAGCCTTTGTAAATAACTATTCTTAGCAGACAACATCTTTAATTCTTTTTCTCCTCTTACAAGTTCTGTAATTGAGCTAGAAACTTTATCTCGTTGTTTACGATAAAGAATATCCTTTTTCCCTTTAGTTTTAACTTTAATAAGATGTATAACAGTTAAGATAAAAGCAGCTGTAAAATAAAAGACAAAAACAAATTTATTGATAATAAAAATAGCTATAAAAATACCCGCACTCATAAAAGTTTTAGAGACATAACCGATACCTTGTGTAAACATTTCAGCCATTTGATCTGTATCATGTGTAATACGCTCAATAAAAGTACCTGTACCCTTCTCTTGAAAATCTTTTTCATGTATATTTAATATTTCTTCACACAAATTCATTTGCAGATTTCTAATAGTACCTAATCGAAACTTTTTACAAACAACACGCATAACAAAATTATTGAATTCATTTAGTAAGCTAATACCAAACACCATTAAACTAACTAAAACTAATTCTTCAAATATATTTTCAGAAAATGCAACAATCTGACGAGCAGTAAAAAGGGGCAAAAAGATTCCAATAATCAATTGTACAGCTGAAAAAATTAAAATAGGAACAAAATATTTTCTATTTTCATTACTAATTTTTAAAACCCTCTTCATATTTCTAAAAGTTTCTCTCAAAATAACCACCTACTTTATCATTATACACAATATCTAAATATAAAACAAATCAAAAAAAATTAGCCATTTAAGCTAATTTAATATCCTCTTACACCTTCTAAACTTTCATCATTTTTAATAAACTCTTCAACATCTATAGTAGTAAACTCATCTTTACTTTCACGGCATATAATTTGTTTAATACCAGAATTAATAATCATTCTTTTGCAAAAAGAACATGGTCTTGCATTTTTTACATACTCTTTTGTAGCATACTCAATACCAACCAAATAAAGAGTTGCTCCAATCATATCTTTTCTACGAGCACTAATGATAGCATTTTGCTCAGCATGAACACTTCGGCATAATTCATATCTTTCACCTCGAGGAATATTCAATTTCTCTCTAATACACATTTTCATATCACAACAATTACGTCTTCCTCTTGGGGCTCCAACATAACCTGTAGAAAGAACTTCATCATTATTTATAATGACAGCTCCAAAATTTCTTCTTAAGCAAGTTCCACGTTGACTAACAGATTCTGCTAAATCCAAATAATAATTAATTTTATCTACTCTTTCCATACTACCTCACCATATTAAATATAACATACTTTTAAAGATTTGTTATCATTTATTAGCCACATACTATTTTTTCACTTTGATAACGATCAAAATAAATATTTTTAGTCTTGGTATTACAAACAGTAATAGACACATCTAATTCTTTAGAGCTATACACCTTCGTCCCATCACTTAATTCTTCTTTATCCAATTTATCTGTAATAAATTTTATATGATCAAAAAATCCTTTATCAGAACTCATCATATACTCTTTTAAACTAACCGTTTTATCTAAAATAATATAAAATTCTTTTATATCTCCTGCAAAATAGATGGTTCCATCATCATGTTCATCATATGGATAATACTTAATAGAATCATATACATTATATCTTTCAATTTTAAAATACATATTTGATGTTGATTCTATTTGTGGAACCTTTTCTATTCTTAAAACATCAATTTGAGCTGGATAACTTTCTCTTATCATGCCTTCATAAGTAATTTTTACATAAGTTCCAACTTCACAAGCGGTATCATCTTCAGAACAAGCAACAAGAAATTTATCTGCACTTTTTCTTTCTTTTTCATCTTCATTGGGTTCTACAATTACATAAGATGTATGTTTTTCAATTACTTTTCCAAAAAAGAAATGTGTATCTTTATTTTCATTATCTTTATCAAAAGACCCTTCATATTTCATAAACCAACTACCAAATTTTAACCCCATATTATTTTCAAAAGGTTCATGAATCGATACACCCCAATAACCAATTACTTTATAACCTAACCCAATATATGTAATTTTTCCTTCTTCTTCACTAGCCAATTTAATAGTAAAAATAGGTGCCTTATTATCTTTAATTCTCCTATAATCTATTACTCCTGTAATGATGGCCAATAATAAAACTATATCTATTATAACAATTGCTATTTTAAAACCTTTTTTCACATCTACACTCCTAACTATATAAAAATTATAACATAAATATTTTAGGTTTATAAACTTCTTTTTAAAGCAGCATGTCCATTTCTAGTATAATTATCAACATAAGCCTTTAATACAGTACACATCTTTTGATAACCGTATGAACTTAAATGATGAACAAAATTATCATGTGGATAAATATTTAGTACACTAGATAAATGATTTTCTCCAAAATCCCATATAGGATAACTGATTTGAAAACTTTTTAAATCTTTTCCATTTGCGGCCTCCAAAAAAGACACCGCGGCATCGTAAAAAGATCCTCCATGTTGTACAATCCAATTTTCAATACCTAATCCTCCTAAACCACCTTGCGAATGATCACTTTTATAAGCTTTATATACATTAGCTTCCTTTAAAAGTTGTTTAGCTAAAATAATATTAGCCAAAACAAAATTATACTTTTCTTCATCAAGATTCTTTAAAGTATTAAATCTATCCAGCATAGCATCATCAGATGAATAAATTAAATCCGGCGTCTTTGGAGCAAAGGTAATATCAACATCTACTGCAATATCAGCTATTTTCAACCCTTTAAACTTTAATGCTTTAGCTTCATCACAAACAGATATATAATTAGAAAAATATTGCAAAAATTTATTTTTTACTTCTTGAAACAATGCTTTATCCTCATAAACATTTCGATCAAGACGTAAAACATAATCAAAATCAGAATCGTCTAACATATTAGATTTTCTACCAGTAGAACCAGTATTTATAAATTGAACTACACCTTGAGATAAATTATTTAATGAAGTTTCAACTTTCCACCCAAGACTTGTTAAAACAGCAGTTACATGTTCAAAAATAACATCTTTTTTATATACTATATCATCGTTACTTTTACTCATTTTATTTACTATTTGAATTGTATCTTCATTAATTAAATGAGATGAAAAAGAATAACTTGTACCTCCATAAAAGGATAATCCTTGCATACAATTACGCAAATAATCAAAATCTTCAGGAGAAAACAAAACATCACCATCTAAATTAAAGATTGGAATATAAAATCCATTTCTAGCTATTTCTAATCCCATCCATGATTCATAGCTATCTGTTAAAATAGCATCTATATCTGTTGAAGCAAAACCAGTTCTTATACCATAATGAGATTCTCCCACTTTACCAGAATAAAAAACTTCTAATTTCTTTTCATCATATTGAAAAGATTTAGTTTTCTTCTCATCTCTGGTACAAATAAAACGTTGATCATTTTTTAAAACTAAGAACACATCACCATAACTATTACCTGTTACTGTTTCATAAATCATTTGGGTATTTGTATCTAAATCTTTAAGAATGATAGATACATCTGTATCAAGAGGAGTACTATCACTCTTAGCATTTTCCCCCAAAAATTCATTTGAAACGCATCCATTTTGTAAAATACCCCTAAAGGCTGACTTATAAATTCCTTTAATAAAATCGCCTTTTTCAAGTAAAAATTTATGACTAGCTATTCCTCTATTTTTTTTATCTATCCTAAACACCCTACTATTTAAATACATATCAATATCATTTAAGGTTTTAAACCCAGCAAAATGACAAAACATATTTACAAGACGATCTACTATATTATGTTTATCATCTAAAACACCAAATAATTGATAAAGCTTATCTATATCTTCCAAAATACTTCCACTCCAAGCAAAAGATTTAGCATGAAAAGTATTATGGTATAAAACGGTTAAATAACTCGCATAATTTTCTAATGTTTCTCTCCAAGCTCTAGACAAATCATCTTCTGTCTGCCCATTAAATCTTACTTTATCATACAACATAGCTCCTTCTTTTAGGTGATTAAGAAACTGTAGCAATGATCGATTACCAGAACCTAAAGTTGCTCGAATTAAATCTGAAAAAATAATAATTCTTTTTTTCCAAGAAGAACTTTTATCAAGAACTGGAGACATTTTATTATTATCTAAAACAAAAGTCTTAAAATCAGGGTAAAGAATTTGAAAGCACAAATAGATCTTCCCCACAGTAGGTAACTTATTTTCAACAAAAATATTTTCAAGTAAATCTAATGTTTCTAGAGGATTTTCATTTTTTAGGAGTAAAGGCACAATCATTTTTCTAAATTTAAATAATTCTCTAGCATTTGAAAGAGATATTCTTTGAATAATAATTAACAATTCTCCTACTTTGCTAGGACCAACAACTATTCCATAAGCTTTCATTAATTCTACATATTTTTCACGACTATTACAATCTTTTAATTCCAAGTAACCTTGAATTGCTCTTAATCTACATTGATTAGCACAAAACATACTTTGATTGTCAGTAAACAAAGAATAAGCCCACATATATTCTGGAGGAAACCCATAAATGACATTTGTAGATGTAAATATTTCTAAAAGATCTGGATCATTTACAAAATCCTCTATTTTAAACTTCTTATTATAAAATTTCTCTTTAATAGAAGCATCTGTATTTTCAGGCAAAAACAATGATTTTCTTCGTCTATAGCTCTCCTCTTGTGCCAAATCTTCATTATAAAACATACCTAATTCTGTGATAGCAATACTTCTAATTAGCATAATAATCATCATTAAATCGTCTTTTGTAAATTGATTTGCATCTTGTATCAATTTCTTCTTACCTATTAAATAAAAATACTTTCCATATGTAAGAACAATAGAAAAAACTTCTTCTTGCGAAAAATACTCCTTTAATAAAGATAAAAAATTAACGTATTGATTTCTTCCAACAAGAACAGAAACAGAAGGAACTAAGAATTCAACATCAATATTCTTTAAATAATCCCTATATTGAGGATGATTTATCACATAATCTAAATCTACTTGATAACTATAAAAAGCTTTTTGTAAAGCATCCGGAGCATTTGTAGGTATAAATAAATGTGGATGACGATCTCTAAATTCGCCATGAATAACACTATGATTAATACGACCATCAAAACTTGCTAAGGATTTTATAATAAATGCTTCTAAAAAAGAAGAAAATGTTTGTCCAGTGTAGTAACTTAAATCTAGACATTTTAATAACAAACAATTATTCAAAGTTAAAAAAGGACCACAATTTTTTTCAAAAGCTAAAACCTCTGCTACCCCAAAAGTATTTAAAAAATGCACAACATTTCGATCTTTAAAAAAATCTATTCGAAACACTTCCAAAACTTCATCCATAGATAAACTTTGCAATTCTTCATAAATAGGATCACTTTTCAAATATTTTTGCAAATAATCATTGATAGAAATATACTTATATAAAACCTTATAATCTTCTTCAGTTAAATCTACTTTTTCCCCATAATAGTTTTCGGCATTTTCTATAATACTAATAGCAGCCAATCCTAAAAAATTTTTTTGTTCTTCAATAGATTCCCTTGAACAATTTCCAATAAAATAGCCAATTTGATTTGTTTTTAAAAGAATAGGAACTAATTCTTCATATGCTTCCATAAAATGAATAACATCTTCAAAAACAAACGAATAATTATTAAATACAAAAAAATAATACCAATCTTTATCTTTAAAAAAAGACCAATAAGAAATCAATTCATGTAAAGAAGCTTCTCCTGTATTAAAACGATTAACAACATCTTTTAAATCTTTATCTAGAATAGTAGAAACATCAATAAAGCGTTTTGGAAAAAACTTTTTCATTTTTTCAGAATAAAGAGCTGGAGCAATCCTATCTTGTATATATGCATAAAGAACTTGATTGGCATTATCTAAAGAACAATGTTCCAATAAAGAATACAATTCTAACACATGATATCCCAAATCTTTATTAAGAAGTTCCCAGTCGATATCTTTAGATTTTTCTATACCAAAACGACTAACAATCTTTCTATCTTTTTTACATAAACAGCTAATGGGAACCTTATCTTCCAAAGCATTTTCTAAATATAAAGAAAATGGTAACTCATTATTATAAATATATGTCTTTATTTGTTTCGAAACTGGCAAAGGTTTTCTAAAAATTTGCCCCCTTCTATACTTATATCTCATAATTTCCCCCTAAAAATAAGTTTATGATACCACAATCTTAACTACCTGTCAATTTATCTATCTATAACATTTAAAGCATACAAACGGTCTAAATCATATATTCCATCTGCCTTCTTACTACACATAATAAAGGCAATAGATAAAATATTATTTACTAAATTTTCATCATATACTGGACATGAAAAAGAGACATTTTGAACACACCACTGATTTGTAAAAAAAATGTCTTGCGTCGTTGACTTGATAATAAGTTTTTTACCAGTTTCTTCTTCTACTCTTTTTTTTATTACCAAAGCAGTTTGACTAGGCAAATGCATCGATTTATAATGAGTCTCCTCCAAAATAATTTCTTCATCCAAACTATTTTTAGCAAGACTAACTATTTCATCAATAAAAGTCTTTACCAAAAAACGAAAATTTCCTCCTTTAAAAACAGGAATGATCTTTGCAGCGTCTTCCAAAGCATGCATTTGCTCATCGCTTAAGCCACTTGTTCCTACTACAAAAGGTTTCTTATATTTTAAGGCCAATTGCAAAAGTTTATCAAAATGCTCAGGATGTGAAAAATCAACCAACACATCAAAAATAGGCTTGATATCATCTATTTTCTCATAAGAAAAGAAGTCAGATGAACTCCTACAAATACCTCCAGCCAACACAACATCATCACGTTTTCCAATAACCTTTTGCATCATTTTACCAGTATTACCAGTAATACCGCTCCATAATATTTTACATTTCATTTATAATCACTATATTCAGTGTACAATAGATTTCAACGTTTGAGAACCTTTTGATAAAAAGAAAGAATAGAATCCCCACCTGCAATAACTTCTCTTCCTACAGCCAAAATATTATCTCCCTTTAGCTCTAAAGCCCATTTTACCAAAGTAATTTTTCCATTTTCTATTTCAATACAAGTAATTCCATCCGGATGTATACAAGTACCATCATTAAAATATAAATTTTCACCAACATTTGGATAAACAGGCCTATGCGTATGTCCCGCAATCAATATTTTGTTTTTCTTTTTACTCCAAGCTGCCAACTTCTTTTCTGTAAGTTTTCCCCCCTTATAATTTTTAGCAGCACTTGTAGGATCCTTAAGTCCAATTGTTTCTAAAGGTTTCCAAAGATATCGTACTAAAAATCTAGACAAGCGCCATAAAGAGCTATTTAAAAAGTCAACTTGATGACCATGAAGAACAAGCAAATCATATTGATAATATTTAAGAAGAATAGACTCATGAACCTGTAACTCATTAAGAAGAGGTTTTTGTTTTCTTTGTTCAACATCTTGATAAAAATAGAAAAACTTTTTTAACACTTCCTTATTTTTTTTACACATATCATGATTACCATAAATCATGAAAAAGCGTTTATCATCATAAAATTTTTTTAAAAGCTTAAATGTTTTTAAATGTTCTTTTATAATCTCATCATAATTAATAACTTCCCACATATCATCTCCATCACCTAGTTCGATATAGGTAAAACCATTCAAATAATATTTTCTTAAAGCCGCCTCAAAAATGTTTTGATTTTTTGTAAAATTATCAGCATTTCCACCAGCCCCACGATGCTGATCACTCATAATAACAATTTTAGAATTTTCATCTATCGGCATCTCCAAAGCTTTAGCAAGCACTTTATCTATTTTCATGATAATCCTTATTCTCAAAAATAGAGGGAACAAATTTATAAAGAAAGACATGATGGGCATTCACATCCAACGAATCATCCTTTTTATTATTTTCCACTGCATCACTAGCTAATTTTTGATATAACATTACATTATGATAATTTATTTTCTGACGAATAAAATCCCCTATAAAAGAACGAGTCCATACTTTTCTAACTTTAGACTTTTTAAAAACAAAATAAAACGTTGTTTCAAAAGTTTTATATTCATTTTGCTTATATCCAATCTTTTCAAAGGCTTCTACAAACGCATGCAACATTTCTTCATTAGGAAAAGTTATATGCAAAGCCATTGTTAAATCTTTTGGTTTGCTAAAAAAGCCTAATTTAAAAAGAGCCAACCACCAATGTCTTTCTCTAGCTTTAATAAGCACCTGATCTTTAAAATACAAAATAAAACCCATATCTAATTTTTCATCTTCATGAATTGGCATATACAAAGTATTTTTAGACACTTTTTGTTCTTTCGTATTATAAATTCCTATTTCTGCTCCAGTAGTAATTCCGTACTGCCCTTTCCAAAAAGAAATAAGCCAATTTTTATGATTATAATAAAAATGAATAGGTAAAACATCAACAATCATTTGAAACCAAGGACACATAACATCATAAATATGAGTATAGCCAAAATTCTTTTGCCAAGCATTTTGAACACTGTAAAAAACATCTTTTTTAGAATGATATCGAAAACCAAAAGATGAAAAGCCATCATAAGAAATTTTTCCCCATTTAACTATAATAAACTGCAATAATATTTTTATAAATATATACAAGCATAAACAACCCAATAGAATTATTAACATATATATCACTTCCCAATAATAAAATATGTAAATATTTATATACTGTGTGGGCTTTTAACTATAAAAAAGAATAGTCAATAATGGACCATTCTATATAAATAACAGTTAAGTGTTCCAGCATAATATTTATGAATAAGTACCATGCGTATAAGCGTGTCCCTCAATGATAACTGCATCTGGATCAACAAGTTGCCCTTAAGCATCTTTAACAAGAACTTCTCCCCTTAGATAAGAATAATAAAAAGAAGTGTAATATTCAATCACTTCTCTGTAATTAATTATTACACTTTTATAGTACCAAAAAAAAGAATAATTTCTTATTCTAAAAAGGGCAACAGCTCAGAAAATTCTTCGTACCCACTCTCACTATTTAAATGTCCCCCACTAGGAATCATAATCTGAGTAGTGCTTACTGTATCTGCAAATTCTTTTTCAGCAGTCATTTTTACATAAGGATCATTGTCAGTATAAAAACATACAATATCACTACAATAATTTTTAATAGCTGCTAAATCTATGAAATACATACTTTCATTTACCGTATCATATTCTTCATTTATACCAAAATATTGATTAAAGCCATATACAAACACTAACCTTCTGACTTTCAATTTGTTTTTTACTAAGAACTTACTGATAAAAACTGGAGCAATAGAATGAGCAAAAATAATTGTATTTTCATTAAGTAAGCCGCAATCAGCATAAACAAGTAATACCCTTTCCCAATTTTCATAAGTTTGTAAACCCACACCTGTTGGCATATCTGGCGTATAAACAATACCATTTTGCTTTTCAATTTCTCTTCTCAAATAAGGAATCCAATTACTAAAAGGACTACCAAAACTACCATGTAATAAAAAATAATTATTCATATTTCCTCCATTTATATTCTTTATTATAACACTAATTTCATAATAATTCTATTTCACTTGCCTAAATCCAATCACAGCAATAATCAAAGTCGCGACTGCTGTAGCTGCCAAAAGGATTTCATACGCTTCTATCTGTTGACTAGTAATAATAATAGCCATACCAATCCACATAATAGCAATAACTATACCAGTATAAGGATAACGTATATGAAGTAGTATCGAATTTAATTTTGTTTTTGACATTACAAACACATCCTTTCCATTATTTTATCAAATAAACTTTCATCACTATTAGCAATATTAGTTAAAAAACCTATAAGCAATTCATAGCTTTCATTTTTAGAATAAGATGTTTTTAAAGAATAATCATGTACGACACCTTTATTCTCTACTTCATCTAAAGCATACTTCATTGAAGCAAGCATAATAGAAACATAAGCTTCTTCAAATTTTTGATGCGTTAAAATTGTAACAGAACCTATAAAAGCCTGCATAGCTTTTAATAACTGATAATTTTGCATATCAAGCTTCAAACGAAGAGCTTTTGTACTATTAACATAGTCTAAAAACAAAGAAAGCAAATGACCATTTTGAGTAATATATGCCGCTTTATCATTATTTTGTAAAGCTTCTTTGGCATCTTGATTAAGAATAGATGCTAAAGAAGATATAAGATCTGGTGTACCAAAATATTTATTTAAAGCATTTGTAATATCAGGACAAAAACACATACAAGTAGTTTTTAATAAACCTTCAAAAGTATTTTTACCTAACAGGATATCATAATATGCTTTAACCCACAAATAAAAAGCTTCTTGTGAAATCGGTTTTTTAGCCACAAGTCCAAAGTCTACCAAAGCAACTTTACCATCATTAAGTAACAAAATATTTCCAAGATGGGGATCACCATAAACATAATCACTTACCATCGCAGTCCTTAAAGCTTCCCCACCAACAATAACAATTTGTTTCCATAAGTTACTTTGTTCGGCCAAAGAAAAGTCTATGTCTTTATTCGTAATCAAATCAGCTAAAGCAACTCCATCCATATATTCTTCAACAATAATAGTTGAAGAGCACAAATAATCATATACTTTAGGTACAATCACTGATGGATGATTTTTATAATAATTAGCAAAATATTTTATATTGGCAATTTCATTTTCATAATCAGTTTCCATCTTCGTATTTCTAGCAAATTCTATAAAAGCATCTTCATAATCCACAATAGAATCTGGCAAAAAATATTTAAAAATTTTAACAAGCACATGAAGCTTTTTTAAATCCTTATCCAAATTGTTATAAACACTAGGACGCAAAACTTTAAGAACGACTTTTTTATCATTTAATAAAGTGGCTTTATACACTTGGGCAAAAGACCCTTTAGCAAAAGGAATAGTATCAATAGATTTATACTGTTCTTGATGCAAAAGATATTTTTTCACGTCAATAAATTCCTCATCAACTTGATTAAAAACTTCATAATCTTTAATTGTACTCCAACCATCCATAAACTTATGACTTACAGCTAGTACTTGCAAAAATTTAATATAAACGCCACCTGCACCTCTTAGTATTTCATAAATTTTTCTTTTATAAGCCCAGTCTTTATGAGGAATATCTTGACAATGTATTTTAAAAAATGACAATAAAATATGTCCAATTGATATCTTTTTCATTTTTTACTCCCAAAACCAATAACGAATAATACAACGGTCATAATTAAAGCAAGTAAAGGCAGTAAAATAGAACTATAATCTAAAAAAACGACGATTAATATAATAGCAATCCAAATAGATAAAATACTTAAAGTTACAAAAGCATATATCATAAACATACCTCAACAATTCAATATTATTTTATCATACATCAAATTAATCACCAAGATTTTTTGAACAAAAAAGCCATTTCATCAATGAAAAGGCTCTTATATAAATCATTTAATCACATTTTTTATATAACTCTTCTTGCTTTACATAACCATTACTTATCTTATAAGGGGCAGCTTTATTTGCAAAAACAGCTTCAATAGTCACTTCTTCATCACAAATTTTTTCTCTAATAACGGTTGCATCACTATCTTCATAAACATCTCCAGACAAATAAAGTTTATCTCCTCTTTTATACTTTAATGTTTCATCTAAATGATTAAGACCAGCATTTCGAATAATTTGTGGATAATTATAAAAAGCAACATCGCCATCAACACGACCATTAATTCCAGGTATTTCTTCATAAGATGTTCTTTGCCACATACCAGCTTTTCCTTTATAAGTAAATCTATCACTCCATAATGCTACCCATTTATCAAAAGCATCTAATTCTGGTGAATTTAAATTACTATTAAAACGATCTAAGCTAGCATAAATACCTACATAATAACCGGCATGTTCCATTTCATCACAATAATATTTAACAATTTCTGTTAATTGATTTTTTGGTAATGCTAACTGTCTTCGTGCTTCCACATCTAAAAATACTGGATATTCTAATTGTTTGTCCTTAATCAAACGTAATGTATGTTCTACTTCACTTCTAGCTTCATTTAAATTAGTTGCATAACTAAATAAATAAACCCCAAAAGGAATACCTAATCTTTTGCACTCACTAGCATTTCTTTCAAAATACACATCATCTTGACTTTTGACATTATTTCCATATCCGCATCTTAGTATTGCAAAATCAATATGAGGTTTTACCCTATCCCAATCTATTCTTCCTTGATAAGAAGAAACATCAATTCCTTTTATCATTATTTTTTCCTCCCAATAATAATGTATGCCAAAAAAAAGGAAAGGTTTGGGCTACTTCCTATCCATAAATTGTTTTAAAAAAGCTGAAAAAGCACTTGGTATAGAGTAAATTTCTTGTAAATCCTTTTTACTAACCCACAGAAAATCTCCAAAAGGTTTATCCACCTCAACAATAAAGCCTCGCATAAGCCAAATAATATGAGAAAAAACATGTTTTGCATCTCCTGCATCAATAACAGACATATAGGCTATATTTTCCTCTAACAAATAATTTTCTAAATCAATTAAAGATAATGTTACCAAATCATTTGGGAATTCATACATGGAAGCAAGCAATCCTTTTTCACTTCTTTTTCTAATCGCTATTAAATCACCACAAATAAATAAAAATACCGTTCTTTCTTCTATTTTCTGCTTCTTTTTAATACTCTTTACAGGATATTTTAAAATGTCATTCTTTTTAAATGCCAAACAATTCTCATGCAAAGGACATATTTCACATGTAGGATTTTTAGGTAAACAAATACTACTTCCCAAATCCATAAAGCTCTGTGTAAAAGAATCAGCATCTGCTTTGGGTAAAATATTGGCAACATAAGAAGAATATATTTTTTCATTTTTCAAAAAAGGCTTATCTATAGCATAATATCTTCCTATAATTCGAACTACATTTCCATCGATGGCCACACTTGGCATTTCATAAGCAATTGATAAAATAGCACCCGCTGTATAAGCACCAATACCTGGAAGAGCTAATAATTCATCCCTTTTATCAGGTAAAGCATTCTTTTTCTGCTCCATCAAAATATTAGCTGTTTTATACATATTTCGAACTCTAGAATAATACCCTAAGCCTTCCCAGTACTTCAACACTTCATCAATATTTGCAGAAGCAAAACTTTCTATTGTTGGAAACCTCTCTATAAACTTTTCATAATAAGAAATAACTGCCTCTACCCTTGTTTGTTGAAGCATAATTTCACTAACCCAAATATAATAAGAATTCTTTGTTTTTCTCCACGGTAAATCCCGCTTATTTTCCTGATACCAAGAAATTAACTTTTGTGTAATCGTATCCATATTACTTTTTATGAGCAATAATAATCAAAGTTGTCGGAGCAACACCTAGCTTACGTGCATCCCAATAAGAACTTTGATAATTGCCAATATGATTTTCTGTAATCGTATTTTCTTCAATCATTTGATCAATAACAAATCCTGTATCAATTAAAGAATTAACTAAAGTTGATATTTTATAATTAAATTGGGCCATAGGTATATGCATATCACTCTTAGTTATTTCTTTGACATTTTCATCTAAATAAGAACGTCCTACTAAAATTTTATCATTTTCTAAAGTTAAAGTATTGAAAAAAGGATGTGTCCAACAAAGAATAAATTTCCCATTTTCTTTCAAATAATGATTAGCAGAAATAAAGGATTCTTTTAAATCAGCACTAAAACCAATACTATATAAAGATAAAACATAATCAAAATAATTAGCAGGAATTTCATCAACAATATCTTCCATTGGACTTATTATGAAATGACTATTAGGGATTGATAAATCTATCGCCTTTTTTATTTGCTCTTCACTAATATCAAGGCCCCAAACTTCACTAGCACCTTTTTGTCTCAAATAGGCCAAGCTTTTTCCAGCAGCACAACCTAGTTCTAAAACTTTCTTATTTTCTACATCTTTAAACAATTGTAACTTCTCTTCATTTTCCATAAATGGACCATATTCAGGAAGAGATGTATTAGAATGATTACAATTATTTTTAATAAGCTTATTCCAACCATCTTGGTTCATTTTCATTACTTCTTCTTTATTCATTCTATCATTCCCCCAAAACAATGTAATTCAAATATAAGCACCCCATCTTTATATATTTTTTCTGTTCCAGTAAAAGAAGCCATATCACCTTCACTAGAAAATGTATACAAATAACCTTCACTAACAAATTCTTTAGGACCTCTAAGAGGAAGAACGCTTTTGTCTTTACCTACTTGCATTAAAGCAGGACGCAATACTTTATCTAAAATATCTTCGCTTAAAGAATCATCTAATGTTACACCATAATAATTCATTCCCCATTTAGGAACGTCACTCCCTCGATAAACAACTTCTTCTCCCATAAATTTTGTTCCACCAAAATAAGTATCATGATAAATCATTTTTTCGCCTTCTAATTCCGTTTCATAATGATAATCGCACGAACCTAATCTAGAATTTTTTGTCTTTTCAACTCCAACATTTGCATACGTAGAAAGCTTTGCATCCATTAAAAAGCCCATCAATAAAGAAAGGGGAAGATCATTATAATTAGGCAATTGATATTCTGGTAAACCTAACTTTTTAGCATAATTTTGCATATCTTGATAATCTTCTTTCCTCTTCCTATTTAATTTAAAAACTTTATTTGCAAAAATCACATAATGATATGTATCATTTTTAAAATCACAATACCAATCTGCACAGTACTTTGTATCAATTAATGCACTTAATCTTTTAGCATAATCATCTATTTTATCTTCTGGAATTAAAACTGTATCCATTGTCCATACATCTAACCAAGGCGTATTTTCTAACTCAGTTACTTCCCCGACTTCTGTTGAGACAACATTAAATTCACTTATAATGGTTGCATCAATTAAACTTTCTTCTATAATTACCCCCTTATACATGAACATCACCATTTATTTCTTCTAAATATAGAATTTCTTTTCCTAATTGCTTAGCGTATTCTATTTCATTTTTAACACTTTTTCCAATATATCCCCCTACATTCACAACATATATAGCATCAGATAATTCTATTTTTCGAAAATGCATTTTACTTAAAATATTTATTTCTTCTTCACTTAATATTTCACCTTCGGTATTAATTTTAAAAACCGGAGTTAATATACAATTACCTTTCAATTCTAAAGAAAAAGCTACATCCATTACTTTTTCTTGAAACTTTTTACTTCCACACATTGTAATAACTTTATTTTTCACAAACTTCCTCCTTCATACTAGATAATATAAATTCGATTACGCCATCACTACTTTTCCTAATATTTCTTTCCTTTTGTTCTTCCAAAGTCAATTCCACAATATACTTATTATTAATAGGATTAATACTTATAGAATCTAGCGGATATCCAGGATTTCTAATTTCACTAGGAGTATCAACAAGATAAAAATTTTCATAACTCCAAGAATGTTTATAAAGGTCTTTATCTGTTACTAAAACCATGCCATAAACCCACTTAGCTAATAACTTCCCACCATTATCTTTAACTAATTTTGTATAGTAATCTATCATTTCATCATCGGTTAATTCTTTACCATTAACACGTCTTACATAACAACCAGGCTGCTTATCATCTGCAATACCTTCAATAAACAAATTGTTATCCATGCCAATAGTAGGAAGTCCTGTAGCTAAAAAATAAGCTTTAGCTTTAATATAAGCATTTTCCAAAGCATCACGCCCTGTTTCTTCAACATGCAAATTCAAATTTAAATCTGCTAAAGTAAGCAATTCGATTCCTTCCGTTTTAAGAATTTCCTTATAATTACTTAATTTTGCAGGATTCGTTGTTGCAAATAATATTTTTTTCATTTTTCTACCTCCAAATCAATAAATCCCCCTCTACTCCAAAGCCATAATGGTGTATGAATATCTATCGGACAATATTTTGTTCCTTTTAAGGCATCATTCCATCGTGTGATAACTAACTTTTGAACATTTGTAGAATTTAATTCAACTTCATTTATAAGACCAAGCTTAAAAGTAGCTTTACAAACATGTGTATCTGGAGCTACAGTCAAATGGTTTAAATTTATATATTCCATATCCGTATATTGCCAAATAACATACAACCAATAATTACACAACTTAGTTCCAGAAAGATAAGGAAATCTTTTTTTATTTAAAACTTGCATATATTCCCTTATTTGATCAACATCATAAAGGTTGTTCTTAAATAATTTTCTTATATCTCCATTAAATAACTCTACAAAAGTTTGACAAAGAGCAAGCCAAATTTCCGTTTGCTTATCTTTTTGCAAAGCAACACGATACTTTACCAAAGCTTTTTGCACTTCCAAAAAGCCTTTATTTAAACACTCCTGCGGAGAAAAAACAAAACGAGTTTCATCATCCTGATAAGTTTTTAAAGCCGCTTGCCACAAAGTGTAAGAATTTCTTTGATAATTCAAAGCCATTGGCAACGTAAAATATAAATAATTTTCTAAACTATTCTTTTTTAAACCAGGATTTGCATCTTCAGGCATAACTTCTCCACCTAATAAACCCTTCTCATACAAATTTAATAATTTCTCTATTTTTTCTACTAATTCCATAAACTACTTCTCATCTCTTATTTCATAATACTCAATAGTTTCACTTAAATCTTTATCATCTTTTGCCCGATTAAAAAAACTACACTTAATCCGATTATATTGTACAACACATTCATGTTTAGCCTCTTTATAACGAAAATAGTCTTTACCATCTCCATCCATTTTTAATGATAAAGCATTTATACTATATCTATGATGTGCCATGTATTTTTTATAGTACGCATCATCCACTATTGTTTTTTTACAGTTTTCACCATAATAACCTACACAAACTGCATCTTCATAAGCATCTACATGATATTCCATCAATCCACCATTTAAAAAAGTAATAGCAAAATCATGAGATGCACCAACTTTATAATACTTTTGATCTAACAAAAAGACTGGTTTAACAATATCCTTTAAATTATCCAAATTTTCTTTAGATAAAAACTTAGCATCTATATTATAATGACTCTTTTGAAAATATTCTATATTATCCCAATTTGTCCAAACATGTACTTTTACTAAGTAATTATCTGAAGCACCTTTTATACATTCATCAACGACATCAATGAGCGATTTATCAACAAAATTTACATTTTTATATAATATTTTAGCATCATCATCTAACAACTCTACTTCACTTACCAAAGGAGTATTTTTCTTATCAAACTTAAGATGAATAGCCACTAATCCTTCATCCATTAAATACACAATCTTCTCTTTTTCCTGATAAACTTTCCATTTTATAAAACCACACAAAATAAAAGTTAAGGAAAAAAAGGCAATAAATAAGATAAAATATTTATGTTCTTTTTTCATAAAATATCCTCCTCATTCTATTGTATCATACAAACACCGGTTCGTAAAAACTTTTTTATAAAGAAATAACTTTAGCATTATTAAATATCTTATCTATCCTCTCATCTGGATACATTTTATCAAGCCACATACCAATGAATGTAGCTTTAGCATTATTTTCTCTTCTGTGTTTATGTCGAATACAAGCTATTAAGGATATAAAAACATCAACAAAAAAGAAAACAATCAAAAAAACAATAATCGTTTTAAGCATTTCTAAAGAACTAAATTTAGCTAAAATACGAGATAACTTTCCTAAAAATCTTATAAAAAACATTGCAGCCAAGCCAAATCCAATCGAATAAAGCATATTAACACGGCCATGTAAATTAAAAGGCATATTTGAATAATCCCAAGATTTTGTATGGAAAAGAACCTCTTGTAAATAACTGCTCAAATACTCAACAATTGTAGCTACCACCATTCCTATGAGAAAAACTGCTAAATATTGATATTTTACTTTTCTAGCCAAGACAAAAATAAACAAAGAAGCTACCCCATAAATAGGAATAATAGGTTCATAAATCAAGCCTTTTCTAGATAAAAACTTATGATGCCTAATAAAACACCAACCTTCTTCTAATAAAAAGCCTAAAAAAGAACCCACATAAAAAACAAAAAAATAAAAAAAGAACTTTTCCATACGCCACCTCTAACAAAGCTATATTAGCAAAAAAATATGAAAAAAAGGTGAATTTTTTTACGAAAGAAACAAATTCAGAAAATATGTTGTATAAAATATACTTACCAATAAGAAAAAATTATAGTATACTAAGAAAAAGGATGAAAAACATGAAAGAAAATCAATTATTATGGATTAAAAAGACAATTATTATTTTTTTCATCGGTGCTTTAGTAGGCTTTTTATATGAAGTTATATTCTACTATTTTACAGAAAACAGACTAAACAATGCAGGCATTTTATATGGGCCATGGTTACCCATTTATGGAACTGGAGCCATATTAATATCTCTAATCCCCCTTAAAATAAAAAAGAATCCCTTTTTATTATTTACATTCTGTATGATTACAACTGGTTTATTAGAATATATAATTGGCTATATAGATCTATATATATTCAATACAAAATTATGGGATTACAGTGGACTTTTCTTAAACATGGATGGGTTTGTTTGCTTACGAAGTGTTTTAACCTTTGCTCTTGGAGGTTTATTTTTAGTATATGTAATTGAACCTTTTTTAGAAAAAATTCTTAAAAACACAAAATATAAAAAGTATCTAAATTATCTTATTACAACACTAACTATATTATTTATTATAGACATTATAGTTAGTAACCTCTTACATAGAACCCCTTTTTTATATTAATTTCTTGCAAATAGCCAAAAACGTACTATAATATAGAAAAAAGGAAATATTATGAAAGAATTAATGAAAATAGACCACACATTACCAACAAAAGGAAATCTAAAAGATATAACAGACATAAAACAAGTAGATGACTTTCTACTTATAACCTTTTCTAACGGCAAAAAAACACTTACCAATCAAACAATTTATTTTGATGCATCAAGTTATCATACAGTTGAAAATATTTTCATCATAAATGGTATACCACACGCTGTTTTAAGAAATGTCTCTACATATACAATAATAAATTTAATGACTAAAGAAACCGTTTATACAGAAAACTTTGTTTATTACATTGTACAAGAAAATCACAATTTATTAAGAGTTATTATGCAAGGAAATATCAAAACAAAAGTCTATGATCTTAATAGCAAGAAATATGTTCCTATACCCAAGGATTTAGAAAGTTATGTTGTAAAAGAAGTTTTAAATAATGGATTAATTCTTCTAGAAGACGATAACGATAAACAAAAAAGTTATCATGACACAAAACGAGCCATAATAGATAGAGATGGAAATATTATATCTACTCCTATAAAAGGGGGCATTTTTCTTGAAGGCTCTCATCTATTTATAACAACAAAGGATAGTTTAACCGTCCTTGATACAAATAAAGAAAATAATGAGGCATTAACTATTACTAAAGGAAAAGAAGTCCTTTTAAAGCCCATTTTTTTAACAACAGGTCAAATAATTCTCGTTTATAAAGATGCTGTAAGAATATATAATTTTTCTTTAGAACTTTTATATGAAATACCATTAGAAAACACAGACAATCTTATTGATTTTGATACAGCAGGCCATGTAATAAAGCTAGCTTTTAAAAAAGGCTCATCAACACATCATATGTTCATCAATTACATTACTGGAGTATCCGTTAAACACGACCATATCGAAGGCTTTGATTATTGGGATCCTAGAGTCTTTCTGGCAACCGATTATGCAGAAGGAGTTACGAGATATGCGTATGAATATGAAAATGATGAAAACATACCTGATTCAACATTTACCATTTACGATGCTGAATTAAATGAAAGAAAAAAGTTTAAAGCCGAATTTTGTGATTCCGCTTTCGATACAAACTATAACTTATATAAAATAATTACTTATGAAAATGGAAAAAGAACATCAAAAGTATATATTTTTGATACTAACGAAATAAAAGATATGAACGCTAAACAAATTAACAGTAATACATCGAGCGAATACAGTTATACTATAAGTAAAGATGACACCATTACCTTCTATGATCGTAATTTTACTCCAGTACTTCCTCCATTTTCTCTAAAAGACTATAAATTAAAATTTAACAATGATGATTTTAGTTACTTTATCCAAAATGGTTATTTATGTATGTTAATTCATTCCGTCAATGATTATGGAGGATCCAACTATCGATATATTTTAAGATCTCCATTAGGTGATACAATTATTGATTCATACAGTGCCCATATTACGTTAATTCAAGATTTAATAAGAATAAATATGAACGGTGTAATGCTCCCTATATTTATAAATACTTTAACAGGAGAAACTGGCCACTTAAAAGGATACATTCCAGAAGATAATTTAGAAAGTGAAAATACGATTAGATTTGCTATAAAAGAATATTCTTTAGAAAGAAAAAAACTTGATTCTTCATCTTTATACGATGATTAACCAAGTTTTTTTAATCCATATCATTAACATCCATTCCTTCAGCAACAATAGCTTCTGCAAATTCTTTTTTAAATCTTTCAATCTCTTTAATACGAGCATCTTCATATATATTTTTAGCATTACAAATAGCTTTATAAAAATGTTTCAATCGCACTTGATGTTTATTATCATACAAAGCATATGTAAAGGCATTAGAAACAATTGTCAAACAAATATCTGGATAACGACTAGCTACTTCATATACTCTTTTATACTCATCTGTCATTTCCACAATAAAAGTCATTAATTTTTCAACAAAGAATGGTTGATAAGCAAGATTTACACCAATTTGTTTTTCTAATTTAGGCAAAGTCCCCATAAGGATTTTAACCACTGTTGGTTTATCACATTCTAGTACATCAACTTTTTGAAAACGTCTTAAAAAAGCTCTATCTCTTAAAATATATTGTTCATACTCTTCAGTAGTTGTTGCTCCAATCATTTTTATAGTTCCACGATCTAGACCAGACTTTAGCATATTAGCAAAATCTAGTCCTCCCCCTTTATTAACCAACAAATGTGTTTCATCAATAAATATAATCGTATTCAAACTGCTTTCCAATTCACGAACTAACAAATCTATTCTATTTTCCAACTGCCCTTCACTATTCGTTGAACCAATTAAACTTGTTATATTAACTTTAATTAAATTATATCCCTTTAAAGCATCTGGAATTAAACCTTTTTGAATACGATAAGCAAGACCTTCAACTATCGCCGTTTTCCCAATACCAGGTTTTCCCACCAAAAGAGCACTTTTTTCAGGGGTTAAAAGTGTTAAAATAATTTGTTTTATTTCATTATCCCTAGCAATGGCTGGATCTGTAATAAATTCTTTAGCAGTTAAATCTATCCCATAACGTTCTAACATACTTATTTTTTCATTATTCATTATATAACCAACTTTCGTAATTTAAGTATACCATAATTCCAACCGAGTAGAAAAGAAAAGTTTGTAAAAACCAAATAAAAAATCCCATAAAATGGGATAATTTTTCTAAATGGCGCCCGATGTAGGACTCGAACCTACGACCTAACGGTTAACAGCCGTGCGCTCTACCGACTGAGCTAATCGGGCATTGCTATTTAAGTATATAAAAATTACCTAAAATTGTCAATGGGATTTTCATTATTTTCATGAAATTCCCATTGTTTTTTATTAAATATACTTCTTTAACTCTTTTTCATTATATTCCAAAGTAGATAAAAGATGCTCAACTATTTCACAAATTTCTTTATTTTTAAAATCTTCCTCATTTTTTATATTAGTTACTTCTATAATTCCTTTATTTGTTCCTTCTAACATCATCTTAGCAATAGCTTTATCATCTTCATTTGACATCAACTTCATATTTGTCATTAAATCATTAGACATTTTAACAACAGGATTAATTCCTTTAGGATCTTCTTCATATTCATCCATAAACTTTTTAATATCACTTCTAATAATTGCATATTCTTTCTTTTGATCAATCATTAGTTTTTCTAAACAAGGATCTTCAACTTTCTTAATTACTTCTTCTACACCCAATATTCCCATATCCACTACTTTATATAGTCTATTTAAAACTTCTATATCTCTTTTCATAAAAAATCACCTATCCGTAGTATAGGCAATATTTTTAATATTATACTTCTTGAATAACAGCAATAATCATAGGTTTACATTCTGTTTCTTGATACAAATATCTACTTAATTCTTCTCTAATTTCAACTTTTATTTGATTATAATCCACAAACTTAGGATTAGTATTACGATTAATGATATCTTCACAAATTCTTTTAATTTCGGCAATCATATCTTGAGAATCTTTAATATAGATAAAGCCTCTGGTTGTAACTTCTGGTCCTACTAACAAAACTTTATCTCTTTTATCTAATGTGGCACTAATCAAAACAATACCATTTTCACTAAGCATTTCTCTATCTTTAATAACTAAATCTCCGATATCATCATTTGACTTACCATCTATTAAAACGTCATTTACTTTTACACGTTCTGCACTTTCAATCAATTCTCCATCTTGAAAAGTAACTACATCCCCATTTTGCTTCAAAATAATATTATCTGCTCCAACACCTAAAGCATCAGCTAAATTAGCATTATTGACCATATAACGATATTCCCCTTTAACAGGCATATAGTATTTAGGACTAATAAGCTTAATCATAAGCATTAAATCTTCTCTTGCTGCATGATGCAAAATTTCTTTTTCTTTATCAATGGAAACAATATTACATCCATACTTTGCTAATTCATTTTGTAATCTAACTAGAACTTTTTCAGTACTATCATATCTAGGTTCTGCAAAAACAATTGTATCTGTTTCCTTTAAAGTAACAAATTTATCATAACCATTCAATATTTTACTTAAATTTGCATAAGGTGTTGCTTTATCATCCATAATCAACAAAATAGCGTTATCATCATTTATATTACTTAAATCTCCAATAATATCATCATTAAAATTTAAATAACCTTCTTTTTTAGCAAAGTTAACAACATTTTGTAAACGTTTTCCCATAATAACTACCTTACGATGTTTATTACTAGCAGCTTGCAAAATTTCATCAATAGTATATAAATGATCTACTAATACAGAAAAAAGAATTCTATTTTCATTATGATTAATAGTATCTTTATAAAAATCTAAAAGTCTATGATTGGGAGATGTATGTCCATTTTTTTCTGCAAAACTAGATTCACACAACAAACACAAAACACCTTGTTTTCCTACATAGGCAATTTTTCCTAAATCCATATCATATGCACCTTGCATACTTGGATCAATAATAAAATCCCCAGTATAACAAATAGCACCATCTTTTGTATTAACAACATACATAACAGCATCTGGAGTACTATGACTAACTGCTATAGGAAAAATGGAAACAGCTCCAAAATTAAGCTTTTTATGTGGTTTAATAAGCACAATATTAGCTTCATTAACACCATCTTCCATCAATTCAAATTTAGTATATTTAGTAGCATAAACCTTTAAATGTGGAATATCTCTTACCAAATCAGCAGCACTTCCCATATTTTCTTTATGCCCATGGGTAATAAACAATCCTTTAATACGATTTCTATTCTTAATTAAATAACTAAAATCAGGCATAATATAATCAATTCCTAATAAATTACCGCTGGCAAATTTAAGACCACAATCAAAGACAAAAATATCATTATCTACTTCAACAACATAACAATTCTTTCCACTTTCAGAAAGCCCACCTAACCCGAAAATCTTTATTTTTGACATACAATATCATCTCCTAAAAAATTCTTTAAAAAGTTCTTTTCGATAAAACCATTATAGCAGATGCACTTTCTAAAATCAAGTAGAGAAGATACTGCTAAGCATCTTCTCCACGTATTCTTTGTAAACTTACACCTTGCTTTTGTAATTCACTTTCAAGTAAATTACAAAGCCCAATCATTGATGAAATCATTTCATTTTCTAATAGATCAGGACTAGTCATACTAGTAACTTGAAAAGCTAACGTATTAAGAGCACTTTGAATGGCCTCTTCACGATGAGTTTCATACATTTTATTTTGTAATCTTTCATTTAACATCCTCGCCAAAAGTTGGATTTCCTCAAAAGTATATGAAAATTGAAATTCATCTGGCAAAAGCAATTCTCTTAATGGACAACAACCTTTAAGTTTTACAGCATTCCCATAATCATAAATTGTCCCTTGAACAGTACAATAAGATCTATTTTCAAATAAGTCTTTATAAGAATTAGAAACAACCACCAGTCTATGACCATCAATTGCAGGAAAAAGTGTTTTAAGAGTTGTTGCTGCATATGTCGGATATTCATTTGCTGCAATAATCCAAAAACGACATTTAAAATCTTCTATCAAAATATTACTTAAATTTGCTAGTGCATTAATATGCTCTTCATCTTTTGATTTAGCAATCCATTTAGACGCTGTATCTAACACATACAATTCATCTAATGCATAGCTACTCTTCTTAATATCAATCATATTTCCCCCCACAAACTTTCATAATTATAACAAACATGTCTAATTATGTCAAACAACCCTATTTACTTAATCACTTATCCATACAAAAAGAAAGAATGTTATTCCTTCTAAAGTTCTATCCTATACGGGTCAGACTGCGTTCCTGACCCTCCCGATGTCTTCACACTTGATACCAGATTGAACGTAGGACGTACACGAATGCTAGGGTGGCTCACATTGGTGTGCATCATATATGCATAGTCAGTCACAAAGAACACAACAGACGAAGTGTCCAGCCCGCGGCTTATGGTCCAATAATATTCTTTTATGTTCATCCAATTGTTTCCTTGTGTTGAATTATAAAATTCCAGTTCTGTTGTCCAGTAACTTGGATCTACTGCATATCCATATTCACTTGCATATAGTAATCCTATTTTTGCATCGTATGTTGTGCTACTTTTGTTTGCTCCTACTTCATAATCATATACATCTTTTACTGTATTTGGTGATTGTATTTTTGCGCCTTCCATTCCTCCCACATTCCATGTCGTTGTTGCTATTTTATTGGTCCATGTTGTTCCTAAGTTAGTTAAAAATGTTCCATTTAATGAACTT
>CAOOMX010000013.1:19659-27487 GCA_948497845.1 uncultured Bacilli bacterium | reverse complement strand
TGAATATGAAGTAACTGACTCAAGAATACCAAGAGATGGAAGTTATTTTGCTAAAGATATGAAAAATATATTTCCAAGAAGTGTAAGAAAAAATATGGATGAAGTTCATAATGATGGAACAATAGAAAAGCTAGAAATGGATATTCAAAAACAACTAAATTTATATTTTCATAAATAATAAATTACAATTTAGAAATTAGAAAGATGAGATACTTTACTTTATGGAGAAAGGATCAAAGAAGATCAGTGCGAAGCTATCTGAAATCCTGTAAATATGTATATTCTTTTGTTTAAAGTTGTCAATATGATGATATAATTTGTATCTTTCTTTTATGATATAATGTTTATGAGGTGGTATCTTTGAATATTTATAAAAATTTAAATGAAATAATTAATTATATTGATGAGAACTTAGAAGAAGTCATTGATTATAAAGTTTTGGCAAGGTTTTTAGGGGTTAATGTTTATACTATGCAAAGATTATTTACTATGATATCGGGTATATCTTTATGTGAATATATTAGAAAAAGAAGATTATCTAATGCTGGATTTGACTTATATACGCATAAACAAAAAATTATTGATGTAGCTATTAAATATCAATATGATAATGCCACATCCTTTTCAAGAGCATTTGAGAGATTTCATGGTATTAGGCCTAGTTTAGTAAATACACAAACGAAACTTAGAAACTACCCTAAGATCATTTTTAATGAAGATGTTTATATAACTACTGAATTAGATTATGAAATAATAACTCTTGAAGAAATGCATTTGTATGGAATTAGTATTTCTACTAATAATGATAAAATTGGTGAAGATGCTCCATTATTTTTTAAACAAGTTGAAACAAAATATATAGATAAATATGGAGAAATAAAATATGGAATGACTACTTATGATATTGCACGAGAAGAAATTCAAAAATACTATTGCTTATATGATAAAGTAATAGGAGAATTTGAGCATATAGAAATACCTGCTAGTAAATGGTTAAAATTTAGAATTAATTCTCATAAAGCTAAAGATATTCAAGAAATGGCACATAGATTTTATAAAGAATTTTTACCTTCTTGTAAGTATAATCTAAAAGAAATTCCTGAATTAGAATATTATCATGATGGGATAACTGATTTTTTAGTAGCTGTTTATTAAACTGACAAAATTGATTGCTAAAAAGTCAGTTTTTTATTTGATGAGTTTGTTAAACTTTTTTTGAGGTGACGGTTTATGGGGGTAACATCAGAAATCTATCTAACTAAAAAATATGTTTTAAAAGATGAATGGTTGACATTAATTAAAACAATTTCCAACTATAATGGATTTTTAAGAAAATGGAAAATAATAATTACGAATGATAATCATAAAATAAGATATTTTGTTAAAACAAAATGTAGTTTACCTGCTACCATAAATAACCTAAATTCTTTTATTTTAAAGTCCGTAAAAGAAATTGTTATACCAAAATCAAAATATACATTCTTTTCCTTGCCTAAAATTGGTAGTAATCTTCTTGATTTAATTAATTATAGCGAAATTAAAAATAAGGGAATACTTAAATATTTAGAAATAAATTTTTTAAAATTATATGGAGATAAAATTAAAGCTAAAACGATTCTTTATTTAGATAAACAAGGAATAATTAAAAAATATAGAGTTATATTAGCTATTCCAACCCATATTTTATCGGTAGACTTTGAGGGTAATAAAAGATATTTTTATAAAAATGCTCCTAAATATTTGGAAATTAAAAAAATACTTCATTTGTTAAATACAGATTTTAATAATGCATTATTGTCTATTGATGCCTTTCCATACTTACAAGGTAATTTTTATCTAAATCAAAATAATTTTAGTTTTGATAAACATTCGATTATTCTAGGGTCATCTGGCAGTGGAAAATCTAAATTTATTAGTTTATTAATTAATAATATTCATAAGAACGAAATACTTAAACAAAAATATAAAGTAGTGGTTATTGATCCTCATGCAGCACTTGAAAATGATATCGGAGGTATAGGAAGGATTATAGATTTTAGAAATAATTTAGATAGTATTGATTTATTTATTAATAGTAATGATGATATTATATCTTCTACCGAATTATTATTAGATTTATTAAAGTCTTTAATTGCAGATCAATATAATTCAAAATTAGAAAGGGTTTTAAGACATTCTATATATTTATTATTAACTGATGGAAGATTTAATTTTAGAAATTTAAAAAAACTAATTTTAGATTTAACCTATAGAAATGATTTAATAAAGGAATTAAAATATAATTTACCAATTAGTGTTATTGAGTTCTTTTTAACAGATTTTAATGATTTAAGGACTAAGTCTTATGGCGAAGCAATATCCCCAATTATTAGTTTTATAGATGAAATGGAGATGATACCTGTATTTAATACAGATGAACAAAGTGATAATTTGAAGAATACAATTCATGATAATTTCTTAACATTGTTTTCTTTAGATAGAACTAAACTAGGTGATAAAGTTACGAAGACAATAGCAGGATTAATAATGCAGCAACTTTTAACTATTATTCAAAAAAGGGAATTCGATGAGCATATTATTTTTATTATTGATGAGGTGGCTGTTGTTGAAAATTCAATTCTATCTCGGTACTTGTCAGAAGCTAGAAAATATAATTTATCATTAATTCTTGCTGGTCAGTATTTTCATCAAATATCTGATGCGTTAAAAAATTCAATATTTGCAAATGTTGTAAATTACTTCATATTTAGAGTATCAAAACTAGATGCAAATCTTTTAGTTGATAATTTTAATATGAGTATTCCTTTAGAAGATTCTAAAGATAGAAAAATTAAATTATTAACTGAACTTAATAATAGAGAATGTATTGCTAGAATTGGTTCTGATGATGTTTTATTACCAGCATTTAAAGGAGTTACGTTAGATTATATTAGTGTTCCAAGAGTAAAAAATATTAAAAGTTCTTGCACTAATATAAAGGATAAGAATTATTTAGAAAATAAGAAAACAAATTTTAAATTAAATGGTGATGTAAAGCTAAAAGATATACTAATATCTAATTCTTCAAGTAGAAAGGTTGTGGAAAAATGAATGAAATAAGTGCTTTAGAAATAGTAAATAAAATATTTAACAGTGTTTTTGAAAAAGACAATAATTATTCGTTAGATGTTTTATTAGAAAAGTTTGCTTTTGATGTTAAATTGCCGAAACAAGTAAACGATTCAACAACCAATGAAATAACATGGGCGGATTCAATTAATAGCGGAAGATTTATAACGAATGAAAATATAAAAAAAAGAGATGAAAATGAAGGCTGGATGTTACAAAAACGGGAAATAAATAATTTGCAAGAATTAATTGATATTTGGAATACAATTAATTTAACTACTACAGAAAGAGTTTATGATTCTCTTAATGTAGCAAAAAGCGATACTATTTATGGCTGTGAAAATGTTTATAGAAGTACTGATTGTAGAAATTCAAAGAATATAATTTATTGTGATTCTTGTGGAAATTGCGAATTTTTGCTTGCTTCTCAAAGATCTGGATCTTGTACTTTTTGTATTAGAACGGATGATTCTAAAGATTGTAGTAATAGTTATAATGTTATTTGTTCTAATAAAGTAAGTAATTCTTTATTTATTCAAGATTGTTTTAATTTATATGAGTGTATGTTTTGTTCGCATATTGCATCTAAAAAATTTTGTATAGCAAATATGCAATTTGAAGAACAAGAATATTATGAGATAAAAAAATTAATTATTGAATGGATATTAAATTCCTAATTGGTAATGTAAAATTGTATTGAATTAATGATTATATATGTTAAAATGTAGGAAGTATGGAGGTAAATATGCCAATAATAGGATATAAGAAAAGTTTTAAGAATTTGAAAGGCTATGAAAATGACGTGTTTACAGTAAATTTTGATTTAGAGTATAATGAACAAGGGTTTTTACGTATTAAGAATGAAAAAAATAATTATTTTGATGTCGGAGATTTTAGAATTTTGTTAGATGAAGTTTTTGATAAATTGACTAAGGATTTATTGCAAGCATATGATAATGGTGTTTATATTTTGAGTATTTGTAAGTATATTGTTGATCATGTTCCTACTTTGTACTCTATAAATTACGAATCAAAAACAATGATAGATACATACTTGAAAGCAGAAATAATTGATAATTATAATAAAATAAAGAAAAGTTTAAAGTAAAAAATGGAGGTGAAAAAATGCGTTTAATGGTTAAATAAGTTAGGCGTAAACTTTTAATTATGCCAGTTTAAAGGAGGCATAATATGCTAGAAATAAAAAATTTAACAATTAAAATGGGGGATAGGTGTTTAGTAGATAATTTGTCATTTTCGTTGTCTAATAAAGATAAAATGGCAGTTATTGGAGAAGAGGGGAATGGTAAGTCAACGCTTTTGAAAGCGATACTTGGTAAATGTGATTATGCACTTGTGGAAGGTTCTATAAAGGTAGTAGGTAAAATCGGTTATTTGGAACAATCTTTAGATAGTACTTATGGATTAACTAGAGTGTATGATTATTTGTTTATAGATGATAATTCTTATTATGAAAAAGTAAGTGATTTGTATCATCTTTTAGAGATTTTTCATCTTCAAGAATGTATTTTAGAGCAAGAAATTGGTTTTCTATCAGGGGGAGAGAAAGTTAAAATTAATTTGTTAAAAATGCTTTTGGATGAAAGTGATATTTTGTTATTAGATGAACCTACAAATGACTTAGATATAGAGACTTTAGAATGGTTGGAGGATTTTATAAATAAAACGAATAAACCTATTTTGTATGTTTCTCATGATGAGGTATTATTATCTAAAACTGCTACAATGATTTTGCATCTTGAACAAATAAATAAGAAAACGAAGAGTCGTTGTACCCTTTTGAAAACAGATTATGATTCTTATATAGAACAACGTTTAAGAAGCCTTGATAAACAACGACAAATGGCTAGAAATGAAGCTAAAGAGTTTGATAAACAACAAGATAAGTTAAATAGAATTATGAATAAAGTGGCTTATCAGCAAAATACTATTTCAAGAAAAAATCCTCATGGTGCAAAAGTCTTAAAGAAGAAAATGCACTCTTTAAAAGCACAAGAAAGAAGATTGGCTAATAGCTCTTTAACGGAAATGCCCGATGTTGAAGAAGGAATTCATTTCTTTTTTGAAGATGTTTTTTTGCCAAAACATAGAAAAGTTTTAGAGTTGTTTTTGGATGAACTAAAAATTGAAGGTCGAGTTTTATCAAAAAATATTCGTTTAAATATATATGGTAATGAACATATTTGTATTGTTGGAAAAAATGGTGTTGGTAAATCTACTTTGCTTAAGAAAATCTATCATATTTTAAAAGATAGAAAAGATGTAAATGTTGGTTATATGCCTCAGATTTATGAAGATGTTTTAAAGCAAAATGATAGTGCTATTGATTTTTTAGTTCCTGAAAAAAATCAAGATAAAATAACAGTAGCTAGGCAATACTTAGGAAATATGAAATTTACGAAAGATGAAATGGTAGGAAAAATAAAAGATTTAAGCAATGGAACAAAAGCAAAATTGTTTTTAATAAAATTGATTTTAGAAAAATATGATGTTTTAATATTAGATGAACCAACTAGAAATGTTAGTCCTTTGTCTAATCCTATTATTCGAAAAGTTTTAAAAGAATATAATGGGGCAATTATAAGTGTCTCTCATGATCGTAAATATATTGATGAAGTTGCTTCAAAAGTATATGTTTTAACAAAGGAGGGTTTGTATGAAAGATAAAAAAATTCGTTATTGGACAACTTTTCTAGCTTGGGATCGAGTAAATGATTGTTTTAGCTTAGCTTTATGTGATGATGATAATTGTAATGAGTATTTATCTGATTATGAAAAAAGATATGGCTTTAAATTAATTGATCCTATTCCTAAAGTATTTGTAAATTTAGCTGGAATGTAGTAAAATAATTAAATGTTATAGGAGGAATTATGCGTTTACAAAAAATTGGTTTAGGTGATAAAGATCTTTGTTATGGTCTTGTTCCTTATAGTGCTGATCTTGAAAATAGATTGCTTCATATGCATTTATCAGATCACATGATAGAAATGGTTAAATTGGGGTTAGATAGATATCAAATGAATGAAAATATTCAAAGTTATTTACTTGCACATACAGATAAAGGTTTTGTCGGAGGCATTGTGCTTGTTCCTAGTGATCTACATAAAAACTTTTTATCTGTTCATATTGAATTGAGTGATTTTTGCTTTATGAAAAAATCCGAACAACTTTGTTTGCTAGAAGATATAGTTTCGGCGATTCGTTTATATTATTATAAATATGATGGATTGGATATTTTTATTGAGGGGAATGCTGCTTCTTTAGGAATACCTTATTTTTCTAAAGATAATTCATGTCCATATAAAGATACTTTTGCAAGAATATTTGCTGAAATGCAGGGGGCAGAACAAAACTTGATCTCTTGGGGAGTTTCATATACTCAATTTTTATTACGAAGAGATGGCGCTGTAGATTCTTTTGATTTTGATCATGATTTGGTAGGAAATGAACTACCACCAGATGAATATTTTAATAAGCATGAGGCTGTAGTGTGGGAAAATATTAAAAGTCGTAATTGTGAAAGAGAAATTACTTTTTATGATACGGGTTCCGTTGTTTTAAAAAAGGAAAATGTAAAAAAAGATGCTTATTCTTTTGATTATTCTCTTTTTTCTGATGACTTTCATATGTCAAATATCGCTAAACATATGGATGTTAGAACTTGCGAAGGTACTGTTTTTTGTGAATTAAATGGTGTTATAGCAGAGTTCAACCAAACAGATGAAAGTATGAAGTTTAAATTAACAAATCCTTTTATGGAAATGCAGTTGTCTTTAGATGAAGATGGTTGTCTAAATTTTTGTGAAATGCTTTTTCATACTTATAAATATAATGATGAAAAAAGAAATGGAACATATAGATTTAGAATGGATAATGGCTTTTTTGATTTTTCTTTTATAAGTCGTAAAGGATTACATTATCGCTTAGTTGATGCTAAAGAACAATTGTTGATACATCAAAAGTTGGAACAACTTAGATATGCTAAAATAGATAGTGATCTTATGATAGCTTTGGTAGAATACTTAATTTCTGTAGCAAATTCATTTGCTACTAAAAACCAAAGAACAGACGTTCAATTTGATATAGACTGGTTGAGTCACTTTGATGTAAAAAAGATTGTTAGGGAATATTTTAAGGAAATAAAAGGAGAAATTCCCCTTCCTCATTTGAAGAGAAATATTGAGTTATTCATTGAAAAACTTAGTAGAGATAAAAAAAGTCAAAGTTTAGTACGAGAAAAAAAGACGCAAGATTAAATTTTTGCGTTTTCTTTTGGGGTTCGTGGTAAAACATCGTATAAGTGTTCATATGGGGCTTCAAGGGCTTCGTTAAATGGTAGGTGAAGATCCCTTGTCGGTAAAACAGGTAATTTTTGATAAAACCCTAGAATATTTGAATAGAATTCTTGTAATTCAGGGGTGTGGGAATGAAGCTTATTTTGGCTAGTCTTTGAAGATGATAGCCTTCTTCTAACATCTTTATGAATAAATTATTTTTATGGCAGTTGCTGTGACTGGTGATAATTACTTTTTTCGTGCTGCACCCTATTAGGGAATATCCACAAAAACGTATTAAAAATTCCGTTACAATATCACTATAGTTAAGTTGTCGTGTGCTATCATTTTTTCCTCTTGTTTTAGTATATCTCATTTTCTATTGTTTGACAATAATGATGAATATTGCTACTATAATCTTGGT
>CAOOMX010000013.1:0-19649 GCA_948497845.1 uncultured Bacilli bacterium | reverse complement strand
AATAGTAGTTGGTTTTTTAAGAGAAAATTGTTATATTGTTACTAAAAATGGTAAAACTATTATTATTGATCCAGGTGATGAAGCACAAAAGATTATTGATGCTTGTAAAAATAAAACAGTAGTAGGTGTTCTTTTAACACATCATCATTTTGATCATGTAGGGGCTTTACAAAAAATAAAGACATATTTTGGGGTAGAAACGGATGTTTTTATTGATGATTTCGGATATGAAATTATTGAAACGCCAGGGCATACGAGTGATTCTAAAACATATTATTTTCCTTTAGAAAAAGTTATGTTTACAGGAGATTTTATCTTTTATGGAACTATTGGAAGAATGGATTTGCCAAGTGGAAGTAAAAGGGACATGGAACATAGCTTAGAAAAGATAAAAGATTATCCATTAGATATAAAAATTTATCCAGGTCATGGTGCACCTTCTACTTTACAAAGAGAAGTTCCTCATTTTTACGAATATTTACAGGAATAGGTTTTAGCGTTTGCTAAGACGAAATATAAGTGATATAATTTTATTAGATTGGGGTATAGGAGACTATTATGCTTAAAAGTATTAAAGATGTTTTGGAACAAACAACACAAAAATATAAAGATAAGATTATTTTTTCAGAAATGAATTTTGCTATAACTTATCAAGACTTTTTTAATGCATGTAATAATGGTGCTAGCTTTCTTCTTCAAAAAAATTTGTTTAAAAAAAATATTATGATTTTTATAGATAAAAGTATACATTGTTTAGAAGCTATGTTTTCATGTGCTTTTGCAGGAAGTATATATACCGTTATAGATGTACATAGCCCAGTAAATAGAATACAAACCATTATCGATACTTTAAAACCAAGTGTTATTATTGCAGATGATAAATCGGTGGAATCTTGTCAAAATTTTGGTATTCCAGTTTATTCTATAGATGAATTAATTTCATACCCAGTTTGTGTGGATAACTTAGAAGTTATTAACAATAAAATTATCGATACTGATCCGCTTTATATTTTATTTACTTCTGGTTCTACTGGAATACCTAAGGGGTCAGTAATTACACATAAATCAGTTATTTCTTATGCTGAGGTAATATGTGAAACTTTTGGTATTGATGAAAATACTATTTTTGGTAGTCAAACACCTTTTTATTTTAGTATGTCTATTCTTGATGTTTTTGCTACAATCTTTAGTGGTGCTACTTTGCATATTATACCTAAAATGTATTTTTCTTTTCCTGTAAAACTTATTGAACATTTAAATCAATATAAGATTAATACGATTTATTGGGTACCAACTGCTATGTCTATTGTAGCTAATTTTAAAACCTTTGAAGTCCTTTTGCCAAAACATTTAAAAACAATTCTTTTTGCTGGAGAAGTAATGCCTGTTAAACAATTAAATGTATGGAGAAAGTATTTACCTCATGCTTTATATGCGAATCTTTTTGGCCCAACAGAAATAACAGATACAGGTACATATTATATTGTGGATAAGGATTTTTTAGATCATGAATCTTTGCCTATTGGGGTACCTTTTAAGAATGTTGATGCTTTAGTTATTAAAGATAATAGACTGGTAGATGAAAATGAAGTTGGAGAACTTTGCTTTAGAGGATCTTTTTTAGGACTAGGTTATTATAATAATTTAGATAAAACAAGTGAAGTTTTTATTCAGAATCCTTTAGAGCAAAACTATCCTGAAATCATTTATAGAACGGGAGATTTGGTCAAATATGCAGATGATGGGAATTTATTATATTTAGGTCGTAAAGACTTTCAAATTAAGCATATGGGATATCGTATCGAACTAGGAGAAATTGAAAGTAATATCATTGCGATTGATGGGATATTGTCTTGTGCATGTATATATAATACTGTCGAAAATAAAATAGTGCTTTTTTATCAATCAAATACGGTGAATGAGGAAGCGTTGTTGAAAATGGCACAGGAAAAATTAGTTCCTTATATGGTACCTAATAAAATTATAAAATTGGATAGAATGCCAATTAATGCTAATGGGAAAATTGATAGAGTTAAGTTAAAGGAAATGGAGATGTAGAAAATGGAAAAATTATTGCAAATATTAGAAAGTGTAAAGCCTGGTGTAGATTTTAAGGCGAGTAAAAATATGATTGAAGAAGGGTTAATTGATTCTTTTGATATGATTAGTATTATTGCCAATATTAATATGGAATTTGGAATTGATTTCTCAGTGGCTGAAATTACTCCTGAAAATTTTGCAACAGTTGAAACTTTATATAAAACAATAGAAAGGATAAAGAATAGCTAAAATGTCTATTTTAACAAGTTCTTTTGTTATCTTTGTAAGTGTTCTTTTAATTATATATTATGTACTTCCACAAAAGTTGCGGTGGATTGTTTTACTTTTGGGCAGTATTGTTTTTTATTTTTTATCAAGTAGATGGCTTCTTTTGTATACTCTTTTTGCAACGGTCGTTATATTTGTTATTGGACTTATGCTAAATAAATATAATGAGGATATAAAAAACGTAAATGAAATAAGTGAAAAAGAAAAGATAAAGAAAAAAAAGAAAAGGCTTGTGTTTATAGCGGTATTCAGTACTGTTTTATGTATTGTTTTTACAAAATATTTAAGTTTTTTATTAGAAAGTGTGAATGGTTTTACATCTTTTTTCCAGTTTACTCTTTTTAAATCTATTCCAAAAGTAGTTGTTCCTCTGGGTATTTCTTATTATACTTTAGAGGCTATTAGTTATATTGTTGATATTTATAGGGCAAAGATAGAAGGCGAGAAAAATCCTTTTAAAGTAGCTTTGTTTTTGCTTTATTTTCCTAAAATAATTGAAGGTCCTATAAGTCGATTTAAAGAACTTAGTATCTGTTTTTATGAAGAGAATAAATTTGCTTTTAGAAATATATTTATTGGACTTGATTTGATTATATATGGCTTGTTTAAAAAAATGGTTATAGCTGATAGAGCTGGTATTTTTGTAAATTCTATTTTTAGTAGTGATGCTCATGGAATTACAGTTTTTATGGCTATGCTTTTATATGTTGTACAAATCTATGCTGAATTTAGTGGTTGTATTGATATTGTTAGAGGAGTTTCTTCTTTGTTTGCTGTAAAGTTACTTAATAATTTTAAAAGGCCTTTTTTCTCTAAGTCTATTCAAGAGTTTTGGCAAAGGTGGCATATTTCTTTAGGGGCATGGATAAAAGAATATGTATTTTTTCCAGTTTCTTTATCTAAAATGAATGCTCATGTTTGTCAATTTTGTAAAAAGCATTTTAGTAATTATTGGTTTAAATTTGTCAGTATTGCTTTTCCTTTGTTTTTTGTTTGGATTTTTAATGGAATTTGGCATGGAGCTAGTTTTAAATATATTTTGTATGGAATGTATTATTATGTTTTTATGATGTTAGGAGTTCTTTTTAAACCTTTGTCTGATAAAATATTAGCCAAAATGCATTTAAATCAGGCTGTTTTAAATGTATGGCGTATTTTTAGAACGGTTATTTTAGTGATTGTTGGTATGACTTTGTTTAGGGCCAGTTCAATTCTAGAATTTGGTTCGATGATAGGGAATTTGTTTTCTAAAGGAAATGGTATTCTAGGGCATGGCTTAGTTTCTTTGGATTTTCTTCTTTTATTACTTTCGAATGTGTTTATTTTAGTTGTGGGTATTTTGGAAGAAAAGAAAAAGTTTTCGGTAGATGAAGGCTTTACTAAAAATCCTGTTGTTCGAGGACTTGTTTATTCGGTACTTATTTCAATGATTGTTATTTTTGGAATTTATGGAGAAGGGTATGATGCATCTAATTTTATTTATGGTGCGTTTTAGGTGATGGCTATGGAAAAAGGTAAAGATTTGATATTAACTAGTTTAATAACATTTATAGTAACGTTTGTTATTTTGAGCTGTGCTTCAAGAGTGTTTATTCCTAAATGGATTACACATGAAGATAATATGATGAGTTATATTATTAAAGGCTTTTATGAAGAGGATAAGAATTCTTTGGATGTTCTTTTTATGGGGAATAGCGATGTTTATCGTGGTATAAGTCCTATGGAAATTTATCAAAAAACTGGTATTACAAGTTATAATTTTGTGTCTGCAGGGCAAAGAATGTGGATTGCGTATACGATGTTAGAAGAAGCTTTGCGATTGCAAAAACCTAAAGTGATCTTTTTTAATGTTGATGAATTATTCTTTACCTCACAATCAGATGGTGCTGCTCATAAGGTATATGATAATTTAAACTGGGGTCTTCCTAAAATAAAAGGTGTTTTTGATAAGAATTATGAAAATAAAGGTAAATTATCTCATTTTTTTCCTATATTTGCTTATCATAATCGTTATAAAGATTTGACAACAGATGATTTTAAATATGCTTTTTATGATTATTCTAATCCTACGAAAGGAATGGATTTAGTTGCTTATCAAGAGCCTTATACGAGTGATCTAGATTATATGCAGAATAAAAATGAAGAAGATCCAGTACCTGATAAAACTAAAGATTATTTGTTGAAAATGAAAGATTTATGTGAAAAGAAGGGGGTAGAATTTGTTTTGGTTGAATTACCATCTCCTGATTCTTGGACATATGCTAGAAGTTTGGCGGTTGAGGTTGTGGCTTTTGAAAACGATTTAACTTTTATTGATTTAAATAAAATAGATATAGGTATTGATTGGAGTAAGGATACTTCTGATGGTGGAGATCACCTTAATATTTATGGAGCAGAGAAAGTAAGTTCATATTTAGCTTCATATTTAAAAGACCATTTTAGTTTTGAAAAGAAGAGTGAAAAAATAAAAAAACAATGGGATGATGATTATCAAACATATTTAAAAATAAAGGAAAAAGAAATAAATGCAGTATAAAGTTAAAAATGTTTTAGCGTATGATGATCTTTTTTTCAAAAAAATATTTTTGTCTTTGAATACTTATCAAAAACATAAAATAAGAAAGTTAAAAAAGAAAGAAGATCAATATTTGTCTATGTTAGGTCTGTACATGATAGCTACTTTGTTAAATACGGATGTTAAGAAAATTTATTATAAAATGCGAAAACCTTATGTAAAAGATAAGAATGTTTATTTTTCTATTGCTCATAAATATCCATTGGTAGCAGTAGTTGTTCATAGTCTTCCGGTGGGAATAGATATTGAAATGCTTCGAAGTGTTGATAAAAATACGCTAAGCTATCTTAAAGCTTCAAATTCTTTAGAAGCTTTGATATTGTGGACAAGAAAAGAGGCACTTTATAAAAGAAGTGGAAATAAGAAAATAATTTATAGAACTATGCTTTTAAATCATCACGCTATTCTATCTTTGTGTTATTAAAAATTTTCATATCTTTTTATTGACATTAACCCTGTGTTATACTTTATTATGAAGGTATCGTTTAAGGAGGAAGAAATGATAGAAATAAAAAATTTTACGAAGAAGTATAATAAAACTTTTACAGCAGTGGATGATTTGTCTTTGACTATTGAAGATGGAGATATTTATGCTTTTATTGGACATAATGGAGCTGGGAAGACAACTACAATTAAATGTATGATGGGTATCTTGGATTTTAGTGAAGGAGATATTTTGATTAATGGTTTATCTATAAAGAAAGAACCTCTTTTATGTAAAGAACAAATGGCTTATATTCCTGATAATCCAGATCTTTATGAACATTTAAAGGGAATAGATTATATTCATTTTATTGCAGATATGTATAAAGTACCTATGGAAAAAAGAATTGAAAATATTGAAAAATATGCTCTTATGTTTGAAATTAAAGATGCTTTAGGAGATGAAATATCTTCTTATTCACATGGAATGAAACAAAAAGTAGCCATTATTTCGGCTTTAGTGCATGAACCAAAAGTCCTTATTTTAGATGAGCCTTTTGTAGGGCTTGACCCTATATCTACACATCATTTAAAAGAAGAGATGAAGCGTTTAGCTACTATGGGGATAACTATCTTTTTTTCCACACATGTTTTGGATGTGGCAGAAAAGCTTTGTAATAAAATCGCTATTATAAAAAAGGGAAAGAAATTATTTGAAGGAAATATGCAAGATATTACAAAAGATAAAAGCTTAGAAGAGATATTTGTGGAGTTAGATCAAAATGTTGAAGTTATGTAAGTTAGTTAAAATTAATTTATTGTCTTATTTTAATTTTTATAAGATTAAAAATGCAAAGACGGGAGTACAAAAAAGTAAAGAGTTGGGAAAAATAATATTTTTGTTCCTTTTTGTTCTGTTTTTTGCATGGTATATTTATGCTTTTGCTCGTATGACAATGAATGGTCTAGCAATGCTTCATATTGAATATGTAATTATTGGTGAATTTTTTGCTTTGGCTAGTTTGTTTTCTCTTTTTCAAACCATTTTTAAAGTAGATAGTATCCTTTTTTCAAATAAAGATTATGATATGTTAGCAGCTTTGCCAATTAAAAAAACTACAATAGTAGCTAGTAAAATGCTTCATTTGTATTTTTCTAATTTATCATTTAGCTTAATCATTATGCTACCTGTTCTTTTGGTTTATATGAAATATGTGACGGTTTCTTCTAGTTTTATTCTTTTATATATTTGTAGTATTTTTGTTTTACCTTTTATACCAACTTTGGTAGCAATTATTATAGGTAGTTTTATTAGTTTCATCGTATCTAGATTTAAGTTAAAAAAGATTTTACAATTTTTATTGATGTTTATTCTTTTAGGAGGAGCATTTTATTTTACCTATTCTAATGTTGGGGGTGGAGAATTAGAAATTGCTAATTTTGGAAATACCCTGGTAGAGACTTTTAATCAATATTATCCTCTGACAAAGACATATATGTTAATGTTGTTAGAAAAAGATATGTTTTCTACGCTTTTATTTATAGGATTACCTATTATTTTATATTTTTTATCTACTTTGGTGATTAGTCTTTTTTATACCAATGTTGTAAATATGTTATCTGTTCATGAAACTAAAAGAAAATATAAGTTGAAAAATAGAAAAGAAGGTTCTATTCTATATGCTTTATTTAGAAAGGAATTTTTTCGATATATAACATCAGCGAATTATGTTTTTAATACCATTGTAGGAGTTATCCTTATGCTTGTTGGTAGTGTTCTTTTGCTTTTTATTAGTCCTAGTGGGTTGGAAGATATTATTGGAATTGCAGGATTTGCTGAGATGCTAGCTGTTAAAGCTCCACTTGTTTTAGGAGTAGTTTTAATGATGAGTTCAACCACAAGTAGTTCTATTTCTTTAGAAGGTAAAAATTTTTGGATATTAAAATCATTGCCAGTAAAACCTCAGCATGTCTTTTTTAGTAAAATATTAGTGAATGTGCTTGTAGTTGGAATTCCTAGTATGCTTTGTGCTTGTTTAATAAGTTATATTTTGCATTTTAGCTTTATCGAGTTACTTGTTATGTTAGCAAGTGTTATGGCTTATTCTATTTTTATTGCTTTATTTGGTTTAATTATGAACTTACATTTTCCTTTACTGGAATGGAAAAATGAAATTAAAGTCATTAAACAGAGCTTATCTACTTTTCTTACAATTATAATTGGACTTATTTTAGGAATCTTACCATTAACTGCGAATTTACCTATAAACGGAGAATTATTTACATTGCTTTGTGTGGGAAGCGTTTTTATCCTCGATTTATTTCTTCTATTCTATCTTAATACAATAGGTGTGAAGTTATTTCGTAAAATACAAGTCTAATTTGTAATTTTTGGTAAAACTATATGTTTGGATTGTTGCTATTTGTCGAATATTTGGGTATAATAAAAAAAGAATAGGGAAGTGTGGTATGAAGCTTGAAGCTAAAGAGGATAGTTTCAAAGAATTAATGAAGTTTTTTTCCAATGTAATTAGTTGGACTGTTTTTACTTTGCTTATGATTTGTGCTGCCTTTTTGCTTTATTATTTTGTTTCCATGCAATTATATGCAATTAAAGGGGATAAGTTTGAACCTAAATTCTCTTTATATACCATTATAAGTCCTAGTATGACACCGAATATTGCCGTTTATGATGTTATTATTAATTTAAGGGTTGATAAACCTGAGGACATTAAAATAGGAGATGTTATTACCTTTGAATCTGTTAGTACAGAACATAATGGTCAAACGGTTACCCATAGAGTTGTTTCTATTATTAAAGATGATGAAGGTAACTATAGTTACCAAACAAAGGGAGATGCCAATTTAGTAGAGGATTCTGCTAGTGTTCCTTATAAAAATATTATTGGGCGTGTGGCTTTAAAAATACCAGCTTTAGGACGTGCGCAGTTATTTGTTGCTAGTAAGATGGGAATGTTGCTTTTAATTTTAATTCCTTGCTTGTATATTTTACTTAAATCACTTCTAAAAAAACTTTCTATGTTACGAGGTGAAGATAGTAAGCTATATAAATGGGCGAATAAACCTTTGTTGCTGGGTAGAAAACCTAAATTGTTGCCTGCTCCAGCTGTACAAGATGAGGTAGTTCTTGAAGCTCCTGTAAAGGAAGAAGTGTATACTCCACCGATTGTTCAAGAAAAGGAAGAAGATATTGCTTTTGATTTACCTAATATTTTTGAAATAAGTGCTTTAGATGAAGAATTGTCAGATATAAAAACGGTTAGTGAAATAAAACAAGAGGAAAATAAACCTATTTTTGAAGAAGATGACGATGATATAGATTTACCTGATTTAAAATAAAAGATAGTCTTTACAAATGTTTTTTAAATTGTTAAAATATAATTGTTTTAGAAAAAGTATGATGATTTAGTTTTAGTAGAGTTATAATTATTCTTAGAAAGAGAAAAATACATTGGTGAGAGTATTTTAAGTATCTATAACTTGAATTTCGCACTAAGGAGTACTTATGGGGTTATTCCCTTATCGATTAAAGTGTGTGAATAAAATTCATGAACTAAGGTGGTACCGCGGGGTTTTCTCGTCCTTAATTAGTTTCATGGATTTTTTATTTTAGGAGGAGAATTATGGAAAAAGAATTAGAAAATTTAAAAGTAGCTTTAATGAACGATTTAAAAAAAGCTACAAAAGAAGCAGATGTTTTAAATGTAAAGTCTGAACACCTTGGGAAAAAAAGCCGTATCGCAGCGTTACTTCAGGACCTTAAAAATATGTCTAGTGATGAAAAAAGAAAGTATGGAAGTTTAATTAACCTTACCAAAAAAGAAATGGAAGGAATGGTTAATGATTATTTAGTTACTTTAGAAAATAAGAGTAATATAACTTTTGATGATACCATAGAAGAAGATGTTTCAATCGGGTCTCTTCATCCGGTAACAATTGTAGCTAAAGAAGTAACTGATATTTTAAAACGTATGGGCTTTACGGTTGTTAGTGGTCGTGAGATGGAGTCAGAATATTATAATTTTGAAGCTTTAAATATTCCAAAAGATCATCCAGCTCGTGATATGCAAGATACGTTCTATTTGGATAATGGTATGCTTTTACGTACACAAACCAGCGGGGATCAAATTCACTCTATGGAAAGATTAGGGGCTCCACTTCGTATATGCAGTCCAGGTAGAACTTTTAGAAATGAAGATTTAGATGCTAATCATGAAAATACTTTTTTTCAAATAGAGGGTATGGTTATTGATAAAAATATTGCCATAGGTAATTTAATGTATATTATGCAACAAATTTTAAGAGAAGTTTTTCGTAGTGATGTAAAGGTACGTTTAAGACCAGGATTCTTCCCCTTTACTGAACCTAGTTATGAAATGGATATGAGTTGTGTGATTTGTGGAGGAAAAGGTTGTCCTACTTGTAAGAACGCTGGATGGATTGAGCTTATTGGCTGTGGTATGGTTCATCCGAATGTTTTAAAAGCTGGAGGAATTGATCCTTTAGAGTATAATGGTTTTGCTTTTGGTATAGGTCTTACAAGATTAGCGATGATGAAATATAAAATTAATGATATAAGGGTTCTAAATTCTGGTGATATACGTTATTTAGAAAACTTTAAAATTAATTAGGGAGGAATGAATTATGTTAATATCATGTAATAAATTAAAAACACATATTAAAGATGCTGATTCAATTGATTGGAAACATCTTTGGGAAAATTTTACGATTCGTACTGCAGAAGTAGAGAATGTCTATGAAGTAGGTCATCAATTTGATGGAGTGGTTGTAGCTGAGATTAAAGAATGCATAGATCATCCCGATAGTGATCATATGCATGTTTTGCAATTAGATTGTGGTGAAAAAGATTTAGTACAAGTGGTTTGTGGTGCTCCTAATGTACGCGTTGGGTTAAAAACAGCAATGATTAAAGTAGGAGGACGTATTGAAGATATTTCTATTACTGCTAGACCTTTACGAGGCATTATTTCAAATGGAATGTGTTGTAGTGGTAAGGAATTAGGTATTAGTGATAATCATGATGGGATTATAGAACTTCCTAGTGATGCTCCTGTAGGTATGGATATAAAAAAATATTTGCCTATTCTAGATACAATTGTTGAAATCGATAATAAATCTTTAACAAATCGTCCTGATTTATGGGGACATTTTGGTATTGCTCGTGAAGTTTGTGCGATTACTAACCATGAACTTTTACCATTAGATATCGAAGAAGTTAAGAATACCAAAGAAGATTTAGATATTGTCATTAAAAGCCCTTTGTGTTTACGTTATTCAGGTTTAAAAATAGAAAATGTTTTAAATAATAAAACACCTTTAGATATGCAAATCTTTCTTTATTATGTTGGAATGCGTTCTATTTCATTGTTGGTTGATTTAACAAATTATTTGATGCTTGAACTTGGTCAACCTATGCATGCTTTTGATGCTCGTGTCGTTAAAAATATTGAAGTAGACTGTGCTAAAGATGGTGATACTTATGTTACTTTAGATGGTGTAGCTAGAAAACTTACTAATGATACTTTAATGATTAAAAATGAAAATCAATATTTTGGTATTGCTGGTATTATGGGTGGGCTTGATAGTGAAATATTAAGTGATACAACTTCTTTGTTTTTAGAAAGTGCTAATTTTCAGGCAGGTTCAATAAGAAAAAGTGCTGTTCATTTAGGTCTTCGTACGGAATCAAGTGCTAGATATGAAAAGTCATTAGATCCTAATATGACAGATTTGGCTATTAAGAGATTTTTATATTTATTAAGAAAAGAAAATAAAGACTTAGTAGTTGCTTCTAATCTAACAGATATTTATCCCAATCCATTAGAAAGTGGACATATTGTTTTAAATAAATCATTGTTAAATACTTATATGGGAAAGGTTTTAAGGGATGAGGAAGTAGTATCTATTTTAGAAAGATTAGGTTTTAAAGTCGAAGTAATGAATGACTCTTATCATGTAGAAGTACCTACATATCGTCATACAAAAGATGTTTTTATTGCTGAAGATTTAATTGAGGAAATAGCTCGTATTTATGGTTTAGAAAAAATTGAAGTGACACCTTTAAAATTAGACTTGATAGCTAGTGAATTAGATACGGTATTTAATCAAGAATATGAAGTGAAAAAAATGCTTGCTACAAGATATAATATGCATGAAGTTCATAGTTATATGTGGTATGATTCAAATACAATGAGAGAACTAGGTATTGAAAAAGATGGTGTAAAATTACTTGGTAAATCAGATAATTTGGTTTTACGTGATGATTTAAGTTTTTCTTTGATGAATATTGTTAAAAGAAATTTTAAAAATTATACCTCTTTTAAAATATTTGAGATTGGTACGATTATTAAAGATAATCAAAATAAGAGAGTTTTAAGTGTTGTTTTGGCAAGTGACGAAAAGAGCTTAGAAAATATTTATATGGAAGCTAAAAGTATTGTTAAGTATCTATTTAAAGTTTTTAAAAATAAAGATATTGAAATAAAAGAAAATGTTAATGAACTTCCTTATTATGATGCTTCTTTAGGAAAAGTAGTTATTGTTGATAATGAACGTATAGGGGAAATTAATGTTTTAAATAAAAGTATTTCTAATAAATTAGCTAAAAAGAAAGCTGTTGTTTTAATTGATATTGATATGGATAAGTTTGTTTTATTGGATTCTGTAGCTATTATGGCTAAAGAAGTAAGTAAATATCCAACGGTAGAACTTGATTATACCATTATACTTGAAAATAAAAAGTATCAAGATTTAAAAAATGTACTTAATGCTTTTAAGAGTAATTTAATTAATAAATGGAGTTTAGTATGTATTTATGAAAATAAATATACAATACGTTATGTTTTAGGAAGTAATACTAAGACTTTAGAACAAGCAGAGTTATTAAAGTTTAAAGAAAGATTTATTGAACACATTAAAACGAATGGTTTAAGTATAGTAGAATAATTGGAAAAAAGGAATTTAGAAATAGATTTCTTTTTGTTTATAATAAAAAAGAGTGTTGACAAATAAGGAGTTATCCACAATAATAAAATGGTTGGTGGTACTATGGATGTTAGAGGAATAGAAAGAAGTATTATTAAAACATATCGTAAAGATATTTGGAAAAAGTTTGTTGAAGCGATTGTTACTTATCAATTAGTTAATGATGGTGATAAAATTGCGGTTTGTATTAGCGGGGGTAAAGATTCTTTTTTGATGGCTAAGTGTTTTCAAGAACTAAAAAGACATGGCAAGATCGATTTTTCTCTTCATTTTATTGTTATGGATCCTGGATATAGTGATGATGCAACTAAAAAAATCGTAGAAAATGCACAGCTTTTAGATATTCCTATTCAAGTTTTTAAAACAGATATATTTGCTTCGGTTAAATCTATGAATCCAAAAAGTCCTTGTTATATGTGTGCTAGAATGAGAAGGGGGCATCTTTATTCTATTGCTAAGAGTATAGGTTGTAATAAAATAGCTTTGGGGCATCATTTTAATGACGTTATTGAAACTAATTTGATGGGTATCTTTTATAATGGTCGTTTTGAAACAATGCTTCCTAAATTAAAAAGTGAGAATTTTGAGGGAATGGAATTAATCCGTCCAATGTATTTTGTTCGTGAAATAAGTATTTTGAATTGGATGCATTTTAATGAACTGGAGTTTATTGGCTGTGCTTGTATGTTAAAAAAAGAAGACTCTAAAAGAAGAGAAATGAAAGAATTAATTAAAGAATTGAGGAAAGTTAATAAATTTGTAGAATATAATATTTTTAAAAGTACTGAAAATATAAATTTGAATCAAGTTATGGGATATTTTGATAAAGATAAAAAATATCATTATTTAGATGATTATGATAAATAATTGTCTTTTTTTCTTCTTTTTGATATACTAGAAACATAAGTTACCATGGGTAATATATAGATAAGGAGGATGTTTTATGCCAGCAGTTATTGAGTTAAAAAAAGAAACGATTGTTAAAATAGCAGTAAAAATGGTGAATAAAGATGGTTGGGATTCTGTAAATGCTCGAAGTTTAGCAAAGCAACTGGGAGTTTCAACAAAACCACTTTATCGGATTTATAATAATATGGAGGAAATAAAAAAAGATATTTATAATGAAATATATCGTCAGTATGATGAATATGTTACTAGTAGAATTGATAGTAAGAAAGCTTTACTTACCCTTTCTATTGCATATGTAGAATTTGCTAGTCGCTATAAAAATTTGTTTGTTAGTTTGTTTTTAAGTAACAATTTGGATTGGCAAACTCCAGATGATGTTTTAAATGAGAAATGGAATCAATCAACAATTATTAATTTAGTTAATAAACATGGTTATTCTTTTGATGAAGCTAAGTCTTTATTCATGAATTTTTGGCTTTATGTTAATGGTTTAGCTACTTTACTGGCTACAAATGATATAAAAATGGATGATAAAGAAATATTAGTTAAATTAGTTAAAATGTATAAGTTGTTAACCGTTCGTTAGTCTTTACAAATTTATAATGTATAAGTATAATGGTTTTTAGTGAGGTAGAATAGATGAAAAAATTATTTGTTACAATATTGGCTGTAGTTGCTGTTTTTGGTTTTATGAATGTGGCAAAAGCGGAAGTACAGTTGCCTGAAAAAATGGATAAGGATCCTGTGAAAGTATATTTGTTTTATGCAGATTATTGTAGTCATTGTCATGAATTTATGGAGTATTTTTTAAATAATTATAAAGATGCATATAAAGATTATTTTGAAATAGTTACTTTAGAGGCAGATTTAGAAAGAAAGAAAAATGACCCTAGACCTGATGATGTGGAAGCTAATAATAGAATTGCAGAAAGGTTGAGAAAACATTTTGAAATGGATAAAAGTGAATTTGGTTGGCCTTTTATTGTAATAGGTGACTATACACATTGTGGTTTTGGTTCTTCTACTGGAGAAGCTATTATTAAAAAAGCTCTTTTGCAATATCAAAAAGATGATTATGAAGATGTAGTTGCTAAATATATTAGTGAGGAAAAGCAAGCTAGTCCTAAAACATTGAAAGAAGGGGCAGTTATTGCTGGAATTGTTGTTCCAGATGATAATGATGTGTCTTCTACTATCCTTATTTCAGTTATTTTAGTTGTTGTTATCGGAGGATTAGTTGGATTGGTTGTATTAGCTAAAAAAAATTAGATTGTTTAAAAGAATAGACAATCTTTTTTTATGGAAATAATGGTATGAAAAAAGACTCTTTAAGGAGCCTTTAAGGTTCTAAATTGAATTTGTTAATGGTGTATATTCTTTTTCCATTAATATCTAAATCATAACTTTCAATTACTTCTTTTTCCCCATTCTTTTCAAGGGATACTTCCATGTGAATAGTATATCCTACAATACCTTTTCCTTCTTTGTTACGAATTGCATTAGGGTATTGATTTAAAATTAAATTACCACTACCATTTTGCTTTTTAAATTCATTTTTTAGTCTATTTGTATCATTGTCTAATATCGTTGATACTCTTTCATAAATAATGTCATCATTGTATAATTCTGCATCTATTGCACATCCATTTTCGGTTACATCTACTGCTAATAAATATTTGTCTTTGTCATACTCGTTTGAACCATATTTACATACTGGTGGTTTTTGTTCGCCATTACCGATGGTTAATGTGGTTTCTTTGATGGTAGAGTTATTTGCTTCATCTGTTGCTATGATTTCAATTTTGTATGAACCTACTTCTTTGTACTTGCTATAATCTATTTTATTCCCATCTTGATCTGTTGCTAAAGTATAAAATTCTAAACTGCATTCTTGCATGCTATTATCATTACAGTAATTAACAAAATCTTGTGGTGTATATGAATCTCCTTCTTCTATTTTAAGCTCTTTTAAGTCTAAATCTGGAGCAATGGAATCAAGTACTATTACTTTTGATTCATATTTTTTGCCATATAAGCGAATTGATACAGGATATTCTCCAATGTTTTTCGTATTTACTTTTTCATATGAAATCTGTATATCACTTTCTTTTACATTTTCTAATTGTGTGAAAAATGTTGTTTTGTCTGGAAGCTGTGAATTGATTTCTATGGCTACTGAATCTCTTAAATTGATAATAGCTTCCTTTTTAGGTTTGTTGTTAAAATAATATGCTAGTAAAAAACAGACAAGTACACCGATAATGCAAGCTGCTATAATGCATATTTGCATGACTGTTTTTTTGGTGTTTTGGACTTTTTGATTAAAAAATTTTCTTGCCAAAGGATTTGCCTCCATTCTTAAAAATATCATATCATAAATAGATGTGATTTCCAATATCTAATTTCTTTTAATATGATCTTTTTAATGTGTTCTTGAATTATCGCTATTTAAAAGATTAACATTTTCACTAAAGATTTGCTGTAGTTCTTCATCTATATTTAATACTTTAATGCCTTCAGCTGGATCCATCCAAACAAATACACTACTTGGTTGAATATCCCATAAATAAGATTTATTTATCATATATAATCTTGTAAATCTTATTCCAACTTGTTCTTTAAATAGTTTAAATTGATCTAACGGAATACCTGTGTTTAACGCTTCATCTGATAAAGAAAAATATGATTGAGCAGAAAGGATTGCCATCATTTCCACATCTTCACTTATTGTTCTTCCTGTTTTTAATTCATAATAATAATCCAGTGTTGCGAATATTTCAACTCCATCTGTGTAATATGTGTATTGGTTGGTTGAAGGATCGTATTCTCTTAAATCATTGATGCTATTAATTAATGTATTGGCTCTATCTAAAGCAGTAGTGTGATCTGGATCTATTGCTATTAAAGCGGATTTTAATGTTTCGGTTGAAGAGGGATTAAATTGATATTTTGATAACGTTTCTTTAGGCATAATTTCAGCTAAGATATAAAATATACCTATGTAAGATTCGTATCCAGTATCAAAACCATTTCCAGCTAAGATCATGTATAACCAGTCTTGTTCTGTATTTAAAACGAGTATTTTTTCTTCAACATCTTTAGCCCATGAATGCAGTAAAAATCTTTCTTTAGGTAGTTTTCCTTCTAAATATAAACGTAAAATGACATTCTTAGTAAAAAAGCTATTGCTTAATTCACCTGTAAAAGGTACCCTTCCATCTTGTAATACATGAAAAAATTCATGGTAAAATTCTTCAAGTGGGGTTTCATCTAAATTATCAAAACCAAATGTGATTTTATTTTCACTTTGACTATAGTAGGAGCTTACGTCTTTATTTTTATGATTTTTTTGAAATTTCATTTCTAACGTTTTTAGTCTTGATGAAATGAGATCTATGTCCATATGCTCGTGATATTCATCAAAGACAAATTGAGTCGCTTTAATTAAGTCTTTTGCTTCATCACTTAGATTGGGATTATTGTCAATATTTGCCTTTAAATTATCAAAATTATAGATTTGGATGGTAGTTTCTTTTTCTTCTTCATTATCAATGGTTTCAACTACAGCAATTTCTGGTTCTGATAGTTGCTCTGGTGTAGAAACTGTACATCCTGATAGTAGGTTTAAAACTAAAGCAGTTGAAACAAAAACTGAAACTAAGGTATTGCCTATTTTTACTAATTTTTTATACATGCTATTATCTTGAAATGGAATTTGCCTTTTGCTTCCATTAAAAAGCATACCTACATCGTGATTATATTTGAAATTTAATTTTATGTTGTCTTCTATACTGTAATCACCATTAAGTGAAATCCAAAAAAAGTTTTGCGAAACTTTATCATAGAATACATTGTAATTTCTAGAACCTAGTTTTTTATGCTCATAAAAGGATGCTTCTTTATGAACTTGTAGGGTACTAAAAACTTTGCTTACTATTTGAAATTCTTTTATAGAGAGCTGTTCATCTAAGCCATTTTTTGTAACTTTATAAAAACCAATTGTTTTATCTTTAAGAAATTTTATAACATATTCTGTTTTTTGGTATGCAAATCTTGCAATAATCTTATTCATAAAATCCCCCGCCGTTTTAATTTATTTATATCCTAAAAAAATATAAAAGTCTAGAGTTAAATTGCTGTTTTTACTTGTATTTTACTTAGTTTTATGGTATATTCTTTAATGCAATTATGTTTTTTGAATATAATTTGTTAAGTGGCAGGGAAGAAATAGCGGACTTTGCCCAAGACCACTTACGCGAAAAATAGTTTATAGGAGGTGTTTTCGTGGCTAAAGAAGTCGTTAAGAAAATTAAACTACAAATCGAAGCTGGTAAAGCTACACCTGCACCACCAGTTGGTACAGTTTTAGGGCCTGCTGGAATTAATTTAGGAGATTTTTGTTCTAAGTTTAATGAAGCAACTCGTGATAAAATGGGAGATGTTGTTCCTTGTGAAATTTCCATTTATGATGATAGAAGTTTTGATTTCGTATTAAAAACTGCTCCAGCAGCATTCTTACTTAAGAAAGCAGCTAAGACAAATAAAGGAAGCAAGAAAGGTGCAAATGAAATTGTGGCTACAATTTCTAAAAAAGATCTTCGTGCTATTGCTGAAGAAAAGTTACCTGATTTAAATGCTTATGATGTAGAAGCTGCTATGAATATCATTGCAGGTACTGCTAGAAATATGGGTATTGCTGTTGAAGGACTAAATGATGCTGAACTTGCAGAACAAGCAGCAGAAGCAGCTGTAGAAGAAAAAGAAGCAGCTAAACGTGAAGCTGAACTTGAAGCATTAGAAGCAGAAGCTAAAGAAATGGCTGAAGCTGATAGCGTAGAAGTTCCAACGCACAGTGATGAAGAAGAAAATTCTGAAGAATAATAAATAATAAATAAATCCGCTAATAAACCACAGTTAGGAGGTAAACGATGAAAAAATACGGTAAAAAATATGTGGAAGCATCAAAAAACGTTGATAAAAATACATTATATAGCGTTACAGATGCAGTGAAGTTAGTTAAAACTACATCAACAACTAAATTTGATAGTACTATTGATGTTGCTATTAAATTAAATATTGATCCTAAAAAGAGTGATCAACAACTTAAAGGATCATTATCACTTCCAAATGGAACTGGTAAAACAAAGAAAGTTTTAGTTATTGCTAAAGGTGAATTTGCAGAAGAAGCTAAAAAAGCTGGAGCAGATTATGTTGGGGATAAAGATATGCTTGACAAAATTAAAACTGAAAACTGGTTTGATTTTGATGTTGTTGTTGCTACTCCAGATATGATGCCAGAAGTAGGAAAAATAGGGAATATCCTAGGACCAAGAAATTTAATGCCAAATCCTAAGACAGGAACAGTAACTCCAAAAGTTGGTGCTGTTGTTGCAGACATTAAAAAAGGTATGGTTACATATAAAAATGATAAATTTGGAAATGTACATACTGTAATTGGTAAAGTATCTTTTGATGAAGCTAAATTAGCTGAAAACTTAAGTTATGTTGTTTCTACTATTTCTAAGGCAAAACCTAATAGTGTAAAAGGTGTGTTTGTTGAAAACATTACTATTTCTACTACTATGGGACCTGGTATTAAAGTAGATAAAAATAGTTTTGACATTTAATTAATGTTGTAATATAATACGAATTAGAAATGCATTAACCGAAGACAGTAGGCAATTTGTAAGTCCTACCGAGGGGATCTTAAAAACTTTTAAAATTTTTAGGCTTCCCAACGGAAGCTTTTCTAATAGTTAAAAGGAGGAAAAATGGCAAGTACAAAGATTCTTGAACAAAAGAAGAAAGTTGTCGAAGAAATTGTTGGCAAATTAAAGAAAAGTGAATCTGTTGTTATATTCCAATACCAAGGTATGACAGTTGAAGAAATTAGCGCTTTGCGTAAAGAACTTAAAACTGTTAATGCTGAAGTAAAAGTTTATAAGAATACTTTACTTAAAAAAGCTGCTGATGAACTAAATATCAATCTTGATGCTTTTCTTGAAGGACCTAATGCAATTCTTTTTGGAGAAAGTTTACTTGAACCAATTAAGATTGTATCTGAGTTTGCTAAAAAGAATGATAAGTTAGATATTCGTGTTGGTGTAATCAGTGGAAATGTTGCAGATGTATCTGTAATTAAAGAATATGCAAGCATACCATCTAGAGAAGGATTACTTACAATGCTGGCTGGTGGCATGATGCAATATATTAGAGACTTGGCAATTGGTTTAAACCTTTATGCTGAACAAAAGGAAGGAAATGAATAATATGGCAAAATTAAACAAAGAAGATTTTATAAGTGCATTAAAAGAAATGACAATTCTTGAAGTTAAAGAATTAGTTGACGCAATGAAAGAAGAATTTGGTGTAGATCCAATGGCTGTTG
>CAOOMX010000012.1:15179-28034 GCA_948497845.1 uncultured Bacilli bacterium | reverse complement strand
TTTTACAATGTCATCTGCTATCTTATCAGCATTTTTCTTTCTTTAAGATGTTTTTTTCTTCTTTTAAGGTAAATTAAAGAAGTTAAATGTTTTTTGGTTTATAACTCCTGCGTAACCAACACTTTTTAGTTATTTCATAAATTAAAAACAAAAAAATACCACCTTTTTGGTGGATATTTTAATTTTATTTTACTACAACATTAACTATTCTATTTTGAATAACTATTGTTTTTATAATTGTTTTTCCTTCTATATGTTTCTTTACATTAGGTTCATTTTTGGCAAGTTCTTCAATTACTTCTTTGGTTTCATCTTTTTTAATATTTATATCTCCACGTAATTTTCCATTTACTTGTACCCCAATAGTTATAGTGTCTTCTGTTGTTTTTTCTTCATCATATTCTGGATAATCTTGTTTATGAACACTATATTTATTTCCTATTTTTTCCCATAATTCTTCCATTATATAAGGAGCAAATGGTGCTAAAAGCAATATTAAATTTTCAATATATTTTCTTGGAATTCCTTCTTCTAAATATTTTGTTAATGTATTTGTATATTCCATTATTCTAGATATACATGTATTAAATTGGAATTTTTCAATATCTGTTCTTACTGCTTTAATTGTTTTATGTAATACTTTTTCTACTTCTTCAATCGTTTCTTCTTTTTCTAAAATATGATTTGTTAAATTTTCTACTCTTGTATAAAACTTATGAATTGATTTTATACCATCATCTTTCCATGGTCCTCCATCAACATAATTGAATCCAAACATCAAATATCCTCTTAATACATCTGATCCATATTCTTCAATATATGTATCTGGACTTACAGTATTTCCTTTTGATTTACTCATTTTTTCACCATCAGAACCTAGTATTGTTCCTTGATGTACTAATGATTTAAATGGTTCATCAAAATCTAAATATCCCATATCTCTTAATGCTTTGGTGAAAAATCTTGCATATAATAAATGCATACATGCATGTTCTATTCCCCCAACATACTTATCTACTGGTAATATTTTATTTATTATTTCTTTGTTAAAAGGCATATTTGTATTATGATTATCTGGATACCGTAAGAAATACCAGCTAGAACAAATAAATGTATCTAATGTGTCTGCTTCACGTATGGCTTTTTTCCCACATTTTGGACATGTAGTATGCATGAAACTATCGCATTTTTTCAATGGACTTTCTCCATCTGGCGTAAATTCTACATCATCTGGTAATACCACTGGAATATCTTCAACTGGAACTATTCCACAATCATCACAATAAACTATTGGAATTGGACAACCCCAATATCTTTGACGCGATACTAACCAATCTCTTAACTTGTAATTTGTCGTCTTTTTCCCACAATTATTTTCTTCTAACCATTCGGTTATTTTTTCTATTGCTTCTTTTTTATTTAATCCATCTAATTGTTCAGAATTAATGTGAATTCCATCCTCAGTAAAAGCATGATCTCCTTCTTTTAGATAATTAGCAACTGTTTTATGTGAATTTATATTTAACCAATCTAGTAATTCTTCTTTTTCTACCCATACTGGTTCTTGAATCTTCTTTTCTTCTTCTGTTAATTCATGATGTTGAAGTGAATTTAATTCTACTTCTACAATCGTATTTGTTGTTAGACGATTAACATCTTTATGTGCCGCATAAAAAGCATCTTGGAACATAAATGGTACAATGCGCATAGAAGCTATATCTGTATAACCAGTTTCTTCTTCTAACTCTCTTTTCGCTGCTGTTAAAACATCTTCATTACCTTCAATACCACCCATAACAAAAGTATTCCAATCAAAATTATGGTAGTGTACACATAAATATTTTCCCTCTTTTGATTTGGTAACAACGATTACAGTATTTCTCTTGGTATTTTCTTTTCCTTCTATTGGAGCATTTTTATCTATATATTTTGGTGCCAATACAGGAATTATAGGTAGATCATATTTTTTAGCAAAAGCAAAATCTCTATCATCATGCGCTGGTACAGCCATTATTGCTCCAGTTCCATAAGATGCTAAAACATAATCACTTATCCAAATTGGTATTTCTTTCCCATTCACCGGATTTATCGCATATGCTCCAGTTGCAACACCGGTTTTTTCTTTTACTGTACTTGTTCTTTCAATTTCACTTTGCTTTGCCGCTTCTAATTTGTATGTTTCTACTAATGCTTTTTGTTCAGGAGTCGTTATCTTATCCACTAACTCATGCTCTGGAGCTAACACACAATAAGTTGCACCATATAGTGTATCAGGTCTTGTTGTAAATACTGTAAATGTTTCGTCATGATCCTTTATCTTAAAATCAACATATGCTCCATTTGATTTTCCAATCCAATTTCTTTGTAACGTTTTTGTTCTTTCTGGCCAATCTAAATCATCTAAACCAGTTAATAATTCTTCTGCATAATCTGTTATCTTAAAAAACCATTGACTCATTTTCTTACGAATCACAGTACTTCCACATCTTTCACATTCACCTTGAAATACTTGTTCATTAGCAAGAACTGTATTACATGAAGGACACCAATTTACTGGCGCTTCTTTTTTATATGCTAATCCATGTTTATATAATTCTAAAAACATCCATTGTGTCCATTTATAATAATCTTTTCGACATGTTACTACTTCATAATCCCAGTCCCATGATCCTCCAATGTTTTTTAATTGATTTTCCATTGTTTCAATATTTTTTTCTGTAGATATTCTTGGATGAATACCTGTTTTTATAGCATAGTTCTCTGCAGGAAGTCCAAAAGCATCAAATCCCATTGGATGAAATAAATTATACCCTGTCATACTTTTAAATCTTGCCCATGTATCTGTAACACCATAGTTATACCAGTGTCCTAAATGTAACTTGGCCCCAGAAGGATAACTAAACATTTCTAAACAATATAATTTTTCTTTTTTACTTTCTTTATCAAAGGCAAATAATTTTGTATCTTCCCATTTCTTTTTCCATTTTTTTTCAATCTCTTTATAATTCATTTTTTACTCCAACCTTTCTTTACTAACAATCTTCCAAATAATTCATATAAAGCATAAATGAGGGCAAAAACCATAGCAAAGCCTATTATAAATTTAATTATCATATTTACCGGAATATAATAAATAATAGTCCCAGTAACTGATATGATAAAGGCATTTAAAAATGCTATCCCTCGAAACATAAATAATACATTTATCTTATCTTTATCTAATTGAAACTTTGATACTAAATAAGTAAATTCTATAAAATCTAATGGCTTTTCTTGCTTCTTTTTCTTTTTTTTCGTCTTTCCATTATAAGCATCAAACTTATCTTTTAAGATAAAAAAGTAATATATAATAAATATGATTAAAAACGTTATTAGCCCAAATATAAAAGCTTTAGTTACTTCGTTCATTTTGCCTCCCATAAGAAAAAGATGATACAAAGGACGAGTTTTTCTCGTGGTACCACCTTATTTTATTCTCATATCATCTTTAAGGAAATGACCCCTTTACATCCAAAAGCAAGTTCAATTTTTTGTTTTATCCGTTTTCACCTAACACGAACTCTCTTTTAAAACAATTAAAATTTACTACTCTTTTTTCATCTGCTTATGTTTTATTATATTAGATTTCTGCTACATATTCAAGTAGTTTCATAAACATTTTAACAAATCTTTTATCTAAATTTTTTAATTTTTTAATCTCAATTCGCTTCATTTTAATATCCATATCACTAAATATTATATGGGCTAATTGTTCTTTTAAACGCGTTGTTATTTTTAAATCACTAATGATAGAATTAATGTCTTCATTAACTATACGTACTGCATTTATTTCTATATCTTTTCCTTTACAATTAATCGTTAATTGTTTTGTTGTATCAACATTCTTTATATCAATTACAAAATCATTTTCTTCTTCATACGCTTCATATTGTAAGGCTGCTTTATCCCCATTTAAATAAATAGATACTTCCTCAGCTGCTCTTATATTTCTAAAACGTATCTTATAATCTCTAAATGCTGGAATTATAGCTGTTTTGCCTTCAATTGGATGAATTATTAAAGTATAATTATTTTCTAAATAATTATAATCAATAGCTGTTATTATATAATATCCATCTTTATAAAGTGTTGTTTGACCATCATCTTCATATAACTTATATACATTGCTTGCCCCTGGAAATACATTAATCTCCATACTTTTAGGAACACTCGTATCATTTTTATTTGCTCCTAAGTTGGCAAGAGGAATAATCCCCCCAGCTTTAGCAAAAATAGGATAATCTTCATCTTTATAAAATACTACATAACGTTTGTTTCCAATAAACTTTTTTCCTGTTTTAAAATCATACCATACCCCTTTGGGTAAAAAGATTCTTTCAACAGATCTATTCATAACCGTATCCATAGGTTTAGTAATTGGTGCTATAAATAGTTCTCTACCAAAATAATATTCATTTTTATAATTAGGTTCATCATATATTTCTGGATAATTATAAAATAAAGGTTGTATTATAGGTTGGCCATTTTTACTATAATGATAACCTTCTGTATATAAATATGGGATTAATCTATGACGTAATAAACAATATTCTCTTACTATAGTAAATGTTTTTACATCCCATAACCATGGCTCTCTTTTATAATATACTCCTCTTTGAGCACTAAAACGGAAAATAGGACTGCAAGTAGAAAATTGAACATATCTTAAATATAATTCGCTATCTTCTATTCCATCTTTAAATCCTCCGACATCATGACTCCACCAAGAAATTCCTTTATTAGCTGCTAACATATTGTAATAGGGTAAGTATTTTAAAGTATCCCAACTTACTATTGTTTCTCCAGAATAATGAATTGGATATAAATGTGGAGCTTTTAATGCGTTTCTAGATAATATAAGGCCTCTTATTTTATTTGTTCCTTTGTAATTGGTCATATGATAATAATTTAGTGCTTGTAAAGATTTTATATCTTTTCGATAATCTATCCATAGGAAATCTACTCCTAACATTATCAAAGGATTTAGTATTTTTGTAATGTATAATGTTACAAAACCTTTATCAAAAACATTAAAAGGAATTGTTTGGCCTTCAGGTACATTTTGAGCTTGTGAAAACGATGGATAGCATATTTCTTCTTTCCTTATCCCTTCACTTGGATCAATATTTAATCCTACTTTTACACCTCTCTCATGCATATATGTAATAAACTCTGCTGGATTAGGAAAAAGTGTTTGGTTAAAAGTAAATCCAGTCTTATATAAGTTATAATCTTGCGGATCTTTAATATGCCAAAACTCACTTAATAATAAAACAGATAAAGGTATTTGATATTTATTAAACGTTTTTACAATTGCTTTTGTATCTTCATAGGAATATATCCGATCTCTGTTCCACCATATCCCTAGTGCATATCTTGGAAGCAATGGTGGATATCCTGTTAATGTAAAATAATCCTTTAGACAAAGTCCAAAATCTCTTTTATACATAAATAAATATAAATCAATAACTTCCGTTGTTTGATTTTCTATATACCCTTCATCATCTAAAATCATGGTTCCTGTATCATCTAAAATAACAAAACCATCTGTTGAATATAATCCCTTATCTAAACGGATACGATCATTTTTAAAATCATCTAAACTTATCCCCGTTGTTTTAAAATTCCTTGCCTCTGGATGACCAAAATACCATACTTTATCTGTGTTATTTAAAGACACTTTAAGAGTCGAATCGGGAGCATATTTAGGTCCTGCAAAAGGCTTATTTTTTAAATATTGTAAGGTAAAATACTTCGTTTCTAAAACAAGATAACTTTCATCTTGTTGGACTTTAAAAGCTGGTGTGGGGAAATTTCTATTTTTTACATTTAATGTTGGTGCATCTAAAAACTTTCCGTCTTTACTTAATTCTAGACGAATTAGCCTTTCTGTTAATACCGTAATACGATAATTTGCTCCTTGAAAAATAGACTGTGGATTACTTACCACACTATTTTTGTCGATGGCAAAGTGGGCACCAATACTTGCCAATTTTATTTCCCCTTTCTATTATCTAAATAATAGCATAATTTACTTGTATTTATCAATCATTTCTTGTAAAAAATCATCCCTATCAAAATAATCTATTTTCATAGCATGTTTCACACTTTCTAACGTTTGTTGTGCTTCTTTTCTCGCTTTTTCTGAACCTTCTTTTAATATTTCATAAACACTTTCTATATCTTTACTTAAAAGTATTCTTTTTTCTCTTATCGGACGAATTACATCTTGTAAAATGTTATTTAAAAATTTCTTTATTGTTACATCACCAAGTCCTCCACGCATATAATGCGCTTTTAATTCATCCAAATTTTTATACTCTGGTAAATATTTTTCAAAATGCTCATTTTCTGCAAATACATCTAAATAAGTAAAAACTACATTTCCTTCCACTTTCCCTGGATCTTCAATTCTTATGTGCGCTGGATCTGTGTACATACTCATTACTTTTTTCTTAATTGTTTCTTCATCATCTGCTAAAAATATGCAGTTACCTAACGACTTACTCATCTTAGCCTTTCCATCTGTTCCAGGAACTCTTGCCATTTTATCTGATGGCGGCAATACTGGTGTTGGCTCAACTAAAACGTTTCCATATATGTTGTTAAAACTATGGACAATTTCTCTTGCTTGCTCAATCATTGGCAATTGATCATTGCCAACTGGTATATGGGTTGCTCTAAAAGCTGTAATATCAGCAGCTTGACTAATTGGATAATTTAAAAATCCTACTGGTATACTTTTTTCAAAACCTCTTAATTTTATTTCATTTTTTACCGTCGGGTTTCTTTCTAGGCGACTTAATGTTACTAGGTTCATATAGTAAAACGTAAGCTCTGTTAGTTCCGTTACAGTTGATTGAACAAATATTGTTACTTTTTTAGGGTCAAGTCCACAAGCTAAATAATCAAGAGCTACTTCCATAACATTGTTTCGCACTTTTTCTGGATTATCGAAATTATCTGTTAGAGCTTGGGCATCTGCTATCATTATATATATTTTGTCAAAATCGCCGCTATCTTGTAAGGTAACACGTGTTTTTAAAGACCCCATATAATGCCCAATATGTAATCTTCCCGTTGGTCTATCTCCTGTTAATATATTTTTTTCCATGAACTCTCCTCCTATCGAATATATAAATTATAACAAAAATACCAGTAAAAAAACAGTACCTATTCATAAGTACTGTTATTAAATAGTTTCATATCTATGGTATTTAATTATATCTTGATCTTTTATTAATTTATTTAGTTCATTTCCTTTGCCATTTTTTTGCCAAGGACTAAATTCTTGATGCGTCAGATCTACGAGTTCACTTGCAGTATAATCTTTATATTTTTCTATCGTCTTATTAATAAAAGCTAATCTTTCTAAACCTTTTTCTGATGATATAATTCTACTTCTTACGGCTAATCTTCTTCTTTCTTCATCATATTTTGTTTTATTATCTTCTTTTATTTGTTTTGTTCTTTTATATGTTTCATAAACACTTTTTATCACCGGACCAAATTTATATGCATATATTTGATCAACAAATAACCGTTCATTTGTTTCACATAAATAATCTGCATAACACATATACACTAATTTTTCTAATTTTAAATGCGTACATCTTATCTGAGTTAATATGTATTTGGCTACATCTAATCCTGTTAAATATCTGTCTTCTAAAATAATGTTTATAAATGTTTTCTCATCTTTTATTAATTCTACATCTTTAAAAAACATATCCATTTTACCAACAGATGCCCAATCTTTGGATTCTGTTTGTAGAAAATGAGTAGATACTGGAATGTCAGGGCCAAAGATTTCAGCTAAATTTTTTAATCTCTTTTCAAACGTAGCTAATTTTACTTCTTTTTCATCGCAATAATCTAAAGCGATTCTTTTTCCTAAAGAATATGAGCTACCAATTACTATGAAATGTTTAACCATTTTCTTTTCCTCCTTTATTTTCTTGTTCCCATTTTGCATATTCTTGTTTATAAATATGGTGTGAAAGATAATTTTGTTCTTTATGCTTAACATCCCATATTTGTAATTCCCATTGAAAATTATAGTTATCTTTCTTGCCAAAGTATAAATGCAAGGCATGGTAATTTTTATCTTCTAGATTTCTTTCCAAAAATTTTATTTGTGGAAATTTTACCATAATCATATTCTTTATTTTTTCACATTCTATGTTTTCGCTAAGCACAATTCTTATTCCAAATAAATCATTCAAGCATTTATTGAGTGGCACTTCTCCATTTTCATATCGCTTTTTATAACTATCAATTTTATATTGAATAGAGTTTAAATCTTTTACACGAGTCCTAATAAATTCTCCATTTTGAATTTCGCAACTTATTTTTTTGGTTTCAATATTAATAAAATCTCTATATCTATATATGTATATCAGTGTTTTTTCATCTAGATGACTTATTCGCAATTTCCGTAAATTAATTTTTTCATAAAATTGACTATTTTGCCATAAATCGTTAACCTCTTTATGAGTATTTATCTATTGTTTCTATTAGTTTTTCTAATTCATCTAACATTGTTTTACCTCTGATTTCTCTGATACATTATTATTGTATCATAAAAAGATTATTTTGGTACCAATTCTTTTATTCATAGTTAATCATTACTTTTAATATTAAAGCAATTCATTACATCAAATTATATTATATTCTTTTTTTAACATAAGAATCTTTCTTGCCGCTTTATTAATTTTGTCTTCACTTATTCTTTTTTCTTCAATACTTCTTTTAATATTTGCTACTGCACTTTCCACAGATACTGGCATAAGTAAAATGTCTACGCCTGCATTAATTGCCATTTCATAAATCTCTTTTTCACTATAGTTATTGGTCAGCGCTTTCATATTTAATGCATCTGTTACCACTAAGTTATTATATCCCATTTCATTTTTTAATAAATCTGTTATTACTTTTTTGGATAAAGAAGCAGGTGTATTATCAGAAGTAATTTTTGGTACAGCAAGATGACCTATCATTATTACTTTTGCATTATTTTTAATCGCTTCTTTAAATGGAATCAAATCACTATTTAATAATTCTTCTTTTGTTTTGTTAACAATAGGTAAAGAAACATGAGAATCAGTTATCGTAGCTCCATGTCCTGGAAAATGTTTGTATGTAGGAATTAAGCCCATTTCATTTAGCCCTTTAGCTAAAGATGTACCCATTTGTCCAACAAGATTTGCATCAGCTCCAAAACTTCTATCTCTAATTAAACCTTCTGTAACATTTGGAACAACATCAATCACAGGAGCGAAATCTAAATTAATTCCAAAGTCTTTTAAATCTTTTCCAATTGTTCTTCCTATTAAATATGCTTCATTAATATCTTTTGTTGCTCCAATATCCCACATTGGAGGAATAGTAGCCACACTTTTATCTTCTATATCTTTTATTCTTTGAACCCTTCCGCCTTCTTGATCTATTGATATAAATGGACCAATTTGTGATTTATTTTTAATATCATCTACTAACTTTTTAGTTGTTTTATAATTTGTAATATTATCCCCAAAAAGAATAACTCCTCCAGGGGTATAAGTTAAAGATGTTTCTAGTTTGCTATTCATCGATACTCCACCGAAAGATATAATTACCATCTGAGCTATTTTTTCTTCTAAACTCATTTTTGCTAAAATGTCATCTACTGTTTGAGGTTTATTTGGTTCTGCTGGTATTGGTAGTTCTTCTTTCGGCGGAGTAGAAGGCTTATTATTTTCTGTACTTATATTTGGTTTACTCGGTTTATTTGTATTTGGTTTGGTTATTTCTGGTGGTAACTCACTTGGTAATTCTTCTTCAATCTCATTTTCATATTCATTTGGTAATTCCTCTATATGTTCATAATTATCCTCTATTAATGGACTTATAACAAGCACCGTTTTAGGTATAGTCTTATATTTTATAAAATTAAAACTACTTAAAAATACAATCATCCCTATAAAAAGAATTATAACTATACCTATGGATATAAATGTTTTCTTCATTTTCATCATCTCTTTTTTTAGTATACCCCATCCTCTTTATTTTATCTATATTATTAGAGGACAAATTGGGATATATTCTTTAATTGTAGGTGTTATATGCAAATCATAAAATGCCAAAAGACTATTAGCAAATCTAAAGATATTGACTTAGGAGTGGCTACAATAACAGGAAGATATCCAGAATCTGTTTTTTCTATGAAAACAAAGAGTAAAGAATTAGTCTATGTTATTTTAAATAATATAAATGAATTATACTATTGGGATACAAATTATTGTATAGTTGCTATTTGTTCTACACCAGCATGGGATATAAATTAATATAAAATCCTTCAATAAAAAAGAAATGATTATCTTTGATTTTTCATTTCTTTATCATTTACTAAGTCTATTATTTTCATTACCTCTGACCAAGTATATTCTGATTTTATTAAATCATTTAAAACTTTATCCTTTAAAAAATCAATAAATCCCATATATGGCACTGATAAACTTGTATCTCTATAAAATAATGTGTTTGTTTCATTGGCATATAGCATTGCACCATCACTTTCTATTTGCGCAATAGCTAGTAGATTATTCATATCACTATAAAAGATTAACCCAATATCACTTGCTTCTTTGTATTTTAAGAAAACATATCTATCATGTTCGCCTTTTTTAGTGATAGATGCACTGTTACTATCAACAACTACGATTTCACTAGAATGTATACGCGCTTCTTGATTAAAAAGATTGTTGATTTCACTTAAATTTTCATATGTATAAGAATCTTTAATAAAGTCATCATAACCATTGGTATGTAAAAAGGAATTAATGGTTTGAAACCCATTATCTTTGTAGACAAATTCTGCACCTTCAATTACTGTAGCTTCTGATGTAATACGAATACCATCAATAAAACTATAATAATTTCCTAAGATTAAATCATTTGTAACAGTTGCTAAACCACTGCCAAATAAATTTTCATATTCGCATAAAACATCACTATATCCAGTCATTCCTAAGAAAATATATTGATTTGGATTTCCATCTTTTCTAGATATAGAATTAGCTGTGGTATTTAATACAACTACTTCTTCAGAATCATATAAACCATTTTCATGCGCTACAGGAGTTGTTACAGTTGGAGTTGCAACATATTCTTGTTGCTCTGTACTTATTTGCTCAACTTCTGTTTGATAAAATAAATCCTTCAATTCTGCAATTGTATAAGAATCTTTTCTTAAATTAGCTAACATTTTTATACGCAATTGATCTAATTGATATAAATTTCCTGTTACAATATCATAAAATACATTGTATCCCTTATCATTACTGTGTTCAGATGCTCTATATCCAATAATAGTTTGTTCTTTATCCATATCATCTACATAAACAACTTGTAATAATGGCTTATCTTTTAAATGCTCATTTTCTTCAAAAGATACTTTCTTTTCTTTGCCAAATAAAGAATATTCATTCGTAAATACATAATTAGTATATTCTACTACACTTATTGGTTCAAATTCATATTCTTCCTCTATCTTTTCATTTAATGTTTGACTGTCTGTTTTATAATAATCTAATTGTGTTTGTTCTGGTATTTCACTTTTAACAAAGGAAGTTAATGGCAATACGGCTTCTTGTGGTAAATTTTTACCATAACCATATTCTCCATTGAATTCTACTGTATCATATAATTCATTTTCAACAATTACTGTAGATGTTGTGCTTTTTTCTTCTGTTTCAACATTATAAGCCCTATTATAAGCTGCTACACTAATTGTTTGCCCTACAAACTCTTTACTATCTATATCATAATACTTTGTAAGCTCGTTTTGTTCATTTTGTTCTGTAAAACTTTTGGTTAAATATGTTTTACCTTCTATACGAATTAAATTATAATCTTCTGTACTTGTTAATTTCTCTAAATCTAATGTATCTAAGCTCTCTGCTATTAAAGTCGGCTCATGAGCTGCATTTGGTATTTCTTCTTTTTCTCCAGTTAATACATAAATGGCTAATATTGCCCCTACGAAACTTACCAATCTTTTTATAATACTCTTCTTTTTATTCACCAATCGTTTGGCTTTTCTTTTTTCATGTAACCCCTGTATTTTATTCATATTATCCCCCTTTGAATGGCTATTATCCTACCATAAATGCCTTAAAAAAGCAAGCTTTTTCGCTAAAAACTCTGCATTTTTAAGAACTAATTTGTATTTCTACCATTTTATAGTATAATAATGGGTATATTTAAGGAGAGAAATCGATGAAAAGATATAAACAAAATGAAATAGATGCATTAGCATTGATATTGAAAAATGACGGTGTAATAAGTGTTCCTACAGATACCGTTTATGGGTTATGTGCTTGTATCAACAAAAAACAGGCCTATGATAAATTATCCAAAATAAAAAATAGACCTCTTAATAAATCATTTCCTGTAATGTGCTTAAACGAAGAACAAATTAGAAGTATTGCTATAGTAGATGATAATGCCGCAAAATTAATTCGCGCCTTTATGCCTGGGCCAATTACTTTAGTTCTTCATAAAAAACCTGAAGCCTTCTCCTATATTAATAACGCCGGGGAAAAAACAAGTGATGAATTAGCTGTTCGATTAGCTCCTTCAAACGTTTTAGAAGAATTATTACAAAAAATAGGAACACCCCTTTTTCTAACGAGCGCTAATATAAGTGGGGATTTAACTTGTACTACTTTAGAAGATATTGAAAATACATTTCCCAATATAGACGGGATATTGGAAGGGGATATTGCCAAGAGTGAAGCTAGTACGATTGTGGATTGTACTTCTTCTCTAATCAAA
>CAOOMX010000012.1:6901-15169 GCA_948497845.1 uncultured Bacilli bacterium | reverse complement strand
GGTCCTATTTCTTTAGAGGAAATTTTAAATGTTTTAAATAAATAGATTATATTTCTTTTAAGCTTTCAAATAAGTGTATTCTTTTTTCAGTAAAGACTATTGTTTCATCATGAGACTTTATCATATCTATTACATCATCTAAGAAAAACCATTTTACTTCTGATAATTCTTCTTTTTGAATGACAAATACATTTTCTTTTAAATTAGATTTAACATAAAAAAAGTGTGTTATATGCGAATTTTTTTCTTTTTTTGAAAGTTCTTTTTCTGCAAAAGACTTTAAATCTGTTATAGAAATATTTATGCCTACTTCTTCCTTTAATTCTCTTAAAGCAGCATGTTCTAAACTTTCTTTAGAATCTACATGACCAGCACATAAAGCCCATTTGTTTGGATCAAATCGTTTATTAGCACTGCGTTTTTCAAGTAATACTTTTTTTTTTCATTGATAATAAAAAAGCTACTTCATTGTGTAATAAGTTTTTATCATGGGCTTCTTCTTTATCCATTACAACTCCTGTAAAATTACCATTTTCATCTACTATATCTATTAATTCCATCTTTTCACCTTCTTTATTTATGTTATCATAGCACAAACAAAAAGGCAAATTTGAACTTTTATGTCGATAAAAGAATCTTTTTTTGTTAAAATGTTATTATGGATGTGGTTTTATGACAAAAGTCAAGATAGATAAAGAAATTCTTAATGCTATTGCCCCCTGTTCTATGTTTTGCATAACTTGTACAGGATGCCAGTATGGCCAAATAAGTGATCACGCCAGAAAGTTATTACATCTATTAGAGGGCCATGAAGAATTTTTGGATAAAAATCTTTTAAAAGAATATCGTCATAAATTAGATGAATTTAAAATATTTTATAAAAAACTAAATAAATATGCTTACCCTAAATGTGGCGGTTGTAGAAATAATAAAGCTAATGGCTGCTCTATAAAGAGATGTATTATTCCAGAATGTACTAAAAAGCACCATGTTGATTTTTGTGCTCAGTGTTCAGAATTTCCTTGCGATAATGTCAATGAATCAATATATAAAAAGACCACAATAGAAAAATGGCTAAAAGGTAATACACTAATAAAGAAGATTGGTATTGAAAAATATTTTGAAAACAATAAAAATATACCACATTATATTAATTACGCTAAAATAGAAAAGAAACAAAATGAAGGAGATTACAATGAAAATAATTAATGAACTTTTAGTCAATGATGTTGGTTTAGCAATTAAATTTTACACAGATTTTTTAGATTTTGAAATAGCAGAAGCAACTGGGAATCCTATAAATTGGGTTAGATTAGTAAATCAAACTGCCGAATTAATGCTTGAAGATTACCAATGCGCTGCTCATGAGTTTGAAACATTTCCTGCCAAAACAGATGCAAGTAATATAATAAAATTTAAATTTGATGATATCATGAAAGTTAAAAGTATTTATAATAAAATGCAAAAGAATAATATAAAAATATTTAAGGATTTAAATAAAACAGATTATGGAACTTATGAATTTGTAGTTCTTGATTGTGATAATAATATTATTATCATATCAGCGTAATTGTTGAAGGAAGTGACTTTAGGAATGGGAAAATTAGAATTGGAAGTTAAAATATTAGATGTAGATAAAGAATTATTTATTAAAAAATTAGAAAGTGTTGGAGCAATCTTCATAAGTAAGACAAAACAAATATTGTATACATATGATTTACCTACTATTTATGGAAGATATGTTGATATTTTATTACAACTTAAAGATGCAAATCATAAAATAAAATATGAAACTTCGCTTGCTAAACTTAAATTGCTCTTTTTTGAACTCGATAATCTATTAACAGAACAAGACAAAAAGAAATTAAAAACAATTATTCCCTTTCAATGTTTTAAAGAATTATGTGACGCGGAAAATATATTGGAATACTTAGAAAATACAAAGCTTTTAGCCTTTGTTAAAAAATTTCATAATAATCCTAAAAAATGGATTCGAGTAAGACAAACCAATGACAAAACTACCATTGCCGTTAAACATATTTTGGCTCCAAATGAAACCAATTTACAACAAATGCTGGAAACAGAAATTGAAGTAGCTAATATTCATGAAGCAAATTCCTTGTTGGAGGCTTTAGGGTATTCTTATAAAAGCTATCAGGAAAAAGAAAGAATATCTTATCAATTTCAAGGACACGAAATTGATATAGATACTTGGCCTGGCATTCCTACTTATTTTGAAGTAGAAGGTACATCAGAACAGGATTTAGATGAGGTTTTAAATAAACTTGGTTATACTTTTTCTGAAAGTGTTTCTTGTACAGCTGATCAAGTTTATGAAAAATATGGAAAAACGATGTTTGATGAAAGAGAATTAAAATTTTAACAAGTGAAAGAAAGGATTGTTAGAAACATATGAAAAAAGATAATAATATAAACTTTATATTTAAAAGTCTTAATAAGAAAAAAATAACAATTTGCTTATTATTAGAAGCATTTTTGGATTTTATTTACTATTTTGTTCCTTTTGCTTTTACTTTGTTTCTAACTTTGCCGTTTACAGTTGAAAAAGCATTGATTGTTATAGCTATTTTTATCATTTCTAAAACTCTTCGTGTTGTAGGAAATTATTTATTAAGAAAATATAGCGATAATTATTTATATCTTTATTCACGTGTTCAATATCAAGAATATTATAAGAAATTAAATAAATTACCAGTTGAGGTAATCTCAAAATATCAAACGGGATATTTTGAAAACATAATTGAGAAAATTAGTGAGCTAGTACGAAAAATATTACAAGCAGAATATGTAAGTATAATCATAACTTTTATTTTCTTATTTTATACACTATATCATCAATCAACCCTTTTGTTCATTAGTTCTTTTATAACAAGTGCTTTTTGTGTATTTTTAAGTATTAGAATATTAAAAAAGGCAAATAAGCAAGTTGAAAGGTTATATGATCAAGAATATGAATATTCCTCTTTATACAATGATTTTATAAGTAATATTCGTACTGTAAAATTATTAAATGATAGTAATTATTTTGTTAATAAAATTAGCAAAGAAGGTGTTAAGTGTTATAACGAAAATAAAAAGTATGTTAAATATTATTCTTTTGAAGAGGCATTGCGCAATATATTGATCGTTGTTCCATTCTTTTTAGGACTTATAAAAGCTGCTATTGATTTAGGAAATGGAATTGATACACTTGGAATAATTACTTTCTATATTACTTTACAAGTAGAAATGGGTTTTGTATTTGAAGAATTATCTGAAACTATAATAAGTTGGTATGAACTTAAAGCAATTAAAAACAAGCTATTATCTATATTTAAACATTTAGATAATAGAAAAGAAATCAAAACTTTTAAAGAAATTAAATTATCTAATATTATAATTCAGTATCCTCAATCTAATTTAGAAATAAAAGCAGATAACATCATCATCCATGAGAACGATAAAATATCCATTACAGGACAATCTGGCCAAGGCAAAACATCTATTATAAACTTAATCTTAGGAAATATTAATTCCTATAAAGGACAAGTCTTGATTGATAATAAAAGCTTATGTGATGTTAAATTAGATATTGGAACGGTAAGTCAAGAAATTGAACTTTTTAATATGTCTATAAAAGATAATTTATGCCTTGATAAAAAAATAGCAAATGAAGAAATCATAAAATATTTAAAAGAATTAGAATTAGATGAAATATTATTATTTGAAGACGGAATTCATACTATAGTAGGAGAAAAAGGATTAAAGCTATCTACGGGACAAAAAAGAAGAATTAATATTTTAAGAAGTTATTTAATGAATAAAGATATTTATATTTTGGATGAACCTACTTCTAATTTGGATAAACATACAGAAGAAATTGTAGTGAATTTTATTTTGAAATATTTTAAAAATAAAACACTTATAATCGCTACTCATAATGAAAAAATAAATGAAATATGTAATCAATTTTATAAATTTGAAAATCATCAATTAAAAACCAATAATACTGTAGAAAAATCTTAGGATGTATACTATAATAAGGGCAAGTTTGAAGAGACTTGCTCATGAATTAGGGTGGTTTTATGTCATGGATATACAAAGGTATTCCTTTAAAAGATTATCTAGCAAATATTATAAAGGATAAAAGTGAATTAAATTACTTATATAGTACTGTAAGAAAAATTTTAGCAAAAGAATATATTGCAGGAACTGATTTAGATACATTAATCACCGATGTTTTAAAAAGAGATAAAATTCAAAAGATAATCAACGGAGATTATGTTAAACAAAGAAAACAGGTATGGGTTTATAAAACAGTTCCATTAAAAAAATATTTATCCGTCCTAGTTAGTAATAAAGAAGATTTACAATTTTTGTACCAATTGATAAAAGTTACTTTAGAAAATGAATATACTCTTGGAATGGATTTGGATCTGTTAATTGAAGATATTTTAAATCGGGATAAAATACAGTCTATTATTAAAGGAGAATATGTTAAAAGTACACAAGAAAATTGGGAATATAAAGGTATGCCCTTGACAGTGTATGTAGATGGTTATATTAAATCTTTATATCGAAGCAAAAAGCAAATAAGAGAAAATATTGTATCTCGTGTTACTGCAAGAATAAAAAGAGAAAACCTAAGTACTTGTGATAGAGAAAGACTTATTGAAGAATATATAAATTCTCCTAGATTTATAAAATTTATTAACTCCCCTACTAAGAAAAAACAATTTTATTTTTATAAAAAAGAACGACTTTACCATTATTTAATGAGAGTGGTTGCAGATAAACAAAATGTAAACTATATTTATTGTTTTATCATTGGAAGAATATCTAAAAGACATATTTTAGATCAATCTAAAGATTTAGATAGTATTATAAATGATGTTATGGCAAGTGAGGAAGTAATCATTTTAATAAATACAGAAACTCTTAAAAAAGCTGAAAAAGAACCCTGGCCTTATAAGAATGGTCTTTTAATAAATTATCTTAAAAGCATTGATTTGAATGGCAAAAAACCCTTGATTGTATATTTGCACGTCAAAAACTATCTAAAGTGGAAATATCCAAATGGTTTTCAATCCTTAGAAGAAAAAAAGGCTGCTACTGAAGAATATATTGCTTCAACAGAATTTGCTAAATATATAAAATATGCTTTTACAAATAAACTTTATTTTTATAAAGGAATGCTATTAATAGACTATATTAAATTATACTATGAAGATATTTTAACAGCTAATTTAAAAACACCAGATAATTTATATGCTAAAATTCTTAGTATGCTTTCTCGTTATGAAAATATTGATACATTGTCTTTAGAAGAAATCGAAGAATTAATTGATCATATTTTAGGTAGTGATGAAATTAAAATGTATTTAAATAAAAAGAAAACCATTTATGAAGTTTGGACTTACAATGGTAGGAATCTAAAAGATGTTATTTCAGAAGTTTTTTCTGATATCATAGAAGATGATTTTGATTTATATAGAATATATGCTTTTATTACTCGTAATGCGAGAAAGTTAAAATTAGAGAATAAAGAACGTAGTAATAAGGATATTATAAGTTCACTTTTATCAGAGGAATTTGTCTTAGCATATAAAGCTGAATATATAAGAAGAAAAGAAATAAGAAAAGAGGTTAAAGAAAAAACAGCTTTATATGATAATAAAGATGACTTTGATTACATATGTTGCTATGCTCAGAATAAAAATCTAGATATGAATGAAATAATGAAAATATGTAAGCAAGGTTTTAATTATTATAGTGCTATCATTATTCTTGAGTACTCGTTGAAATTTGGTACTCCAGTAAAAGAGTTAATTGATTTTACTCTAAATAATACTGAGATTGATGATATTTATCTATTATGGCTTTTTAAATTGGGTTTTAAAGATTATATAGCAGATGTAATAGAAAGAAATAAAAGGTTAATTAATCAGTGGATTTATAAAGGAATGTTGATTGTTTTTAATGAAGCAAATCCAAAAGATTTTGAAGATGTACAATCTATTTTATATGAGCTTTTAATAGCTAAGCATATTTCTATTTCCGTATCTATCGATTATCTGTTTATTTCATTTAAAGCTTTTGTTCAAAGTTGTATAAAAAGAATTTTTTTAGATATGCGTAGTAAAAGAAATGCATTTGTGGTCATAGATAACTTAGATAACGAAGACTTTCATATACAAATTTCTTCTACTGATAACGTTGAAGATGGTTATATAAATAACGAAGATGATGCAATTATAAATAATGCTATTAGAGAACTAGATCAGATAGAACAAGATTTTATTGACTTAAGATATGGTTTTTCTTCCCATCAACATAGTTTACAAGAAATAAAAAAATTGTTTGCTTCTAAAGGTATTTTTATGTCTTTAATAGAATTAGAACAAATGGATAAAGATATTTTAAATAAGCTTAAGAATAATCCTAATATATTAACTTTATCTAGGCACGGCGCTTAATTTAATATATACTTCTAATATACATGTAGTATAATAAAGGCGATGAGGGAGGATTTAAAATGATTATTAATGGAATTAAAAGTGATGATTATATTTATGTAAGAATTTTAGAAGAAAACAATTATATTCCTTTTTATATAAGTCACTTAAAAAAAGAAACTGTAATTCGTTTTAATATTAATCATTTAAGACAATGGTTATGGAAAAGTTGTATATGGAAAAATAAAGATAAGTTTTTATTTGTTCCAAAGAATAATGCTGATCCTTTCTGTTATGCTCCTTCTAAGTTATATGAAGCAATTATAGCCCAAGAAGATATGGACTTGGAAATAGAAATGGATGCTAGAGATATCCTTTTAATTGATGAGTGGCTATGGCAAAAATTAAATTCAACTGAAAGACCTCCGCTAACTCCGCAAAATAGATTAAGTTATTTTTTAGGAGGAGATTCTACTAAAAGTCCTTTACAAAAAAATGTAGAACATTTAGAACATACAGAATTAGTAAGAATGGATGGAACCTTCTATTTAGGAAGTCATATATTTGATGATGAAATTTATCCTTCAAGGATTAGTGGCCCTACCCAATTATTTTTACCATTCGAAGCAGGGAAAAATACAGTAGATAAAATAAAGGATGCCTTTTTATTTTCAAATTCTGGAGTTATATATGTAAATATTAAAAAAGGCGAAAGATTAGATTTAAGTGATCCAGTCATAAATTTTTTGTTCATACATCAAAATTGGATGCGTTTTTTAGCCAATATTAGTGTTTTAAGTGAAGAAGAAAAAATGCCTATTTTTAAAAGAGAATTTGAAGGTTTTGATACCAAAAGTCAAAAAAGATATTTTATATTACATAATTATATTAAAATAAAATCTTTACAAGAAATTACAAATAGAACCGTATGGGATGAAATAATCATAAGATGTCCTTCCTTTCAAAATATATTTTATAATGATGATTATCGATATTCTCACTTTGATGATTTTGATTTAGATAAAGATGGATATATTAGATATGTATGGACCCGTGATGAACCAACCGTTGAACATGAATTAGAAAAAATAGCGGATAGATTAAGTTATGAAGAGACATGTCAACATGTCCAAGCTGAAATTGATGCTCAAGAACGTAGAAAAGAACAAATGCATTTGGAGATTAATGCTAGGAATTATTTTAAGAGTCATCAAAAAAGATTTTATACACTGAAAAAAGAAAATCCACAGCTTACAGAAATTGAATTTTTTGTGCAAGAAGAACAACGCAAAAAAGAAATGTTGATAAGACGATTAATAAAAACACTAAATTATAGAATAGAAAAAAGTAAAATAGATCCAAATACTTAGAAATGGATTCCTATCAAATCATAAAGATTATCGGAGGTGTAATGTGAAGAATAAAACTGATGAAACAATAGAAACATATGATAATATAGCATATGAATACATTGAATATTCTAAAAGAAAAGGTTTACTAAGTAACGTTCAGTTTAAAAAAGAAATGGAAATTTTAGTTAATAACCTTAAAGCAGGCAGTAAAATTTTAGATGTTGGAACAGCTATTGGTAATTATCCTAGGTATTTAACAGAAATTTGCAATAAAGATTTTGATGTTACAGGAATAGATTCTTCTCCAAGGCTAATTGCTTTTGCTAGAAATAATGCTCCTAAAGCTAACTTTAAAGTCATGGATATGAGAAATTTAGATTATCCAGAAAATAGTTTTGATGGAATTTTAAAGATGGATAAAGACAGCGGTTATCCTGTATCTACAAAAGAAGAAAGCAAAT
>CAOOMX010000012.1:0-6891 GCA_948497845.1 uncultured Bacilli bacterium | reverse complement strand
TTGATGGAATTATTAGTCTAGCTACACTAATTCATGTTGCTGATGAAGATGCTTTAAAAATATTAGATAAATTTGATATGATGCTAAAACCTAATGGTTTATTTATAATTAATGTAATGGAATATTTAGATGGAGATAAAGAACTATATGTAAAAGAGCCCTTTAATCCTAGATATAATACTTATTTTAATAGATATACTAAAGACTTTTTTAAAGATTGGTGTTATACTAAAAAATATACTGTTCTACAAATTATTGATAATCCTGTTTTTAATCCTAATGATATTAAAGCTCCTGGTTTAACGAAGAATAGATTTTCAATAATTGCGAGAAAAGAAGAAAGAGGTTAATTATGGCAGTTAAAATAATTTATTTTGTACATGGCACCACAACAGATAATTTAGAACATAAATCCACTGGATGGATTCCTGGAGAGTTGAGCGAAAAAGGTATTCAACAAAGTATAGATTTAAAAAATCAAATAAATTTAGATGAGATAGATATTGTTATTTCTTCAGATTTAAAGCGTGCGGTTGATTCAGCTATCTACACTTTTAAAGATATAAAAGAAATATTGCATGATGAAAGGATAAGAGAATGTAATTATGGGGATTTAAATGGATCTGATACTTCACTTGTAAAATATGAAGATCATATTGATGAACCATTCTCTAATGGAGAATCTTTAAAAGATGTGGAAAATAGAGTTAGAAATTTTTGTAATTATCTACTGGAAAATTATAACGGAAAAACTGTTGCTTTGGTTGCACATAAGGCTCCACAATTAGCATTAGAAGTCATAACTAAAAAAATTACTTGGAATGAAGCTATTGCTAATGATTGGAGAAAAACGAAATCATGGCAACCTGGTTGGATTTATGAATTATTTATTTAGAGTAAGACATTAGTGTTTTGCTTTTTTGTTGGTAGTTTGCTATTTATCAACATACAATATCTTTATTTCTTTTTACTTAATTTTATATATGGCATCTTTTGATACTATTTCATAAGGATGACTAAGGCGATATAATCTCATTTCTTCAAGTGTCATTTCAAATATTTGTTTAGATATATCCATGTGTAAAATACCATTTAAGTGATCATATTCATGACAAAAAACTGTAGCCTCGAAATCTTCCAAATATTTTGTTTTTTTATTACCTTGTACATCATAAAATGTTACTTCTATTTTATATGGTCTATTTACGATACCAGCATAGTAAATTATTTCTCCGTCTTGATGATATACACAACTCATACACCCTTCTAAAAATGTAGTATACCCCTTTGCAGCTATTATAGTGGGATTAATATATATGATACTTTCATCATATCCTTCGGTAACATTATTTTCCATATTTTGTGATGTATTTTTAATATAAATAATTCTTTTAGGAATTCCAATTTGAACTGGCGCTAAGGCAAAACAGCAATGCTGAGCACAGTAGTCTTTTAATCTTGCAATAATTTCCTTAATATTATCTTTTTCAAAATCTACTTCTACAGAAGTCTGTCTTAAATAGGTTTCATCTTTTTCAATCGTTTTTCTATCTAAATCCATTTTTATACTCCTTTATTTATTAATTCTTTAAATGCATCAATAGTTTGAAAAGTTACAAGTTTCAGTATTCCTCACTCCAATCTTCTTCTGGGTCAAAGTTATGCTCTAATTCCCATTTTTTATGATTATCTCTAGCATTTTTTACTGCTTCACACCCATTATTGCTAGTAGCACTTGCACCATCAGTAACAACAAAAAAGGGTAAGTTATATTTCTTAGATAATTCTTTTACATCTTTACAAAAATCCCTAGCATTTTGGAGTTTAGAATATTTCATTAAGTTTTCAATCTCGCTTTCTTTAGTTCCGTAAGTATGACCTGTATCATTTATTATTTTATATTTCATATTCATCTCCGTCATTAGGTACTATTAAATTCTCTATCTTTTTTTCTGTTGCCAAAGCTCGTGCCTCTTGCCTCATATGTGTTGAGATTATTCGTTTACCATGTTTTTCTGCTAATAATTCAATATCTTGTACTCCCATATATTTATTACTACTTTGGATAAAACTCATATCTAATACAGATAAATCAGAATTACATATTATTTTATCTATATTTTCACAATATGAACTATCTCCGGAAAAACCGATGGATTTATTTTTGCATTTTATTATGTATTCATAAGTTGGTTTGAAACTACCATGAATGACTTCATAAGAATCTACAAAATAATTATTTGTAACTTCTTTATTATTTAATGATTTGAATTCTATAAATTTTACTTTTGCTTTATCCCTTTTTTTGTCCAATCCTCAATATTAGCGTATGCTAAAGAAATTAACTTAGCAATAGTATTTTCAGTACCTTCAGGTCCATAAATATTTAATTCTTTTTCTGCTGAAATAAAATCTCTTTGCATTATTAAAAAAGGAATATCTAAGAAATGATCACCATGTAAATGTGTAATTAATAAAATATCTATTTTACTAATATCTACATTTTGTTCTAATAAGGTTTTTAATATGCCATTGCCACAATCGATTAAAATTCTGTCATCTATTAGTGAGCATGAACTTCTATCTTTTACTGATAATGCTCCAGTCCCAATCATTTTTAGTTTCATCTTTTCTACCTCTTTAGTAAAAGCTTATCATATTTAGCGCAAAAAATTAAGTACTTATCTGTAATAAAGCATGTTATTTCTTTTTCAATAGTCAAACGAGGAATATTATAAAATTTACTCAATGATTCGAGTAGTTCATAAATTGAAAGATTGGTTTTATTAAAATCAATGTTCTTCCCATTTACAAATTCAATATGTAGTTTTGATATTTTAGGTATCTTTAGTAGTTTTTCTTTAACACATAAAGGAAATTCTAAAGGTTCTACGGTTATTTTCATTGGTAAATCCTCCTTTCAAACATGAAAAAATCCCATATCAACGAGTGATATAGGATAAATTTGCAATATAAAACTCACACGAGGGTGTGAGTAATTCTCTCAATGGAGCGATAACGATACACGTATGCGAAAAATTATACTCCCAAGATTGATTAAATCAACTGATAAATAAATTATAGCAGATATTAGAATTATTTCAAGTGAGATTATGGCTATTTCTCACTAACTTTGGTATAATTTTAGTAGATTTAATTGGGAGGTATGGGATGAAATCATATCATGAGGCATTTTTAAAATTAATAGAAAAGAATAAAGATACAATAGAGAACAAAATAAAAAAAAATCCTGACTTTCTTAAATCCATTATGGATTTTGCAGTAAAAAGTAGTTCTGAAATCTTATTTAAGGATTTAGATAAAGATAAGAAGAATATGCTTGCTGAAAATAGAACTATTGCTATAGAATATAATAAAAGACTATATAAAGAATGGAAAAAACCAATTGATAACCTTGAAACATTAATTGAAATTTCTCATGAATGTGCAGTTATGTATTCAGAAAATTTTATCGAAGCAGCTGAAAAACAAGAAGATTTATTATTTCATTCTTTAAGAACTATACACTCTAGATCTCTTCTTACCGCAAGGGAATGTTTAGTATTATTAAAAAATGGTTTTGCTGATGGTGCTTTTAGTCGTTGGAGAACACTTTATGAATTATCAGTAATCGGCGCTTTATTGTTTGAAAAAAAAGATAATGATTTATGCGAAAGATATTTAAATTACTTTCATGTTCAAGCATATAAAGAAGAAAAATTGAACAGAGAAAAAGGACATCCTTCACATACCGATGATTCTTTCGAAAATTTAAAAGAAAATTATAACTATGTAATTGATATATACGGAAAGGATTATGCAAATGGAGAATATGGGTGGGCTAATAAATTATTAAATAAAAATAGAACCACTTTTAAAGATATTGAAGATATGGCCGATATGAATTACCTTAGAGGATATTACAAATCATCTTCAATGTATGTACATGGAAATTATAAAGCTAGTCAAGAATCTTTAGGATTAATATCTAATATAGATAAGATGCTTTTAGTTGGGCCTTCTAATTATGGACTTTCTATTCCTATGCAAAATGTCGCTATTTCTTTAGTTTCTATTACATCTTGCTTTATTTTATTATACCCTACCATTGATACTATGTCTGCGTGCTTAATAATGAAAAAATTTATGGAAGAAATATCAAATAGTGCCGATAAAATTCAAACTAAAATTGAAAATAATGAAATGAAATTAAGAGGGGAACATTCTAATATTTTAATTACAAGTTTTAAAGGAAAAAACAATTCTTCAAGTATTTTATTGAAAGAAATTAGAACTTATAAATGTATCGATAAAATGGAATTAACGAATAGTTTTATAACAAGTGAAAAAGAAATGAAGAAGTATTTAAATAACAATTATAGATATGTCATTTCTTTTGGTCAGAAACCTTCAACTGATGAGGTATTTATCGAATTGGTAGCAAATAAAAATAGTGATTCACTTAGAACAAATTTTCCGTATAAGAAATTAGAGGCAATTTTAAATACTAATAAAATAAATTTTTCGATATCTAATAATGCCGGGACTTATTTATGTAATAACATTTATTATGAAGGTTTAAATTATATTAAACAAAATAACTTAGATACTAAAATGATCTTTCTACATATTCCTTCTATTAATGATTCTTTTGACTTTAATCAATTAGCACATATGATGTCGGAATTTGTTGATTCAATATAAAAATAAGGAGGTAATGGAAATGGAACATACAATGAAACTTTTTGAATCTGATTTTGATAATTTAAAGTCAGGGAGAAAAAAACGTGAATATAGACTAAATGATGATAAAAGAAAATCAGTAAGAATTGGAGATACTATCAGGTTTTTAAAATTGCCTAATTTAGATGAAGAATTTGTAGTAGATGTTAAGAACATAGAAACTTTTGATAATTGGTATGATTGTTATTCAAAATATTATGATGAAGACTTTAGAAGTAGGTATGATAGTGTTGATGCTGTTGTACAAGATACTTATGATGGTGGATATTATACAAAAGAAGAATCTGAAGAAAATGGTTGTGTTATATTTTCAATAAAAAAACATCGAATCGCCCATTTTAACTCAACTGCTTGTTATTTAAAAAAAGATAATAAAGTGTTAATGATAAAATTTACTAAAAAATGGGGACATGTTTATGCACCTCCAGGTGGTAAATTTGAAGAGGGAGAAACCCCATTAGATTGTATAATGAGAGAATTTTACGAGGAAACTGGACTAACATTGATTAATCCTAGATTACAAGGAATGTCTTATTGGAAAGATGAATCTGAAGGCATTATATTTGTATATACTGCTGAAGATTTTGAAGGAGATTTGACCACAGTTTCTGAAGAAGGTACGTTAGAATGGATAAAATTAGAAGATTTAGAAAGTATTCCTCAATTTGATCAAAATCGAATATTTACACCATATTTATTTAAAAATGAACTATTTGAAGGTAAATTTTTGTTAGATAGTAAATGTAAAGTATTAGAACATACAATAAGGAAAATGTAGGCGATAAAGATGAAAGAAATATTTTTAAGTTTTAGACCAGAATATTTTAATCCATTATTATATGGAATTAAAAAATATGAATATAGAAAAAGATTTTGTGATGAGGAAACGAAAGCGTACTTATATTTAAGTGGTAAATCAAGACAAGTTGTAGGAGTAATGGAATTAGGCAGACCTGTTCGCCTAGATCTTACTAGAGAAAGTTATACAAAATATCCTGAAACTTTAAAAAGAGTCGATGAGTACATTTTAAGCAAAGATATAAATGCTGTGCCTATTAAATCTTTAGCTCTATTTGATAATCCAATTGGTTTAGATGAAATAAGAAAAGAAATCCCTAGTTTTATGCCTCCACAAATGTATTTCGTTTTGGATAACCATCCTAAATTAAAATCAATTTTAGAAAGACATTTGCCAAATGATAAACTGTTTATTCATAGCCACAAAGATATCTATTATGATAATATTGCTATGTCTGTAAGCGAATTAGAAAAGACAGATGAATTTATAAAATTACATAAATTTCATACAGATAATAATGATTTTGAAAATCTAACTTTTTAACATTAAAAGATAATTCGAGGTTATAAATTCCTCGAATTGTCTTTTCCTTTTTGTATATCCTTATCAAAATTATTTAGATTATCTTGTATAGATACAGATCGTTTTCTAATTTCTTTACAATAATTATCTAATCTGCGAAGTTCCTTAATTTTAGGTTGGATATCATTTATTTCAGCAAGTATTTCTGATTTTTTATCTTCAGTTTTTGCTCTATGATATCGTTTCCATAGGTTTTCTCTTTTCCCCATAAGATTACTATATCCTTCATAGTTATTTTTAGCAAAGTTATCTAAATCTTCCATAGTTTCAATCCTATTATCTACCATAAATTCTGTTTGTTTTGAAAATGAATCTAATTTTTTAATTTCTTGTCTTATGGAGTAAGATAAATATTGCTTAGGATGCTTCTTTGGGAATACTCCTAAAAGATAACAATAATACAAATATAATCCATAAATACCTTTATGATGATTATTAGTTGTTGATAAATATTCTTGAAAGATAGATTTATGAGGTATAGGTTTAAAAACTATTTGTCTTGAGTGATATAATCGCTCGTTAATACTATCATTTGAATAATCACTACCAAATGCTTTTTCAATTCTAACTCTATCATAACCATCTCTGTAAATAGTTATTACACCATTACGATAATAAGTTTTATATCCCAGTAGTTTCATTCTATCCATAACTTGTTTTAGAGTAACTGAATAACTAATAACACTATCTAAATCATCTTTAAGAGTTTTGTAATAATCATTGTTTATAACTTTATGATTATAGGTACTTTTATAACCAACATCTTC
>CAOOMX010000011.1:7610-34541 GCA_948497845.1 uncultured Bacilli bacterium | reverse complement strand
TAAAAGATATTATTTTTACGGTTGGAAGAACTGGGCAAATTACACCGAATGCTGTATTGGATCCTGTTATTGTTATGGGCTCAACTATTAGAAGAGCAACCTTGCACAATGAAGATAATATAATAAAAAAAGGCTTGAAGATTGGTGATGTTGTTTCAATTAGAAAAGCAGGAGATGTTATTCCTGAAGTAGTGGAAGCAAAATTAGAACGTAGAACAGGTGATGAAATAGATTTTGTGATGATTCATGAATGTCCTATGTGTCATGAACCATTAGTAAAAAAAGAAGGCCAAGTTGATTATTTTTGTCTTAATGAACAATGTCCTAAAAGAAATATTGCATCTTTAATTCATTTTGTTTCTAGAGATGCAATGAATATTGAAGGTATGGGAGATGAAATTGTTGAGGAACTTTATAATTTAGGTTTTATAAGAAATGCTATAGATATTTACTTTTTAAAGGATAAAGTCAAACAAATCATGGAATTTGATGGTTATGGCGAAAAGAGTTTGGCTAAAATGATTGATAATATTGAAGGCAGTAAAAAGAATAGTTTAGAAAGATTATTGTTTGGTTTGGGAATTCCTGGCATTGGATCTAAAACTGCTAAGCTTTTATCTTGTGAATTTAATGATTTGGATACCTTGATGCAACAATCTGTTGAAGACTTAGAAGAGATTAAAGATATTGGCCATATTTTAGCTGTTAATGTATATACGTATTTTAAGGAATTTAAAGAATTAATAGATGACTTAAAGAAAATCGGCGTTAATACTGTTTATTTGGGTCCTAAGAAAAAAGTACATCCTCTTATTACAGGGAAAAAGTTTGTTATAACCGGAACTATTGATGGATTGGGACGTACAGAAATAAAGAATTTTATTGAAGAATTTGGTGGATCTACCAGTGAATCGGTTAGTAAAAAAACAGATGTTGTTATTGTTGGGGCTAATCCAGGAAGTAAAGAAACAAAAGCAAAAGAACTGGATATTACTATATGGGGGCCTGAAAAAATAAAAGAAGTTATGGGAAAATAAAATGGATAAAGAAAGAATATTATCAGAAATAAATTATTATCTTTCAACAATTAGTGAAAGTGAAAGTAATGAAGCTAAACAGACGATTTTAAAAAATGTTGATGCTTTTTTAGAAGGTGTACTTGGTGAAGAAAATCTTATATTAGATGAAGATGTTAATAAAAAATTAATGCATTTTATTTCTATGTTGAAAAAAAATGAAATGGTTGCTATAAAAGAATTAAAGAAAAATGATGGTAAAACCTTAAAAAAAGTGCTGGAATTAATGCAAACTTTTTTGCATTTCTTTGAAGAATTTAAAAATGCTAATGTAGATATATTGACTGAAATAGATACATTTATTTTGGATAATCACATGTATTTGCCTTTTTTTAATAATTTTTATTTTGCTTTGCAAGAAAGAATATATGATGCTTTTATAGATGAGGGAAATGCTTTGTTAAAAAAAGCACTGGATAACAATTCGTTATTGTCTTCTTCAATACTTATATTTTATATCATGCAAAAGAGAAAATTATATGATATACCAAATGCTTATCTATCTTTTTATACCCCTATACCTAATACATTTTTTATTGAGGATATAAAAGAACATGCTTTATTAGAATACCATTTTGCAACAGGAGAAGATAATTCTGTGTTTTTATCTAACCTTTATTGGCTTTATAAAATGCATTATTATTTGTTGGATAAAGGCGGCTTAAAGAAAAAGTATAAAGATGCTAGATATGATTTGGGATTGAAAAAAATGGCTTTTTTAATCGATGATTCTTTCAAAGGTGAGATGTTTCGTTATGATTATCTTTTAAAAAAATATGCTCTAGAAGAATTAATGCATGATTTAAAAGGCTTAAACTTAGAAAAACAAACTTGTTTTGAAGTCATTATCAATACTTTAGAGAATAATGAGATGTCGTCTTTCTATAAAGAGAAGATGGGGATTCGGACGGTTAATGCCTTTAAAGAGCTTTTAGATAAATTATCTAAAATAACTATAGAGGATAAAAAAGTGAATCAAGTACTTTATCGTCTTGTAAATAGTATAAGTGATAAGGGAGATTTTAAACTTAGTCAAAAAGAAGTAAGAAAAGCTATATTAGTATTATTAATTGAATATGTTCATGGAGAAGTTTATGGTAAGGCACATCAAAATCTTCTGGCAGATTGTTTATCTTTAGAAAAAGAGGCTTTATTAGAAAAGTATAGGGAAAAAAGTAATGTTTTAAGAGAACTAATTTCTAAAGTCTCTACCGAGTATACTAAAATATCTATTCTTTTAGAGATACAGGCTTTGCATAAGAATGATAATTTAAAAAAAGTATTAGAGGATTTAATTGATGAAGATATGAAGCTGTATAATTTAGTTGATTTAGATATTTTTGAAGAAATAGTGAATAAAAGTTATGGGTATTATTTAAAAAATAAAGAGAGTTATTTGTTTAAATGTCCTCTTCTTTATCATTTAGCTTCTTTTAATCAAGAAGTTTCTGTGGAAAAATTGGATTTTATTTTAGAAGTGCTGAATCAAGAGAATTTTTTGAATAGTTATGAAAAAGAAATATCTAAAGAAAATTTCTCTTTGTATCCTAATATTAGTGATGCTTTTAAACAATATAGAGTTTTAGTTGGAAGTATTTGTTCTGATTATTTAAGGAAAGATTAATTTAAGAGAATGTTTTAGGGCATTCTTTTTTGTGACTTGTTAAATTGTAGAGAATCGATTATAATTTTATTATAGAGGGAGTGTTTTTATGGATAAAAAGAAAGTGCCTTTATGTAGAAAAAAGATAAGTATAAATATAAAGAGTAAAAGAAAAGGTTTTACTTTAGTAGAATTATTAGGAGTTATTGCTATATTAGCAGTTGTTATTGGTTTAACTGTAATGATGTTTATTAATGTACGTAAAAATATTTTAAAAAAAGAATATGAAAATGTTATTTCTCTTGTAGAAACTAAAGCTGCTTTATATGCAAATGATACAGGTATTACTACTGTTAGTATAGAAAAATTAATTAATGAAGGCTACTTAGATCCAGATGATGAAACAGATATTTATAATCCACAGGATAATACAAGTATGAATTGTTATGTTTTTCGTTCAGAACTTAAAAATGAGGAATATATAGCTACTATTTTATCTGCAAATGGACGAAAAGAAGATGGAACTTGTGATGCTTATGAAGAAACAAGTGATTTATATATTTGTGTTATGGATAGTGATGGTAATTGTAATAAGACAGTTAAGTCTTGGTATGCTGATAATGTTACTTTAGGAGTTCGTTTTGGAAATGGAACAATGGTTCCTGATCAAAGTAAATATGAATGGACAAGTAATATCGGTACAACAGGAACTGAGGCTACTTTAAAAACGAAGGCGAGTACAGTTTCTTTAGGAACTTATAAAGTGCGGGTGATTATGCCTGAGAAAATAGGAGAAGCTAAAAAAGATATTAATATAGATAAAGAAAAGCCAGCGATTACAGATGTTGATTTTGATTCTGTATGGAGTAAAGAAAAAACATTAACGATTCATGCAACTGATTATAATGGTTCAGGGGTAAAAGGAATATACGTTGGTAATAGTAGTACATGTACCCCATCTTTAAACTATGAAAATGCGGTTAATAATGCGATAACGAAAAAGTTAGCAGAAGGAGAATATAATGCTTGTGTTATAGATAATGTTGGAAATGTTTCTAATAAACCCTATAAAATAAAAGTAGATTATGTTGATAAAACAGGAGCTGATTCTATTAGTTTAACGCCTAGTACAACCGTGTGGGTACAATCCTTAAACCTATATGGAAAAGCAACAGATACACGTTCTGGTTTAGTAGAGTATGCTTTTACAACTAATGCTCTTAACCCTTCAAATTGGACTAAGATTTCTCGTACTAGAGATACAGAGCAAACATTAGCTAATATAAGAAGTAATGGAATATATTATTTCTGGGTAAAAGATGCTGTTGGAAATGTTAGTAAAACTAGTTATGATGTTCGAAATATAGATAATAATATCGATTCAGTTCGTATTACTTCTTCTACAAATGACTGGGTGACATCGCTTCGTCTTACTGGAAATGCTACTGATAATAAATCGGGTATTATTAAATATCAATTTACAACCCAAAATAGACAACCAACTTCTTGGAAGACAGTTACTAATACAAGTTCTACAACCCAATATTATGATATCTCACAAAATGGTACTTATTATTTCTGGGTTATGGATGCAGCGGGTAATGTTGCTTCAAGTTCTATTTATGTAGGAAATATTGGTAAACTTTATACAAAGGTTGTTGATCCATATAGTAGAAATAGTAGTAATATTCATGATTCAGTGTATATTCCTAATATTAAAAAAATTGTAAATGTGACTACTGATACAGGGTATGCTTCAAATTATTATATAAGTGGAAATTATGTTTATTATACAGTTAGTGGTGGTAGAACTTATACTGATGAAGAGTGGGATTATTGTACAGAACCTTCTCAAAGTAGATACGCTGATGAAAGAGAAGGAGAATGCTTGCGTTATGAATGTTATAGTGGAGGTTATGCAGATCGTTGGGGATATTGTCAAGGTGAATTTGGTCCAGTATATGAACTAAGAGGGGATCCTTATGATGCAAGGTGTTATTGTAAAAATGGTTATGTAAATAGTTGCTCTGGTAGTGCTAATACGCCGTGCCCTCGTGGTTACTATAGAGATCGCTATGGTGAAGATGTTCCTATTTATTATTATCCTGGATATGATCAAGTTATGGGGGATAGCTGTGATGAAAATTTTGATACAACTTTATATGGAATTGTAAATTGTTATTGGGATGAGTATAGAGCAGATTGTAGAAATTATGAGACTATATATGAATGTGATTGGGATGAAGAGCTAGATGGTAGATGGTGCTATTCTTGTCGTCGAGGAGAATTAATTAATCGAAATAGATTGTGTGAATATAGCTGTTTAGTGCCATTTAATTATTGGGAATATAGAGTGACAATTTCTTATATTGCACCATAAAAGGAGGATATTATGCGTAAAAAGAAAACGAAGTTAAATGAAAATAAAACAAAAATAATATTCATTTCTTCTGTTCTGGTAGTGCTTTTTGTGATAGGTTTAATAGGGGGAATTTTTCTTTATCGTATAAATCTAAAAAAAGAAATTAAAGTATCTATAACAGATGAAAGAGTAGAAGAATTATATGATAATAATTACAAAATCTTTTATTTATTGAATGCAGATGTTGGTGTTACAGAAGGATATGTTAAAAATGGAGATCATACCTATTATTATCTAGAAGATGAAGTAGTAAGTGATATAAAATCCTTTAATGATATTTATGATATTATTGAAGATACTTATATAGAGCATAGAGCAGATCAATATGCGCATTTATTTGGAGAAGAGACTTCTAATCAATATTTTTCTTTTAAAGATGTGCTTTATGTAAAGAAAAAAGAAAATGTTTGTAAAAATATGCCAGTAGGAGAAAAAAGGGGAAAATTATATGAAGTTGTTGATGAACAAACTGTTATAATTTACCCTGAAGATATTGGTATTTATGCTTCGCTTCATGATGGAGAATGGAAATTAGAATTGCAAGGCTGGAGTTGCCAAGATATAAAAGAAGAATAATAATGATTTGCTTATAGAAATATAATGTAGTATAATTGTTAATACCAAAGAGGTGGAAAAAAATGAATAAATTAAAGGAATTATGGGCTAAGAATAAAGTGTTAATAGTACTACTTTTTATCCTTTTTGTCTGTTTTATAGCGATAGTTGTCGTTTGTATTACTTTCTTTTTTGGAGGAAGTAAATCTGTTTATGGAGATCGTTTAGAAAAACAAGAAGAACATGAAGTTAGTACAAGTTTTCAAAATGAATATATTAGTTTTTTAGAAAGTGATGCTCTTGTAGATAAAGTTACGTTTAGAATAAAGGGAAGAGTTATTTATGTAAATATTGTATTTGCTTTAGATACAACTTTGGTTGAGGCACAAAGTAAAGCTACAGCTAGTTTAGAAAAATTTGATGAAAATATTCTTTCTTATTATGATATAAACTTTACTTTAAAGTGTGCATCTTCGGATAATAGTGAAGGATATACTATTATGGGAGCTAAAAATGTGAATGGTTCTCAAAGTATTATATGGAATAATAATACCAAAGTAGAAAGTGATGAGAACTAATGAAGAAGAAAAAAAATATAATAATAATTACTATTAGTACTTTAGTGTTAATTGGAGTAGGAATAGGTTTATTTTTCTTATTAAATGATAAGAATAAACTTACTATATTAGAGAGAAATTGGATTAATGATAATATAAATACAGTACAAAATATTAATATTATCAATGATGGAAATGTATTTGGAAAAAATGGTAGTGGAGTTTTTTATAATTTCTTAGATGATTTTTCAAAAGAATATAGTTTGAAAATTAATCCTATTACTTATAACATTGGGGAAAATACTTCAGGTATTAGTTTTGGAGTTAAAAATGAAGTTAGTGATAATGATTTAGTTTTTTATGAAGATCATTATGTTATTATTGGGAAAAATGAAGAGGTTATTCCTTCGATAGATAACTTATCAGGTAAAACAATTGGAATTCTTTCTAATGATTTGTCTTATGTTTCAAAATATATTACTAAAGCTAATAATATTACCTTTAAAACATTTGATACAGTAGATGATGTTGCTAAAGCTTTAAGCAAAGATTTAAATTATGCAGTGGTGGCTTTAATGCAGTATCTGGATAAAATACTAATGAATAATCGACATGTTATTTATCATTTAAGTGATGTTAAAATTTATTATACCATGCAACAAGATGATTCATATTTAAGTCGTATTTTAGCTAAGTTCTATCATAAATGGGAAGATTTTGATTTATATTTTAATAGTTGTCAGTTTACTACTTTTAAAAATGCTTTAGAAATTAGTGATACAGATATTGATGCTATTAGAAGTGTTGCATATAAATATGGTTTTGTTAATACTAGTCCTTATGAAGTTATTATGGGAGGAAAGTATGGTGGAATTGTAGGCGTTTTTTTAAGAAAATTTAGTGACTTTTCTAAAATAGAATTTAATTTTGTTCGATATAAGAATTTTAATAAATTTACGAATGCGATTGAGAAAAAAGAAATAGATTTATATTTTAATTATTATAATTTTACAGATAATTATCATTCAACGAATGGTATTCCTATAACTTATACTGTTGCTTTAAGAAGAGATAATCATGCTGTTGTTGATTCTGTTTATTCTTTACTAGGTAAAACAGTTTATGTTAGAAAAGACAGTTTAATTTATGATTATTTAAAAAATATTAGTGGTATTAAAATTGAAACGTTTAGTAATCAAAAGGAATTATTTAAATTGAATAAAAAAGATGTATATTTGGTTATTGATAAAAATACTTTTGATTATTATAGTTCTGATGAATTATCTAATTATACAGCTAGGTTTAGTCAAAATATAAATGGAGAATATCATTTTAAAACTAAAGAGAATGATACTTTATATCGTTTGTTAAATGCTTATATGGATATTATTGATAATAAGGAAACGATATTAGAAGGTTTGAATAATCATTATGATACAGTTAAAACGGGAGTAGTTATGTCTAAAGTTGCTGAATATATTATTTATTTAGTTATTATAGCTGTAATTGTTATTTTAATTATTATACGTAATAGTAAGAGAATTACTATTGCTAAAAAGATTAGAAAAGATGATAAATTGAAGTTTATTGATCAATTAACAAGCCTTAAAAATAGAAATTTCTTAAATGAAAATATATCTATATGGAATAATAATACGATATATCCTCAAACTATTATTGTTATAGATTTGAATAAGATTCAAGAAATAAATGATATTGATGGATATAATGAAGGAGATAAGCAGATAAAGATGGCTGCTAATGTACTTATTAAAACACAACTTGATAATAGTGAAGTCATGCGTACTGATGGAAATGAATTTGTTATTTATTTAGTTGGGTATAGTCAAAAGCAAGTTACAAATTATATTCATAAATTAACGAAAGAATTTAAAAAATTGCCTTATGAACATGGGGCTGAAATTGGTTATAGTATGATTGTGGATGATATTAAAACAATAGAAGATGCATTGAATGAAGCTGTTGATGCAATGAAAAAGCAAAAGAGTGATGGAAGTGAAAAGAAAGCTAAAAAATAATTTAAAAGAATTTTGGGAAAATTTTACCAGAGTTATTAACCGACCAGAAATGGCTATTTTGCCTGGGCAATTGGCCTTTTTCTTCGTTTTAGCTATTGTTCCTACAATTACTTTGATTACTTATGGAGCTACTTTATTAAATCTTTCTACTGATATTATATATAGCTTTTTGTCGAATGCTTTTTCAGCTGATATTGCAAGTTTGCTTCTTAATACTACAGGTCCTGCTGCAGGTGGTGTTAAAACGTTTTTACTGATTTGCGTTGGATATTATATGGCTAGTAATGGACCTGCTTCTATTATCGTAACAAGTAATACAATTTATGGAGAAGAACAAAGTTCTTTTTTAAGAAGAAGGATTAAATCTATGGTGATGACATTCTTCTTAGTCCTATTATTTATCTTTATGTTAATTGTTCCTGTTTTTGGTGATACAATTATTAAATTGATACAATATGTGAATTTAAATTCAATGATTACTGCACGTATTACTTCTGTATTTAATTTTTTGCAAGGACCAATTACTTGGTTGATTATTTATTTCTTTATAAAAATTTTGTATACGTTGGCTCCTAATAAAAGAGTGAAAAGTAAAAGTGTGGGGTATGGTGCTATTTTTACAAGTATAGGTTTTATACTAGCAACTGGTATATATTCCTTTTATATTAATAACTATGCACATTATTCTACCTTTTATGGTGGTTTAGCTAATATCGTTATTCTTATGCTTTGGTTTTATTTTTTAGCCTATATCTTTACGATTGGAATGGCTCTTAATTATCGTAAAGAGGAAGTAGAATTAGAAAAAACTGCCACTTTAAAAAAGGTTTAGTTGCATATATTAATAGTATGTACTACAGGTATTACTTAAGTACATGATTAATGTTTCTTGATATCAAAATAGTATTTTTTACTAATCATATTGAGAAGTAATATCTAAAAAAGCTCTATAAAAGAGCTTTTTTATTAAGTTAAAATAAGTTCGATTTCTTTCATGAAAATTATAATATCTTCATCACTTATTTGGAGAATATTTATTAATTTACGTAATGTTTTTAAACTCGGATCACAGTCTCCAGATTCAATTCGTTGTATGGTCCTTGTATCCACATCAATTAGTTCAGCGAGTTTTTCTTGCGTTAGTTTTCTTTTTTTTCGATATTCTCTTAGCATACTCATCCCTCACGACAAGTATGTCATAATTTTCCGCTTTTTTACACGGCGATTATGCCGGTATTTGAGAAGATACTAATTTGTTGTAAGAACTTTTTCTTTAGTAGGAGCTTTCATATAAGTTATAATGTCTTTATCTGTAATTTCTAAGACAAAGATAAATTTTTTTATGAGCTTTAAACTTGGAATACATTCTTCGTTTTCAATACGTTGTAGTTGCCTTGTACTTATATTCAATAATTCTGCTAACTTTTCTTGTGTAAGTTTTTTGTTTAGTCGATATTCTTTAAACATATATTTCACCTCATGTATAGTATGTCATGGAATTTTTGATTGCTCTACGAAGAAATATGACATCTACGGTTTGATTTCTCTTTTTAATAATAATATAATAAATGCAAGATGTGACATATCCGTCGCGTTCTGGCGTTCGACAAAATTTATGATTTTTTTATGTTATATTAGATTTAATAAGAGAGGAATTTTTATGAAAAAGAGTATAATTTTAGGGGTGTTTTCTGTTTTTATGATTGTTTTAATCGTAGAAATTTATCAAGGAAATAATACTTCTTATGAAGTGTTGCAAAATGATAAAGAAACTGAAGGATTAAAAAAGTTTAATACGCTTAGTATGATGTATGAAACAGAAGCAAATAGTGGTATTTATGAGCTTAGTGATGCAGTAGGATGGCCAGGTGAAGGGTATGTGTTTAATGAAAATTTAAGTAAATGTGAGAACGGAAGTACTTTAATTTGGGACAATGCTTCTAAAAGTATTAAGTTAACTGCTAACGTTAGTGATAAATGCTATGTTTATTTTGATGTGTTTTAATGCTTGATAAATTACTTTTACTGCTAAAGCGAACTTATATACAGCGTTAGAAGAAATGACATGGTGTGAATGGGTAGATATGGGAAGACAAAATCTTCTTGTTGACGATCAAGGAGAGATAGTTGATCCAGATGCTGTCATTATTGAAGTGCATGCTTATTCATATAAGCATTTTTCATAAGCATTATTTAACCATTATTTATATAGAATGTGTCAATTATTGACTATTCTTTTTTTATTAACGAAAGAAATGGTAGAAATAGTGGTATAATAATAAATATTGGTGGTAATGTATGAAATTTAAATTGAGAAAAACAAATAATATATTCTTCTTTTTTATAATTATTTTATATTTGGAAATTAGTTTTATGTTACTTACGCATTCGTTTGTTTGGGGAATGAACTTGTTATATATTTTACTTCATACTTGTTTATTATCTTTCTTGTTCGGAGCTCTTACAAGTATATTTAAAAGTGGCATAAATAAAGTCTTCTTTTTTCTTTTTATTATTTTGTGTAGTGGTATTTGCTGTTTAGATTTTTGTTTTTTTAAAATGTTTAGTTTTTATTTCGATTTGTCACTATTAGGGGCTACAGATCAAGTTCTTAGTTTTACAGGAGATATGGTTACTTTAATTTTAGAAAATATCTTAGGTATTATGGTGTTTTTGTTTCCTTTGTTTTTGCTTATTATTAATCATAGATATATTGTTTTTCATAAAAAAAATTGGGTAAAAATAAGTACTTCTCTTGTTTTTATGGCGGTGTCTTTTGGTCTTTTTTTGCTAAGTTTAAATTTAGATAAAAAAGAAGAATACTCAGCTTATAAACTATATTATGAGGTTGAAAGTGTAGAATTATCTATAAAGAAATTTGGCGTATTGCACGGATTCTTCTTAGATGTAAAAAGAAACCTTTTTGGTTTTGATGAAAAACTTAATATTGATGAACCAGTTATAGATAAAGATGGTAATGACGAAGATCCAAGTGAAACAGCTTATGATTATAATGTTTTAGATATTGATTTTGATGCACTTATGAATGATACTAATGATAGTGTTGTAAAAGATATGCACCATTATTTTAATAATGATATTGGTACGAAACAAAATGCTTATACTGGTTATTTTAAGGGGAAGAATTTAATTTTGTTTATGGCTGAGAGTTTTAATGAAATTGCTGTTGATGAAAAAAGAACTCCAACGCTTTATAAACTTGTTAATAATGGTTTTGTTTTTAAAGATTTTTATACCCCAACAATAAGTAGTACTATAGGTGGAGAATTTCAAGAATTAACTGGTTTAATTGCCACTTCTGGGTTTTTATCGCCTTGGAAAAAAGGTGAAAACGCTTATCCTTTTGGTATTGCTAATGTTTTTAAAGATATGGGATATGCTACTTTTGCTTATCATGATCATAGTTATACTTTTCAAAATCGAAATAAATATTTAAAAGCTGTTGGATTTGATAACTTTAAGGCCTGTCGTAATGGTTTAGAAAATTTAATTAATTGTAATCAATGGCCCGAAAGTGATGTAGAAATGATTCATGCTACAACTAGTGATTATTTAAATAAAACGGAACCATTCTTTACTTATTATGTAACAGTAAGTGGGCATGGAGATTATAGCTGGGCTAGTACCGCAATGGGAAGAAAACATAAGGAGGAAGTTATTGATTTACCTTATAGTGAGAAAGTATTAGCTTATTTAGCTGCAAATATTGAACTAGATAAAGCTTTAGAAGAGTTAATTAATGACTTAGAAGAAGCTGGTAAATTAGATGATACAGTTATAGCTTTAGTTGGAGATCATTATCCTTATTATCTATCAGATGATGAAGTAAATGAAGTTTCTAGCTATGAAAAAGATGGCGTAGTAGAAATTAATCATAGTAATTTTATTCTTTGGAATTCTAAGATGGATACGGTTGTGGTAGAAAAAGTAGGTAGCCAAATCGATGTTTTACCAACTCTTTATAATTTATTCGGAGTATCATATGATTCAAGACTTATTATGGGAAAAGATATTTTGAGTACAGAAATGGGATTAGCTATTTTTGGCAATCGTTCCTGGGTAAGTGACTATGGAACTTATTTTTCGGCTAGTGGAGAATTTGTTTTGAAAGAAGGTAAAAATGTAGATGATGATTATGTTAGTAAAATGAATAAGATTGTTGCTAATAGGATGAATATGAGTAAGCTTATTATGGAAAAGAATTATTATAAATATTTTAATTAAGGAGGAATTATGTGCGGAATTGTTGGATTTGTAGGAAAGACAAATAATCAAAAAGAAGTTATAAAGAAAATGAGTAAGAGAATTGAACATCGTGGACCTGATGGAGAAGGTACTTTTCTTTATAATGATGTTGCTTTAGCACATCGAAGACTGGCTATCATTGATTTGCATACTGGAGATCAGCCAATGTTTAATGAAGATGATTCGTTAGTAGTGGTGTTTAATGGAGAAATTTATAATTATCCAGAATTAAAGAACCAACTTGAAAAGAACCATACTTTTAAAACAAAAGCAGATACGGAAGTTTTACTTCATGGTTATGAAGAATGGGGTAGTGACTTACCTAATCATTTAAGAGGAATGTTTGCTTTTGCTATTTATGATAAAAATGATGATTCGCTTTTTTTAGCAAGAGATTATTTTGGTATTAAACCTTTGTATTATGCTAATATGAAAGATGTGTTTATGTTTGCTAGTGAACCTAAAGCTTTTTTAGAGCATCCTTCTTTTTCATGCGTTCTTAATGAAGATATTTTGGGAGCTTATTTATCTTTTAGCTTTACACCTACTACAGAAACTTTTTTTAAAGGGGTTTATCGTTTAGATGCTGGGCATACTTTAACTTTTAAAGATGGTGAAGTAACAGTAAAAAAATATTTTCAAAAAGAATTTGCTTTAAAAGAACAATCTTTTGAAGATGCTGTTGATGAAATAGCATGTGTTATGGAAGACTCAGTGAATAAACATTTACTTAGTGATGTAGAGGTAGGGTCTTTTTTATCAAGCGGGGTAGATTCTTCTTATATTGTTGCCCTTGCTAAACCAGATAAAACTTATACAGTAGGTTATGATATTGCTCGATATAATGAAATTGATTATGCAAAAGATTTGGCTAGCAAACTAGATGTAACAAATAAAAGTAAAATAATTACTAAAAAAGAGTATCTAGAAAGTGTTTCTGATATCATGTATTTTATGGATGAACCGTCAAGTGATCCAGCAGCTGTAGCGTTGTATTTTGTTTCTCGACTTGCTCATGATGATGTTAAGGTGGTTTTGTCAGGAGAAGGTGCAGATGAGTTTTTTGGGGGCTATAATATCTATCGCCAAGATGTAGATGTCGCTTGGTATAATAAAATTCCTTTTTGGATTAGGCATACGATTGCCAAGGTTGCAAGATTATTGCCAGAGATTAAAGGCGTAAATTTCTTAATTCGAAGAGGAGAGAAATTAGAAGATAGTTATATTGGGGTAAATCGTGTTTTTGGTGAAAAGGAAGCTAAGAAAGTCTTAGTAAATCGATATAAGTTAAAAGCAACAGATGTTACAAAAAATACATATAAAGAATATAGTAATGAAAAAGATATTATTAAAATGCAAGCTATTGATATAGATTTTTGGCTCATGAAGGACATTTTACTTAAAGCTGATCGTATGACTATGGCCAGTTCTTTGGAAGGTAGAGTTCCTTTTATTGATAAAGAGGTTTTTAAAGTAGCGAGTGGTTTACCAATAGATTTTAAAGTACGAAAAGAAAACACAAAAGTGGCTTTAAGAGAAGCTGCAAAAAAAGTGATACCAACAGAAGCTTATAAAAAGAAAAAGTTAGGGTTTCCAGTTCCTGTTCGCGAATGGATGAAAGATGATGATTTTTATTGTGAAATTAAAAATTTGTTTCAAGAGGATTTTGTTAAACAATTTTTTCAACAAAAATATATCATTAAATTGTTAGATGATCATAGAAAAAATAAAAAAGATAATTATCGTAAAGTTTGGACGATTTATTGTTTCCTTTTATGGTATAAAAGATTCTTTATTTTAGAATAAGAGAGTATAAATGACATCTTTACAAATAATTGTTTGTGTGTTATAGTGGTTTAAAGCTATTAAGGAGGCATTATGGAATACATTATTATTGGGTTATTAGGTGTTATTATTATTCTAGTATTGGTACTTGTTTTAAGAAAGAATAATAATAGTGATTTAGTCATGAGATTAGGTCAATTTGAAGCAGATATCAATAAAGAAATTGGAGATTTTAAATATAGTTTTTCAAGAGAGCTATTAAGTGATTTTGAAAAATTAAGTAATAATATAGAGAGAAAACTATCTTTGATAAATGATACAGTAAATGAAAGGCTAGATAAAAATTTTGAAAAAAGTAATAAAACTTTTATGAATGTCTTAGAAAGATTATCAAAGATAGATGAGGCCCAAAAGAAGATAGATAGTTTGAGTTCAGAGATTGTTTCTTTACAAAGTGTGTTAACAGATAAGAAAACACGTGGTACTTTTGGGGAGGTAAATTTAGAATATATTTTGAATAATGCTTTTGGTAAAGCTAAGAATGGTATTTATGAAACACAACATAAATTCAAAAATGGAGCTATTGTAGATGCTTTGCTTTATGCTCCGGCTCCATTGGGAACCATTGGTATTGATGCTAAATTTCCCCTTGAGAATTATCGTAAGATGACAGATAAAAATAGAAGTAGAGAAGAGCGAGAATACGCTGAAAAATTATTTGTTCAAGATGTAAAAAAACATATAAATGATATTAGTGAAAAATATATTTTGCCTGGTGAAACTTCTAATGAAGCAATTATGTTTTTGCCAGCTGAAGCAATATTTGCAGAAATTAATGCTTATCATGCAGAGCTTTTAAATTACGCTTATAGTAAAAATGTTTGGATTACAGGACCTACGACGCTTATAAGTACGTTGTCTATTATTAGTATGATTTTAAAAAATATGGAAAGAGATAAATATGCACAAATTATTCATGATGAATTAGATAAGTTGAATATAGAATTTATTCGTTTTAAAGATCGTTGGGATAAGTTATCAAAAAGTGTTAAAAGTGTTAATCAAAATATTGATGATTTACATATTACGAGTGAAAAAATTATGAAAAGATTTGATGAAATTCATAGTGCTGATATTGATAAGTTAATAAAAAAAGATGTTAATGAAGAGACGTTATATATAAATTGATGTATAAATTGATTTTCTTGTGTTATAATTAATTAGAATTGAGGTTTTTATTATGACAGAAAAATTGGTAGCCTTTTTTGTGGGCTTGTTTGGCTTTTTAGGTGCAACTGTAGTTGGGAAAAATTTAACGATTTTCTTTGTTTCAATGATGCCTATCTTAGAATTGCGTGGCGGAATGCTAGCTGCTTGTTTATTAGGGTTAAAGCCAGCGTTAAGTTTGCTTATTTGTATCATTGGAAATATTATTCCTATTCCATTAATTTTGTGGTTTATAACGCCTGTATTTAATTGGTTTAAAAAGAAAAAGGGATTGAAAAAGTTTGCTAATTGGTGTGAACGACATGCTCAAAAAAGCAAAGGAAAGATTGATGCTTTAAAGTACTATGGTTTGTTTTTATTTGTGGCCATACCTTTACCTACAACAGGGGCATGGACAGGATGCCTTATTGCAGCTCTTTTAGGTTTAGATAAGAAAAAATCATGTATTGCTGCTATTTGTGGAGTAGTGGTAGCTGGTTTGGTTATGCTATTGCTTTCATATGGCGTTTTAGGGGGAATGTGTAAATGAAAGTTTATCTAATTAGTAATAATTTGGTTTTAGAAAATATTGTTTATGAAACAGATGAAACATTAGAGCAAAAACGTATTAATAGACCTTTGTCTATTATGGGTGAAAAAAAAGCGATGGATTTAGCAAAGAAGGTAAATGTTCAAATCATTTATTCATCCTTTTATGCTTCTGCACTGGCAACCGCAAAGTATTTACGCAGTAAAAATGATGTAGTTATTTCTATTAATTCAAATTTGAAAGACGCTGTCATTGGAGAATTGGGTAGTAAAAATATTAAAAATTTGCGTTTAATGCAAGAAAAAGATTTTAACTATCGATATATTAATGGGGAATCTTTGAATGATACAAAGCTAAGAATGAAAAAAATAATGCAAAAGATTATTTCTAGTAGTGATGGAGATGTAGCTGTTGTTACCCATAAACGAGCTATTATGTCGTATTTGTTAGATTATACGGAAAAAGGGTATAATTTAGATGATCGATTGATTTTGTCTTTTAAGGAAAAGGTTATTATAGATGATGCTGAAAATGATATGAATGTGATTGTAATGACTGTAGAAGATGGACAAATTATAGATATTGATCATATTGAAGGAGGAGAATAGTTCTTCTTTTTTGTTGGCTATTTTTTGTTTTTCGTGTATAATTAGGTTTGGTGATTTAGAATGGAAAAAGAAGTTTTAATTGGTGTTAGTGCTAGACATGTTCATTTAACAAAAGATGCTTATGAACAATTATTTGATCATGATTTAACTGTAAAAAGTCCTCTTTATCAGACAGGGGAGTTTGCTGCTTTAGAAACGGTTACTATTAAAACAGAAAAAGGTGTATTTCAAAATGTTCGTATTATTGGCCCTTTAAGAAATTATAATCAAGTAGAAATATCAAGAAGTGATGCAAGAAAATTATGTTTATTTCCTCCGATACGTAAAAGTGGAGATTTGCAAGGGGCTAGTCCTATTACGATAGCTACTGAAAAAGGTGAAATAACAGTTGATGCTTGTATTATAGCTAATCGTCATGTTCATATGAACGAACAAGATGCTAGTTCTTTTGGTGTTAAAGATGGCCAAATGGTGACTTTAGCCATAGATGGTGAAAAAAGTGGTCAGGTAGATGTAGCTGTTAAAATTACTGCAAATGGTAAGTTGGAAGCTCATTTAGATACAGATGATGCTAATGCGTTTTTGTTAGAAACAGGCGATAAGAAAAAGTTGATCATATGAGTTTTTGTATTGGTAAAGTAAAAATTGATGGTCAAATTGTAGTTGCTCCAATGGCAGGAATTAGCAACACTACTTTTAGAAGTATTTGTAAGCGTTTTGGGGCTGGTTTAGTTGTTGCTGAAATGGTAAGTGATAAAGCTATTTGTTTTCAAAATGAAAAAACGTTGGAACTGCTTAAAATGAAAGAAGATGAAAGACCGATTAGCCAACAAATTTTTGGTAGTGATGTATCTTCTTTTGTTTTAGCTGCTAAAAAAGTTGTGCAAGAAATGCATCCAGATATCATTGATATCAATATGGGTTGTCCTGTACCTAAAGTGGCTATTAAAAATCAGGCAGGAAGTGCTCTTTTAAAAAATCCTGATAAAATTAAAAAAATTGTGGAAGCCGTTGTAGAAGCAGTGGATGTTCCAGTAACTGTGAAAATCAGAAGCGGTTGGGATGAATTTTCTATTAATGCTGTAGAAGTGGCACGCATTTGCGAAGAGGCTGGAGCAAGCGCTATAGCTATTCATGCTCGAACTAGAAAACAAGGGTATAGTGGTAAAGCTGATTGGAATATTATACGAGATGTGGTTAATGCTGTTTCTATTCCTGTTATTGGAAACGGCGATGTTGTAAGTGCAAAGATGGCTAAACAAATGCTTGATGAAACTGGTTGTAAAGCTGTAATGATAGGTCGAGGTCTTTTAGGAAATCCATGGCTTGTTCGTGAATGTGTAAGTTATCTTGATAAAGGGATTTTGCTTGATCCCCCTTCTTTTAAAGAAAAAATAGATATGATGTTATATCATTTGGAGCAATTGGTTAAAGATAAGAATGAAAAAGTAGCAGTGTTGGAAATGCGAACACAGTTTATGTATTATTTAAAGGGTCTTCCTAATGCAAAAGATTTAAAACAAAAAATATGTCAAGCAACGAGTGCAAATGAACTAAAAAGTTTAATCAAAAATTATTATGAAGAAATGAAGGATGTGTTTTAAAAAAACATATTTTTCTTTCACATAAATTTCATTGACTTTTAAAAAAGAATCAAATAGAATTGTTATATGTTTATTTGTATGCTTTGTCTTTTATTGGTATAAGAAAGATAAAAAAGCATACATCTTTTACGTAGAGTAAGGAGGAACAAATGATAAATTTATTAAAAAAATTAGGTAAGAAAGAATGGGGCTTTATTTTCGTATGCCTTCTTTTTATTGTTTTTCAGGTTTGGCTAGATTTAAAATTGCCTGATTATATGTCTGTAATAACACAGCTTGTTGAAACAGAAGGTAGTCACATGAGTGAAATATTAAAAAACGGTGGGTTAATGCTTTTGTGTGCCTTTGGAAGTTTATTATCAGCTGTTATAGTTGGGTTTATTGCGTCAAAGGTAGCTGCTACTTTTTCTAAAACGATTCGTAAAGAAGTTTTTCATAAGGTGGAAAGTTTTAGTTTGAAAGAAGTGAAGAAATTTTCGACGAGTAGTTTGATTACTAGAGCTACAAATGATGTGACACAAGTGCAAATGTTGCTAGCTATGGGATTGCAATTACTCATTAAAGCACCGATTATGGCTGTATGGGCAGTTACTAAAATATTAAATAAAGGATGGCAATGGAGTTTACTTACAGCTTTATCTGTAGTCTTTTTGTTGAGTGTAATTATAGTTTTAATGCTTATTGTTCTTCCAAGATTTAAACGTGTGCAAAAATTAATAGATAACATTAATGAAATTACACGAGAAAATTTAACAGGTATTCGAGTAGTTCGAGCTTTTAATGCAGAAAAGTATCAAGAGGATAAATTTTCTGTGGCTAATAATGAGCTAACAAATAATCAACTTTTTAATCAAAGAACCATGCAAGTTTTATCTCCAACCATGAATATTGTTATGTATGGATTAACGCTTGGTATTTATTTTATTGGTGCATATCTATTAGATGCTGCTTTGATGAGTGAAAAAATTACTATTTTTGGGAATATGGTTGTATTTTCAAGCTATGCTATGCAAGTTGTAATGTCTTTTGTGATGTTAGTAATGATTTTTATTATGTATCCAAGAGCTGCGGTTTCTGCTAAAAGAATTAATGAGGTTTTAGATGAAGAATTAACTATTTTGGATGGAGAAGTATCTACTAAAGAAAATAGTATAGAAGGTTCAGTAGAATTTAAAAAGGTGAGTTTTAAATACCCTGATGCTGAAAGTGCCTTGCTTGAAGATATAAGTTTTAAAATAGAAAAAGGGCAAACTTTAGCTATTATTGGTTCAACAGGAAGTGGTAAAACAACATTGATTCAATTGATTCCAAGATTATTCGATGCGACCAGTGGTGAAGTTTTAATTAATGGCGTTAATGTTAAAAATTATAAATTATCTTATTTGCATAATTTAATTGGGTATGTTCCACAAAAAGCAGTTATGTTTTCAGGCAGTGTAGGATATAATGTTAGTTTTGGGTCATCTTTAAAGGAAGTAACCGAAGAAAAAATAAAAGAGGCAGTTAGGGTTGCGCAAGGAAGTGACTTTGTGGAGTCTATGAAAGATAAGTATGATGCCCATATAGCTCAGGGTGGTACGAATATTTCAGGAGGACAAAAACAGAGATTGGCCATTGCTCGTGCTATTGCAAGGGAACCAGAAATTTATGTGTTTGATGATAGCTTTTCAGCTCTTGATTATCGAACGGATGCTGTTTTAAGAAATGAATTAAAAAAATATACCAAAAATGCTACTAGTATCATTGTTGCACAAAGAATAGGAACAATTATGAATGCAGATAAAATTATTGTTTTAGATAATGGTAAATGTGTGGGAATGGGTACCCATGAAGAATTATTAAAAAATTGTGAGATTTATAAAGAAATTGCTTTATCACAACTTTCAAAGGAGGAATTAGAAAATGCCTAAGGAAGAAAAACATCCTCGCCGAGGACCAGGTGCTCATAAAATTGTCGAGAAACCTAAAAATTTTAAAGTGGCTATTAAAAAGCTAATCCTAAATTTAAAAGCTTTTTGGGGTCTTATTATTGTGGCTTTTGTTTTAGCGGGTGTTGCCTCTATACTTACGCTTATGGCTCCGAATAAGTTATCTAATTTGACAGATGAAATTACAAAGGGCTTATCTTTTGATACTAAAGCTTTAAAAGATATTAGTGAACAAATTGCAAATCGAGACTTTAAAGAAGAAGTTCGTGTCTTTGTTTCAATGCTTTTTAAGGAAGACTTTAAAGAAGAGAATATTGCTAGAATATTAACATCTCAAGATTTTAGTGAAGAAGATAAAAGAAGGTTTCAATCCTTTTTGCTTGAAGTAGAAAAAAATTCTTATGATGGAATAGATGAAGTTTCTTCACAAATAAAGAATGCCTTTTTTAAAGATGTGGAATACCAAGGTATATTAATTTCTAAAACAGATAAATTAGAATTTTTGTCTTTATTGGAAAAAGATTTTCTTTCTTTAGGAAAACTTCCTGATAGTATTCAACGTAGTTTGTTCAAAGATATCGTTTATGATAAAGAAGTTATTTCTAGTCAAGACCAAATCACTTTTTTAATCGCTTTGGAAAAGATGGGAAATAACGAAGATACTGAAACTAAATTAAAAGCGATAGATGAGCTTCCTACTAGTATATATGACATTATTAAACCTAAAATAGACTTTGATGCAGTTAAAAGTATTGTTTTAGTTATTGCTTTTCTTTACGGAATAAATGCTTTATTTGGTTTTGTTGAGGGCTTAATTATGGTTCATGTTGCTAATAATTATTCTCGTAAAGTTCGAAATAGCATATCTAAGAAAATTAATAAATTGCCTTTAAGTTATTTTGATACCAATACTATTGGGGATGTACTTTCACGTGTGACGAATGATGTAGATACTGTTTCGCAAGAAATGAATCATAGTTTTACAACTTTAGTTAGTGCATTAGCTTTGTTTCTAGGCTCATTAATTATGATGTTTTATACGAATTACTTAATGGCTATTACAGCAGTAGTTTCTTCTTTGGTTGGTTTTGTGTTTATGTTTGGTATTCTAGGGAAAAGTCAAAAATACTTTATAGCACGTCAGAAGGAATTAGGAAATATTAATGGTCATATTGAAGAAATATTCTCAGGTCATAATGTTGTTAAATTATATAATGGGGAAGATATGGCTAATGAAACTTTTGATGCATTAAATGAAAAAGTATATGAATGTGAAAGAAAAAGTCAATTTTTATCTGGATTAATGCATCCATTTATGTCCTTTATTGGAAATTTTGGATATGTTTGTGTTTGCATTGTTGGAGCTTTACTTACTTTAAAAGGAACGATTTCTTTTGGCGTTATTGTAGCTTTTATGCTTTATATTCGTCTTTTTACGAACCCATTGACGCAGTTAGCTCAAGCTATGACCAGTATGCAATCTGTAGCTGCTGCTAGTGAACGTGTTTTTGAATTTTTAGAACAAAAAGAAATGGAAGATGAAACTCATAAAAGGATGTATTTGGAACCTAACAAGGTTAAAGGAGAGATTGTTTTTTCGCATGTTTCTTTTGGTTATACGAAAGATAAAATGATTATTAAAGATTTTAATGCTCATGTTATGCCAGGACAAAAAATAGCTATTGTTGGTCCAACTGGAGCAGGAAAAACGACCCTAGTTAATTTGTTAATGCGTTTTTATGAAATAGATGATGGGGATATACAAATAGATGGTGTATCTATTAAAGATTTAACTCGAGATAATATTCATAAATTGTTTATTATGGTTTTGCAAGATACTTGGTTATTTAATGGTACGATTCGAGATAATATTGTTTATAATAAAGAGAATGTGACTGATGAGGAAATAAAAAAAGTTTGTGATGTTGTTGGCGTTTTACATTATATAAAAACTTTACCTAAAGGGTTAGATAGTGAAATTAAAGATGTCAGTAGTATTTCAGCTGGTCAGAAACAGTTGCTTACGATTGCTCGTGGTATGATTGAGGATGCACCATTCTTGATTTTAGATGAAGCCACTAGTAATGTTGATACAAGAACCGAAGAGTTAGTGCAAAAAGCAATGGATAAATTAACGACTGGTAGAACATCATTTATTATTGCCCATAGATTGTCTACTATAAAAAATTCTGATTTAATTTTAGTTATGAATGAAGGAAATATTATAGAAATGGGTAATCATGAGGATTTGATGCGACAAAATGGATTTTATGCTAATTTGTATAATTCACAATTTGAATCTTTTAAAGAAGAATAAAAAAAGAGTAATTTTGTAATTGCTCTTTATTTTTTTGCTAAATCATGCGCTAGTTTAGTAATAGTTCCTGCTCCGATTGTGATGATTAAATCGTCTTTTTCGGTATTTTTACTTAAGTATTCTTTTATATCTTTAAAGTCTAAAATGCATTTTGCTTTGTTTGGATACGTTTGATTTATTTTACTACATAAATCTTCTTCTTTAATATTATAGATGTTTTCTTCACGTGCTGCATAAATTTTGGTAATTATGACTTCATCAAAGTTTTTTAGTATTTCTGCAAATTCATCTACATGTTCTTTGGTTCTTGAATAGGTGTGGGGCTCGAAAATGGCTATAGATTTATTATATTTCATTGTTTTTAAGTTCTTTACAATGGTATTTATTTCAGTCGGATGATGTGCGTAATCATCAAAAATTCTAGCTTCTTTATAAAGACCAATGAATTCAAATCTTCTTTCTACACCATGATACTTTTCTATACCTTTTTTGATGATGTCTTTGTCTTTAATGTAAATTGATGCAAGGGCAATAGCTGCAAGGCAATTGTAAATGTTGTGATATCCATTTAGTTGAAGATCTATGCTTTGGAAAAATTCTTGTTGTTGATAGACGTCGAAACTATAATATCCTAGAGCATTTGTTTTTATATTTTGTGCTGTGAAGGTTGCTTCATTTTGGATACCATAAGTGATAATAGAAGCACTTGTACTATCTTTTAGATATTGAGAGTTTCCATCATCCGCATTATAAATTAAATAGCCGTCCTCAGGAATTAAGTTAGCATATTTACCAAAAGATTTTTTAATGTTTTCTAAATTTTTAAAATAATCTAAGTGATCATTATCAATATTTGTTATTATTGCTGCAGTTGGATGAAATTGTAAGAATGAATCTACATATTCACAAGCTTCCATGATTAAATATGCATTGCTTCCAATTCTAGAAGTGCTATTAATAGCAGGTAAAATAGCTCCGATTTGAATGGTTGGGTCTAACTTAGCTTCCATAAAAATAGATGAAACCATTCCTGTGGTAGTACTTTTTCCATGTGTACCTGATATACATAATGCATTTTGATAAGAAAGCATTAGTTTTCCTAAAAAAGCAGCACGTTCATAGCTTTCTTTATGTAGTTTTGTAGCTTCCATTCTTTCTGGATCAGATGGATTGATGGCTGCTGTATAAATAACGATATCAGCTTCTTTAATGATCTCAGGATGATGACCATAAAAAATGGTAATGCCTTTTTCCTCAAGATGTTTCGTTATTTTAGATTCTGCTATGTCACTTCCAGTAACAATCGCTCCTTGGTCTTGAAGCATTTCGGCGATGCCGCTCATTGATACACCACCAATGCCAATTAAATGTATAGTCTTATTTTTAAACATATGTATTCCTCGTTTCATTGTTTATTATAATCTTATGGCCGAAGATAAGCAAGTAGAAGTTTGATAAGGGATATTTTTGAGATAGAAAAATGATGTAAAATCTTTGATATGTTAAATTGCTGGAAAATGAAAAATACAAAAAAGTAAAGAAATGTAAAAATTTGGAAAAAATATTAAAAAGCGTTTTTGGCTAGATTTTATCTGGGAAAATAGAGTTTTTTGTGAAAAACAAGTTTTAGAAAAACTAAGTAAAATCTAGAAAATGGAAAAAATAGTAAAATTATATTTTTAAAAAAATGGTAGACTTTTTTAAAAATAAATAATAGAATGAGATTGTACGAAAGGTAGAGGTAAAAATGACGACAGTTATAACAGATTTTTTTGATACGATTAAAGTTGTAAAAAGAAATGGTTCTAAAGTAGATTTTAATGGTACAAAAATTGCAATTGCTATTAAAAAAGGTTTTGATAGTGTTAAGATAATGAATGAAGAAGGGGACGAGATTAATAAGTATACAGAAGAAGATATTCAAAGAGTATATAAAAATGTAATTTCTAAGATTGAAAGTGATTATACTGATAAAGATAAAATTAAAATTGAAGAAATACAAGATTATATTGAAGCAGAATTGAAAGCTACAGGTTATGAAGATGTATATTTTTCTTTTTCTGAATATAGAGAAAGAAGAAGAGAATCTAGAGAAACTTTTATGTATGATAAAAAAGTACATAAATTCTTGAAAACGCTTGAAGGGTTGGGGCTTAAATCTGCAAGTGAAGATGATAATAAAAGAGAAAATGCTAATATTGATGGTAATTCAGCGATGGGAACAATGCTTCAATATGGCTCAACAGTATCTAAAGAATTTACAAAGTCATACTTGATGAAAAAAAAGTTTTCAACGGCTCATGATGAAGGAGATATTCATATTCATGATATGGACTTCATGGCAATGGGGACAACAACTTGTATGCAAATTGACTTGGATAAATTGTTTAAACATGGATTTTCAACAGGTCATGGTCATTTAAGAGAACCTAATGATATTATGAGTTATTCAGCATTAGCAGCTATAGCGGTTCAATCTAATCAAAATGATCAACATGGTGGACAAAGTATTCCAGCTTTTGACTATTATTTAGCTCCAGGTGTTTTGAAAACTTTTAGAAAAGAACTTATTGCTTTAATTAAAGATTATATTGATTTAGAAGATTTAAATGCATTTGTTAATGTTTCTTCTATTGAAAAAGAAGTTGCTAAAATTAGTTCTATTGATATTGGTATTAGCTATTTTGAAAAATATTATAAAGATAGTGAACTTATGAAAAGAATGTTTGAAATGGCAGTAAAAAAGGCTTTAGATAAAACAGAAAAAAGAACTTATCAAGCTATGGAAGCATTTATTCATAATTTAAATACTATGCATTCAAGAGCAGGAGCACAAGTACCGTTTTCATCAATAAATTTTGGAACAGATACGACAAGCGAAGGACGAATGATTACAAGAAATTATATGTTGGCTGCTGAGTCCGGACTTGGACATGGAGAAACTCCTATATTTCCAATTTCTATTTTTAAAGTAAAAGAAGGAATAAATTATAATCCAGAGGATCCTAACTATGATTTGTTTAAATTAAGTTGTCGTGTTTCTGCTAAAAGGTTGTTTCCTAACTGGTCTTTCTTAGATTCAAGTTTCAATAAGCCTTTTTATAAAGAAGGGGATTATCGTACTGAAGTAGGTTATATGGGATGCCGTACAAGAGTTATGGCTAATGTAGTTGATCAAGATAAAGCAATTACACCAGGTAGAGGAAACTTGTCATTTACTTCTATTAACTTGCCAAGATTAGGTATTAAACATGGTATTGTGGGCCCTAATGAAGGAAATAAAAAATGTGATTTAGAAGGTTTTTATCAAGAACTTGATGAAATTATGGATATGGTTAAAGATCAATTGTTGGAAAGATTTGATATTCAATGCAATAAAAGAGTTTATAATTTTCCGTTCTTAATGGGTGCTAATGTTTGGTTGGATTCAGATAAATTAAAAGGATCAGATAAATTAAAGAAAGTTTTAAAACATGGTACTTTATCTATCGGATTTATTGGTCTTGCTGAATGTTTAAAAGCATTAATTGGTAAACATCATGGGGAAAGTGAAGAAGCACAAACTTTAGGATTAGAAATTATTTCTCATATGCGTGAAAAATGCGATGAATATTCTAATAAATATAATTTGAATTTTACTTGCTTAGCTACTCCAGCGGAAGGATTAAGCGGAAGATTTATTAATATAGATAAAGCTATATATGGAAAAATTCCAGGTATAACGGATAGAGCTTATTATACAAATTCATTCCATGTACCTGTATATTATGATATTTCTATTGCAAGAAAGTTGCAATTAGAAGGAAAATACCATGCACTTACAAATGCTGGACATATCAGTTATATTGAATTGGATGGAGCTCCAGAAGATAATTTAGATGCATTTGAAAGTATTGTTCGTATTATGAAAGAATCAGATATTGGATATGGAGCTATCAATCATCCAGTTGATCGTGATCCAGTTTGTGGTTATGTTGGTATTATTAAAGATGTATGTCCACGTTGTGGTAGACGTGCTGGTGAACCAGTTAGCGTTGATGTTATAAAAAATTTGGAAGGAAAGGAATAGGGAGGAGATTATTATGAAAGAAAAAAAACAAGAATTCCAATCAAAGAAAACAGTAGGAGAAGGAGTAGGATTTGAAAGTATTCGTCGTATTACAGGATACTTAGTAGGTACAGTTGAACGTTTTAATAACGCTAAACGTGCTGAAGAAAGTCAAAGAGTTAAGCATTCTTTTGCTGAAAAATGTTCTTGCGGAGAATAGTATAAAGGGATTGTTCATCAATCCCTTTTTGATTGATTGGAAGGCTTTCTATTTCCTTTAATTTGTAATATAATGTTAGTGGTGATTAAAGATGTATGAAAATAAGAAGATATTAATTTTAGGGGCTGCTCGAAGTGGTATTGCTGT
>CAOOMX010000011.1:6077-7600 GCA_948497845.1 uncultured Bacilli bacterium | reverse complement strand
TAAAAAACTGGTCTTTTCAATTTAATGAAGAGACAAATGATTATAGCCTTTTCTTTGGTTTGCTTAATAAAAATAATGATATTACATTATCAGATGTAGCAGATATACCAAGTGATGTGAAAGTACAAATGCAAAAGAGTGGTGTTCATGTTGTGATTGGTAATCAATTGCCTTTGCTTGATGAACATTGGGATTTAATTGTTAGAAATCCTGCAATTAAATTTACTAGTCCGTTGATGCAAAAAATGATAGAACTAAATTTAAGAGTAGAAAATGAAATGGAAGTAGCATACCATTTTTTACCTAAGAACGTTAAGATTATAGGGGTTACAGGGTCTAATGGAAAAACAACTACAACAACTATTATTTATGAACTTTTAAAAAGACTAGGAGTTTCTGTTGTTTTAGGAGGAAATATTGGAACACCTTTGTCTTTTTTAGAAGTGAGTGAGAATGATTATTTGTTGCTTGAAATATCAGATCATCAACTTTTAGATTTTTGTGATTTTAAAACAGATGTAAGTGTATTAACTAATTTAAGTCCAACACATTTAGATTATCACGGTACATATGAGCATTATATGAATGCAAAGAAAAATATTTTCCGTTTTCATACGCATGAAGATATAGCTATTCTTAATAATAAAGATAAAGATAGTATGATGATTACAACAGATATAGAATCATGTAAAGTTTATTTTAATGATGAAAAGAATTATTTTGATGAAACGGGTATTTATATAGAAAATAAACTTGTTGTTTCTTTAAAGGATATTTTATTAAAAGGACAACATAATTATGAAAATATTTTAGCTGCTTTATTAGTAGTTAAAACAATTGCTTGGGATGAAGGCGTTATACGTGATTTTTTGAAAAACTTTGGTGGAGTAGAACATCGTTTGGAATTTGTTCGTCAGGTAAATGATGTGCTTTATTATAATGATTCTAAAGCAACGAATCCAGTTGCAACTATTACTGCTTTAAAAACTTTTTCTTCTCCTATTCATCTTATTTTGGGAGGGGAAGAAAGAGGTCAAGATTTTAATGAATTGAATCCTTATATGAAATATGTTACTTGCATATATGCTATAGGTTCAGTAACAAATAGGGTTGTGGAGTATGCAAAGAGTCAAAACATAGAATGTGTGGAATGCCATCGTTTAGCTAAAGCTTTGGAAGTAATTCCTTCAAAAGTGCATCCTAATGATGTAGTTTTATTGTCAACGGCCAGCGCTTCTCAAGATCAATATGCGCGATTTGAAGATCGAGGTTGTGAATTTAAAAATTTTGTTGCAAAGTTGTAATGGATAGCGTATAATTTAAATAGATTATGCTAAGGGGCTGATAGTATGAATGGACAAAATCCAAATAATCTAGAAAATACAAACAATGAAAATGGAATGAATGCAAATGTTTTGGGAAATGCTCAGTCTTTAGGGAATATACCAAATGTGCCAAATCCGAGTGGTGGAGGAAATATTCCTATTCCACCAGCTCCAGCTGTACCTCCAATGCCACAAACA
>CAOOMX010000011.1:0-6024 GCA_948497845.1 uncultured Bacilli bacterium | reverse complement strand
GACCACAACCAAATCCTATACCAGTGCCAAGTGCACCTGCTACAGGAACTGTAAACGCTGGGGTAACGAATCCACAAGCAGGAGTAGAAAAACCAAAAGAACCAGTTGTTGTAAGTCCAAATGGTCAAGTTGTTAATCCAACACCAATTGCAAATAATCCAACTATGCAAACACAACCAATTCCTGGAACTGCACCACAAAGTTCGAATGGTCCAGCATCACAAGCTGTGGGTATGGATCCAGTGATGAGTGTAAATACTAATGGTTTTGTAGAACCAAACAAGGCAGAAAACATTGGAGCTATGCCTCCTAGTAAAGACCAACAAAAACAAACAAAACCAGCTAATAAGATATTGTTTATTTTATTAATTGTTTCTTTGATAGCTGTGGTTGCTTATGGCGTTTATTACTATTTATCGGTTAGTAAATCGAAGGTAGAAGTTACACCTAAAGAAGTGGCTATTTCTGTTGGTGATACTTTATCAACGAATCCTAGTGATTATGCGACGATAAAGGGAACGAATCCAGCTAATTGTACGGTTAATACTTTAAATGTTGATGTGGCAACAATGGGGAGTTATGAATACACAATTGAATGTAACAATAAAGCATATAAAGGAACAGTTGTTGTAAAAGATGGCGATGGTCCAGTATTAGGCGTAAATATTTTATATAAAAAGATTGGTAGTAGTTTAGTTGTTGATGAATTTGTGCGTGGATGTGAAGATCCTTCTGGCTGTTCTTATGAATTTAGTGATGCGACGACAGTTATGAATAACATGAATGAACTAGGTGGTCCATATGAAGTCGCTATCAAGGCTGTAGATGAACAACAAAATGAAACAACAGAAAATGCTATTTTATATGTTATGCCTTATGATGTTCAATGGTTTAGTGTTTGTGGAACAGAACCTATTGTTGGAACAAATTATACAAAAACTTCATTAGATCGATTTGCTGTGGGGAGCGATGGAACAAGTTTCATACATTTAGGAGCATCTCGTAGAGAGGTAAAATATGTGTTTAATAGCGAAAAAGATTATGAAGCTGCTATTTTAGATAAGCCAAACACACTTACATTTGATAATAATACTGGTTTTGCGACATATGATGATGAAAAGTTAACTGTTTCTATCTCTAATGATTTAAATTTGTCTATTTTGAATACAGAATTTAATGGAGCTTTTCCAACAGACTTTTTAGCATTACAAAGTGCTTATGCAAATAAAGGCATTGTTTGCCAAAACGAATTAATTAAAACAAATTGATGCTTAGGCATCTTTTTTTTCGAATAAATTGCATTCTATAATAAAGTATAGTATGATATATTTAGGATAAAAGTTAGGGTGAAGAAAATGGAGAAAAAGAAAATTCTTTTGTGGAGTGTTGTTATTGTTTTTGTAGTAGGATTTGTGTTTTTGTTTGTTAAAATATTTTCTTTTGACAATAAAGATGGAAATCAGGAAGTGGATGCATATTATCCTAAAATAGATGATGATTTTGTTGATGCTCTTTATAATTATATTCCAAGTTATGATCAATTTGGAAGGACAACAATGTATGGTTTTGCATATACTAAATATCAAAATTTAGCTTTTGATGTTGTGCAAGAAATTATTTATAATTATATAATTCATCATGATGAATTTAAATTGCTTTCTTTGACAAATGAAGAATTGATAGCAAAGGGTATTGCTGGACAGACTGATGGAATAAAAGCCTTACATAAAATTTCGTTGGAAGATTTTGAAAGCGTTGGGAAATTGATTTTTGGGTCAAATGAAAAACTTCCTCGAACTGGTTTTTCTATTTCTAATAAAATCCATGCACAATATATTGATGAAGATGGTTATTACGTTTATGAAAAAAACTTGCCAGATAAAGAAATGGATTTTATTGTAGAAAGAGTTTATAGTAAATATGTAATTGCTAATAATAACAATACGATTTTGATTTATGATTATTATATTAAGTGTGAAAAAGATAGTACTAAATGTTATGATGATGAAAAAAAGACGAAGCCAAATAATTATATTAAGAATAATCAAGGAGGTATTTATTTAAAAAATAAATTGCAAAATGCGCAGCAATATATGCATACTTTTAAGTTTGAAAATGGACATTATCATTGGTATAGTAGTGAATTAGTTAGTAAAAAATAGACACGTTATTCGATTGTGTCTATTTTTTCTTCTAAAACAGCATGTAGAACTATACGATTATCTCCATCCTTACACGTAGAAAGAGTTATTATTTTGTCTGTTCCTGTAGGGGTAATTTCAAAGTCGTAAATGCTTCTTTCTTTTAACATTTGATAAAAGTTGCTACGTATTTCATCATTTGTAAATAATGTACTCATGTAATCATTTGTTTTATATATTTTATAGATGGAGAAAACTCTAAATTTATATGTATGATAGAGAGTTCGGTAAGTTATGATGTGATTTTCTTCATTTGTATACCAATTCTTTCTTAAAGTGTTTTGTAGGGTTCCAAACATAACTCCACTATGGTATCTGTTGTGGGCATAAAAAATGGTATTGTCATCTAAATTGTCTATTTCATTTCGGTAGTCCATAAATACCCAGCCATTGTTGTCATCTTCTAAATAAAAATTATGTTTCAAATAGTATTCATTATTTATTGTTTTAACTATAGGATAATCTATGTTGGTGCCTTTTACTTCAAGCCATCCTGCTGTTTCTGGATTCACGCTTAATAATGAAACGATATCCTTGTTAATGACTTCTTTTTTAGGCGGTTCTTCATTATCTTTGTTAGGTTCATTGGTATCTGATTCATTATTATCATTATCAATGGAAGGGCCTTCTAGCTCTAGATCTTCAATGATTTTATCTACGTCGGTTATCTCTATTACTTTGGAGATACTGTCTTTTATTATTTCGTCACTTTGCATAGAAGTATAATTATCATAAAATATATAGCCAAATGTTATCATTATAATGAATATAATAATTAGTCCACATGTTTTTAATATTTTGCTATTGGTATGCTTTATAATATTTTCGCTAATGTAATCTTCACTATAGGCTAGTTTAAAATATATTTTGTATCTTTTCTTTTTCTTTTGATTAAAGTTTTTAAGAAATTCTATGGTTTTCATATCAGTTATATTATCATGAATTAATATTTTGATGTTTCTTTTGTTATTTTTCTTTAATGTATCAATAATATTTTCTAAATCTCTTAATGAAGCCATGTTTACATGAATCGTTTTTAAATATTTGTTTACCTTACAGAAAGTTTGGAAATCTTCTTCATCTTGTTCTTTCATTGGGAAAGTCATTTTTAAAGTCATTTTATAAAAAATACTAGAGAAGATGTTTAAATTGTTTTCTAACATAAAATTAGATAAAAATAAGATTTCATTTCTAGATTCTACTATAATATTATGTTTATCAAATAATTCTAGCATGAAGGGTTGTAAATTATAACAGTTTATGCTTTTTATGTTTGTAGTAATGATTTTTTCGCATAAAGAGTAACTTAAGGGAAGATCTTCTTTTAAAATTAAATTGGTAATATATTCATTTTTTTCTAATAAAGGAATTAATATGTTTTCTAAGGTAGCATTTTCAATGATAGCAGTGTTAACTCTGTAGGTTTTACATAAGTCAGAGATGAATGTTTTAACAATGTTAGGATTTTCTATTATATAATCGTCAGAGAAAACTAATTCATTGCTTGAAATAACATTTGTATTTAATAAATTTTTATATTCTTTTTGTAATTTGATTCTTTCTTTAAAGATTAATTCATTATTTTTAATTCTTATTAATATTTTTTTCATGCTATACTCCCTAGTGTTTTTCTATTATTCTTTATATTATGATAACACAAATTTACAACTTTTAGTATATTTTTGTAAAAAATATGTTGTTTTTTGTATTTTTATGATATAATTTAGACATAATAGAGATAGGAGAGATGTGTGTGAAAAAGTATTTGAGTATTTTAGTAATAGGGATTGCCCTTATTTTACCAATGTCTGTAGGAGCTGCTACAGTTAAAACAGATTTTACTTGTGACAAAAAGTGTACAGATAATGGTGATACTTGTCAAACAACTTGTAAGCTTGCTTTGACTGGGGATTCTGTCGCTGTTACAAGCTTTAGTGCTAACCTAAATCTTTCACCAGGATTGACGATAGATTCAATTAAGCCTGCGGAAGGATTTACAAATATGGGAACTGGAAATACACTTCAATTAATGGCTGCTACTAGTACTTCTGGTACAAGAGTAGAGCTTGCGACGATTGTTATTAATGTTCCAAAAGATGCTAAAGATTGTAAAATCGAATTACAACCTACAGGTTATGCAAATGTTACTGTAGATATAAAGCCAGAAGAAAATCCTAAAACTGGTGCTACTATACCACTTGCTATAATTGCATGTGGAGCAGTTGCAGCATGTGGTGTATACGTTGTTTCAAAGAAGAATACAAAGTTATACAAAATATAGAAAAAAAGCAATCTTAGGTTTCTAAGATTGTTTTTTTGTGTTAAAATGTACTTAGGAAGTGAGCATATATGAGAGAATTTACAGAACAAGAGCTTGTTCGCCGAGAAAAAGTAGAAAAAATAAAGGCTTTAGGAATTGATCCTTTTGGTCATCGTTTTGATGTGACTGATTTATCTATGGATATTAAAGCATCAGTTAAAGATAAGAGCCATGAAGAAGTGGAAAGTTTAGAAAAAAATGTTACCATTGCAGGAAGAATTATGTTTATTCGTAAAATGGGGAAAGCATCTTTCTTTTCTTTGAAAGATAAATTGGGGAATATACAAGTTTATATTTCTATTAATGATGTGGGAGAAGAAGTTTATTCTTTGTTTAAATCTGCTGATGTTGGTGATATTGTAGGAGTAAAAGGAAAAGTAATGTTAACCCAAACGAATGAAGTAACAGTTAAATGTATAGAATATACACATTTAGTTAAATCTTTAAAAGTTTTACCTGAAAAATATCATGGTTTAACAGATGTTGAAGAACGTTTTAGAAGACGTTATGTTGATTTAATTATGAATGATGATGCAAGACGTATTGCTTTTGCTAGACCTAAAATTATTCGTACGATTCAGTTATATTTAGATAATTTAGGGTATACGGAGGTAGAAACTCCTATTCTGGGAACTGTTTTAGGAGGAGCTGCAGCAAGACCTTTTATTACCCATCATAATACACAAAACATTGATATGTATTTAAGAATTGCCACTGAATTAAATTTGAAAAGACTTTTAGTTGGTGGTATGGATGCTGTTTATGAAATAGGTAGACTTTTTAGAAATGAAGGGATGGATCGTAAGCATAATCCAGAATTTACAACCATTGAAGTTTATAAAGCTTATTCTGATTTAGAAGGAATGATGGATTTAACTGAAGGCATTGTTAGTAGTTGTTGTAAAAGCTTAAATGGATGTTATGAAGTAGACTTTTTAAATCATCATATTAGTTTGGCTCCTGGTTTTAAAAGAGCACATATGGTTGATTTGATTAAAGAACAAACAGGTATTGATTTCTTTAAAATTACTGATTTTGAAGAAGCAGCTAGTTTAGCTCGTGAACATGGTATTGAAGTGGAAAGTCATTTTAGTTATGGTCATATTGTAAATGCTTTTTTTGAAAAGTATGTTGAAGATACGATTGTAGATCCAACTTTTGTATTTGGTCATCCTGTAGAAATTAGTCCTTTGGCTAAAAAGGATGATAAAGATCCTAGATTTACACAAAGATTTGAACTTTTCATTTTACTGAACTTAATGACCCAATTGATCAATATGAAAGATTTGAAAATCAGTTAAAGGAAAAAGATCTTGGTAATGAAGAAGCAAATGAAATGGATATCGATTATGTTGAAGCATTAGAATATGGTATGCCTCCAGCTGGGGGAATGGGAATGGGAATTGATCGCTTAGTTATGTTATTAACAGGAGCTGAAAATATAAGAGAAGTTATTTTATTCCCAACAATGAAGCCAAGAGATTAGTTTTTTAAAGAAGAGAA
>CAOOMX010000010.1:27698-35854 GCA_948497845.1 uncultured Bacilli bacterium | reverse complement strand
GTTGATGCATTGATATTCGCATTTGTTCCTCCACCTAAGTTTGCTGCAAAGTATGCATATGCTGCTCCGATGATACAAGTAATTAAAGCAATTTCTGCTATCCATGTTAATACTAGTATTTTTTTCTCTTTCTTCATAGGTCTTTCCTACTTTCTACACAATTCTATAAGGGTCAGTCGATGTTCCTGTACCTGATAAGTTTATGACTTCCGAACTTAATAAGAAAGTCGGTCTAATACCTCGACTATTGTATGCTAAATTGCTTCCCACAGTTCCTTCATTGTAAACACGAAATACAGCATTTGCATTATTTGATCTTCTAGTTATAGTCCAGTAATTCTCATTTTTTAAATACATCCAATTACATTCATTTGTTTTTCTGTAGTCATTTCCATTTCCTGTATTATCCCATCCTTTATACATCCAATATTCTGGAAGTGCCGCAAAATAGTATTCACTTACATATGGTAATCCTACCTTTGCTTCATATGTTGAATTTATCTTATTTACTCCAAGTTCGTAGTTATATGCTACTTTTGCATTAGTTATCATCCCTTGTTCTTCTGTCATTCCGCCAATTTGCCATGAAGTCACCACTATTTTACTAGACCAATCTCTTCCTAAATTAGTTAAATATGTATCATTTAAATTTTTCGTATTCAATGTGCTATTTTCCCACATATTCGATGTATTACTTGATGAGCCACTCCAGTAAAAATGGTTATTTGAATCATGTCCATTCGACCCTATTTCCGCTGGAGTTGCATTCGTTGCTTTAATTAATTTCACTTGATTATCGAAGACTCCTATGATTCGATAAAGATTTGCTTCAGGACAAGTTTTTTCATGGCTTCCAAAGCACACATAGTTATTTGGATTGGATCCTGTATATCTGTACGATTCATCATTTGCTCCATTTGCTAGAGATTCATCATGATGCAAAAGGGTTGCGTCTGTTCCATAAGCTCTAACAATTTCTTCCGCGAAGGTTGTTCTGCTTGTGCTTATGGCTTCATAATATTCGGTTGAGTATTTCTCCTCTATATCGCTTACTCTCACTTTAATTTTATATTCTGTTGCTTCCAAAAGATTAGTAAATGTATATTCGTTTGATGCTTGCCCTGCTGTCCATGTCTCACCATTATCTTTGCTAAAATAATATTTACTTACTTCATTTGTTCCTTTACTTGCTGTGGCTGTTATTTTAATGCTATTTATTGTTACTTCTTTGGTTATTCCTGTTACTTTTGGCAAAATATATTCTGCTGTTATTATACTGGTTTCATAAACATTTGAGTTTATTCCATAAATATCTTTTACATAACTATATACTTTATAGCTTGTATTTGGTTTTAGATTATCAAAAGTATGGGTTGGTTCTTCACTTTCTATATAGTTTAGTTCTTTGGCTGCTATACTTGACACTTTATTAAGGCTTAATAATGCTACTGCTGATGCGTCTTCTTCGATAGCATAGTAATACTTATCTATTTCACTTGTTCCTGTTTCATACTCTAGACTTGCTGTAATACTATTATGATTAGTTGTTGGAGTAATTGAATTTATCTTAACTAATTCATACGTTGGCTCATTACCTGTTGTGATTAAAAATTTACCACTAAATGTTTTTCCTAAATTGACTTTTTGATCTGTGCTCAAATTGATTAAACTTATTTCTATATTCCATGTTTGTTCTGTTGTGTTCGTTGTTTTTATTTCATAATCACTTGCTAATAAGTATCCTCCTATTCTGGTTGTTATATCAAACCCATTTTCTGCTTTCTTTAAGCCTGTTATATTAGTGACTTCGTTACCTTCAGGATCTGTTGCTTTAAGTAGTAGCTCTGTTTGACCATCTCCAGTTGTATATTCAAAATCATTTTCTTCAATAATAAAGAAAACGTTATATTTACTACTTGCTTCATTGGTTGCATTATTCGCTTTTAATGTGGCTGTGGCACTGGTTGTTCCTACTAAATTATTACCACCTTTTTTAAAGTTTTCTATTGTAGCATTAAGAACAATATCGTCCCCTACTGAAAAACTTAGAGAATCCGTCGTTCCTGTTGATGCATTGATATTCGCATTTGTTCCTCCACCTAAGTTTGCTGCAAAGTATGCATATGTTGCTCCGATGATGGTTAGCAATAATGAAAATATCCCAATACCTATTGATATTTTTTGCAATCTGCTCTTTTTCATATTCTACCTCTTTATACAACAATATAGTTGTTACTCTATATCAATTCTAATCTATTTGTCATTGTTTGTAAAGATTGTTGTGCTTTTTTCTTCTATATTTATAGTTTGGCTCAATTTACTAAAAGCATGTATTAAAAAAGAATGCACCAGCACTCTTTTAAAAGCCTCGGCCTCCACCGCCGCCGCCACCAAAGCCTCCGCCTGAAGAAAAGCCTCCGCCATGTCCACCAAAGCTTCCATTACTTGAATTCGCCTGAGCTCTAGTTATGGCTGTTTGAGCTCCACTATATGCTCCTCTAACGGAAGATTGTATGACTGGAGCAATATTGTAATGGTTATAAATATATATTGAATTATAGTAAGCATTGCTAGGACTTATTTCTTTAATTTTTACATTCATTGCTTTCTCTACTTTGTCTGCTAAGCCAAAAATAGTTGCATATACTAAATATCTTTCCCATAATTCTATTTCAGGTAATTCTTTTAGTTCAAATGTTCCAAAATCCTCTAAAAACTTTTTAAAAGCTTTCCATTTAGTATAATGATCTATTCCTTTTTCTGTTTTTTTAGAAAGAACACTTAAATAGACTATAAATATTATTGATGAGAAGATTGTGAAAAACGCGGGTATGAATTCAATGTTATTTCCTGCTACAAACCATGTAACTATTATCGATAGTAAAAATATAATGAGGCCATATACAAAACGAGTAGAACCATTTTCAAAGAATTCTTCATTTTTAGCATCTTCTAAAACAGCATTATTCCAGGCTGTGTAGCTAGACATAAAGGTATTGCATGTTTTGGTGGAACTAGCATAGTTTTTTAAACCAGATGCAGTAAAAATATTATCTTTTCCTACTTTTAAGAACAAAAAATCTACTAACGCATTTTCTGTGTCATTTAATTTATCTCTTGTTTTTAAAGTAAATTGATAATCTTTTTTTCCCTTTTCATTTTGTATCTCTTCATAAGCTATATTTTTCTTATAGATGAGATTCATGATAGATGCACTCATAGCATTTGGAGTTATATTCTTGTTCATTAAATAGTCTATTACTTCTACATTGTAATCATCAATAAATTCTCTATTGTATTCATTTTGAAACTTAGATGGTCTTTCTTTATCATATTTTATGTAAACATATACCCATATAACAATTAAAGTTATAAAATAAATAATTGTCATTATTTTAGCAATGTTATACTTCAATTTCATTTGTGCTCTTACTTCTGTATCTTTTTTTACAATTTCATCTTCATGTTTTATAATACTTTCTTTTACATCTTCATTATCTTGCTTTTTGATTAAGTCTTTATTCACACTTTCACGGCTGAATAAAAGCCTTGTATCCACGGCTTTATAAGCAGGATTTTTATCTAATTTTGCTTCAATTACTGGCATAGGATCACTTTCGATTTGTTTTGATTCTCCAGCTAAATCACCATGAAACCACCAATGAATTTGATCATCTTTTTTTGGTAGTCTTACTCTTATACGTAAATCATGAATCGTATCTGCAAAATCATTTCCAATAAAATTCCAGTATATTTCTGCACAATCATTATGTAAAATTACTACATCTTTTAATGTATATTCTATTAAAAAGGCTGTCTTACTATTTTGTGTAGCATAATACATACGATAACGATATCCCCCATTTAAAAGCTTTTCTACATACTCTTTTTTGCTTCCATTATTACTAAATGATACTTCTTTAAAAGGCATAAAGTCATCTTCTAAATCATCGTAGGTTATATCTTCCTTTACTTCTTTGGCACTAATTTTTATATTTTCTATATTACTAGCATTATAGTTTTCATAATCTCCTTTATATAATATATCTCTTTCATAACCATTAAAAGATCCTTTTAATACAATCATTTCTTTAACATGCATATCACCATTTTCTTCAATAGCTGCATCAATATAGAAATTTTTAATATCATAATTTACTGCTAAGGTACAAAGAGGCATTAAGAAAAAAGTACATATTCCTATCAAAAACTTTTTCATCTTTTCACAACCTTTCTTTTTTAAAAAAAGACGTTGTTAGCGTCCTTAAAATTTTACTTCTACATTTTCTCTTTCTTTTTCTGCCACTTCAAAAAATGCACGACGTTCAAATTTAAATATACTAGCAATTATATTGCTTGGTACTGTTTCTACTTTATTATTATAAGTCATTACAGTATCATTATAGAATTGTCTTGCGCTAGCTATTTTGCTTTCTGTGGCTGTTAGTTCTGTTTGTAATTCTTGAAAGTTTGTATTTGCTTTTAAATCAGGATAACTTTCTGTTAAAGCAAATAGTTTTGAAATAGCATGGGTTAATTCCCCATCCGCTTTCATTTGGTCTTCTGGAGTTGTTGCAGATACATATGTATTTCTAGCTTTAATAACCGCTTCTAAAGTACCACTTTCATGCTTTGTATATCCTTTTACAGTTTCTACTAAATTAGGAATTAAATCAAATCTTCTTTTTAATTGAACATCTATTTGTGCCCATTGATCTTTTACTCTATTTCTTAATTTAATTAAACTGTTATATGTAGATATAGCCCATAATACAATAATTACTAGTACAATGATTAATATAATCCACCAAGGCATAACTCGTTCCTCCTTATATTTAAATTGTATCATACTTCATTCTGTTTTAGTACCCCTTTTTTTCTATTTTATTAAATTCTATTAGGATTAAAATCTATATCTATATAACAATCTTTATTGGTAACATAAAAAGATGCTATTTCTTTTAATACGCTTTTTAAAGACTCATCAAAACGGTATTTTATTATGATTTGAAAACGATATTCTTCTTTATATTTTAAAACAGCTGCTGTCGTTGGTCCTAAACAAATCGTTTCTCTATTCAAATGCATATCTAAATATTTCTTAACTTTTTGGGCTTCTTTTAATGCTACTTCGTAACTTTTTCCAATTACCTTTATTCCTACCAAATAATAGTATGGTGGATATCTTAATTTTCTTCTAAAATCCATCTCTTTTCTATAAAAAGAATTATAATCATTGTTTTTTACACATTGTATAATATAGTTATCAGGGTTAAAGGTCTGAATAATAACTTCTCCTTTTATATCACTTCTTCCTGCTCTTCCTGCTACTTGACTTAAAAGAGAAAAAGTAGTTTCATTGCTTCTAAAATCAGGAATATTTAAACTAGCGTCTGCATTAATAACTCCTACTAAGGATACTTTAGGAAAATCAAGCCCTTTACTGACCATTTGCGTTCCCACTAATATATCATATTCTAGGTTTTTAAACGCTTTAATAATTCTTTCGTGTGCACCTTTTTTTTGTGTTACATCTTGATCCATACGAATAATTCTTGCTTCATTAAATATTTTTTGTAATTCACTTTCTAATTTCTCAGTACCTAATCCATAATAATTTAATGCATCTTCATGACACTTTGGACATAAATCACTTTTTTTAATCGTATATCCGCAATAATGACACATGACATTATTACTTGTTTTATGAAATGTCATAGTTATATCACAACTAGGGCATTTATAAACAAAACCACAATTACTACATGTAATAAATGTTGAAAAACCTCTTCGATTTAGCAATAAAATAACTTGTTCTTTTTTCTCTAATTTTTCTTTTATCTTTTCTATTAAAAGCCTACTAAAAATCATATTTTTTTGCTTCATCTCTTTTTCCATATCTACAATATGGATTTCTGGTAAAGTAGATGCTCCTACTCTTTTTTCCATTTTAATAAGCTCAAAAACACCTTTATCAGCCCTAGCTTTAGCTTCTAAAGTTGGAGTGGCTGTTGCTAATACAAGGGGAATATGATTATATTTGGCCCGATACATAGCTACATCTTTCGCATGATACTTAGGTGTGTTTTCTTGCTTATATGATGGACTATCCTCTTCATCAATAATAATAATACCTAGATTTTCTAACGGTGCAAAAACACTACTTCTTGTTCCTACTACAACATGAACTTCTTTACGTATTATTTTGATATATTCATCATACTTTTCTCCAACAGAAAGAGAACTATGCAAAATGGCTACATCACTACCAAACGAAGCGGCAAACCTTTGCGCAATTTGGGTCGTTAAACTTATTTCTGGCACCATTACTAAAGCCCTCTTACCTGATGCTATTACCTCTTTAATGATTTTAATGTACACTTCTGTTTTACCTGAACCTGTTACTCCAAATAAAAGAAAAGTCTTGTATTCATTTAAGCTTTCTTTTATTTTTAAAAAAGCATTTTGTTGTTCTTCTGTTAAAACTTTATCCTTTATTTGATCTTCTTTATTTTGTAAACGATATACTTGCTCTTTTTCTTCAACAACAATTCCCCTACTTAATAAAGTTTTTAAACTACTATTATTTATATCCTTTTTTGATATTCTTTCTTCATTTTCTAATAACTCAATAATTTCTATTTGCTTTTCATATCTTCTATTTTGTCTAATATAACTTTCAATATCTACTTCTTTATTTAATCGGATATAGGCTTCATAATGAGCATAATCTTTTCTCTTTTTATTTCCTGCTTTTAAACTTGACGGCAACATGCTTTGCAAGGCTTTTATTTTGGTACACAATGTTTCTTCTTTTAGAAAATCAGCTATATGTAAAAGCTCTTCATTTAAAATTAATTCTTTATCTATAATCTCTATTATTTCTCTTATTTCATAATCAGCTTCACATATATCTGTTATTTCTAAAACAAAGCCTTCTATTTCTTTCGTACCGAAAGGAACTTTGACCTTCATGCCAACTAAAAGAACATTCTTTAAAATAGAAGGAATGCTATAGGTAAATGTTTTATCTAACGTTTTAACTGGATATTCAACAATGACTTGTGCATACATATTTTTTACCTCTATACTTTATTTTAGTATGGATTTTTCATTTAGTAAAGCATTTGACGAACATTTATATTTGTGCTAAAATAAAGCCCAATAAAAAGAGGGGGGTTTTTATGCAATTAGAAATATGGATTGATTTTTTAGCTGAGAAAGAATTTAATTGCTTTTATTTTGATAATGTATTAAATCTAACTTTTAATTCTTTTGAGCGTTTTTATTCCTTTTTAGATCATCCACTACCTATAACTTTAGATCAAGATTCTATATTCTTATCTACAAAAGAACAGCAATCACTCATGCACGCACTAAATAAAATAAATAGAAATATTACTAAATTAGTTGCGATGATTAAAAAAGAGCGTGTTTTGGTTCGTAATATTTCTCCTTATGCTTCTAGCGCATTAAGGGATGATGCTATTTCATTTGATGTAGAACTTTGGCATTTGCACTCAGATGCATTAATGCAAGTATTAAATGCACCATGGAATTCGTCCACTCTTTTTAAAGATAGGTTTAATACAATTGAAGATTTGGGGAAAGAAGAACTTTTGGAGGCTTACCATAAAATTATAAAAATCGCTGATGCCATAAGACCTTTTTCTCCAACTCCTGCTGAAATTGCTTTATATGCCTTTGATGTAGCTAGAAATCGTAAATATATTAAAAGTACTTCTAGCAATAATGCCATTGGTAGAGACTTAGCAAAAGTTCTTGCAAGAGAGGAAATCGTTTGTACCGGATATGCGAATTTTTTTGCTAGCATTTGTTTTTTTCTAGGAGTTTCTTGCGATATGCAAGTTTGGGAAAGCAAATCTCAAACTAGTCCAGGGCACGCTAGTTCTTTAGCTTATATTAATGATAATAAATATGATATTCATTCTATCTTTAGCTTTGATATAACAGCCAATTGTAAAAAGAATGATGACGATTCCTTTTTCGATAATTGTTCTCATGCTTTTTGTCCCTTACAGTTTGATTTACTTCGTAAGGAACAGAAGTATGATTTGATAATGGCAGGATTTTATATGAATATTAAGCAAACATATGCAAGTTAAGTTCTTTTGAAAGGCATCGCAGTATATGAC
>CAOOMX010000010.1:0-27688 GCA_948497845.1 uncultured Bacilli bacterium | reverse complement strand
CTTAGATTTAATAACGGATGCAAAAATAAGTATTATCCATTTATTTAACCGAATTTATCAACTTATAGAAAAACCTTGTATTGGGAACGATGATATTTCTATCGAAGCCTTTGAACAAAGACTCCATGATTTAGCTAGTTATAGTAATGCAATTCCAATTGATGTTTTCGAAAAACTAATCAGAAATGTAAGGGATATGGAAAATGCTATAGATGCTAGAATTCCTAATGACTCTTATCATATTGATCTACTTGTAGCTAGCAGCTCCAGTAAACATTGTGATAGTATAAATAGACTTTTTCGGGCGTTAGCAGAGTAAATTAAAAGCAGAGAATTTTTTCTCTACTTTTTATTTGTTCTTTTTATCGTCTTTCATCATTTCTTTTAATGTTGTACCAAAAGTGGCTATGTTTTGAAGCTCAGCAGGAACAATGATTTTGGTTGATTGTCCATCAGCCATTTTTGATAATGTTTCATAGCTTTTTAAACGTAGAACAGATTCATCAGCCTTAGCTTCTTTTAAAAGTTTAATTCCATCAGCTTCTGCTTGTTTAATTTTAAGTAAGGCTTCTGCTTGCCCTTCTGCAATCTTAATTTGACTTTCCTTTTGGGCTTCAGCTCTTAATATGGCACTTTCTTTTTCTCCTTCAGCGATTAATACACTACTTTTCTTTTCTCCTTCAGCTTGCAAAATCTTTTCTCTTCGTTCTCTTTCAGCTCTCATTTGTTTTTCCATAGCTTCTTGAATATCCCTTGGAGGAATAATGTTTTTTACTTCTACTCTGTTTACTTTAATTCCCCATGGATCTGTTGCTTCATCTAATATGGCACGCATCTTGGTATTAATAATGTCTCTACTTGTTAGGGTTTGATCTAGTTCTAATTCCCCAATAATATTACGTAAAGTCGTAGCTGTTAAATTTTCTATCGCACTAATTGGATACTCTACTCCATATGTATAAAGTTTCGCATCTGTTATTTGAAAATATACGACTGTATCTATTTGCATTGTTACATTATCTTTAGTAATTACTGGTTGAGGTGCGAAATCTTTTACAATCTCTTTTAACGTTACTCTATTTGATATTGTATCTACAAATGGGATTTTAAAATGTAATCCGTTTTTCCATGTTGTATAATAAGATCCTAGTCTTTCTATAACATATGTTTTTGCTTGCGGAACAACTTTGATGCTTGGTATAACAATAATCAAAACGATTACTAATATAGCTATTAAAAATGGCATTATTTATCACTTTCCTTTCTTACAATTAACTTAACGCCTTCAATTTTTTCAACAATAACTTCTTCACCAACATTTATTTTGTGGTCACTAATAGCACTCCATCTTTTTCCCATTACTCGTACTTCTCCGATGTGGTTCTTTTTAATTTCTTCTGTAACTACCCCGGTAGCTCCGATTACTCTATCTAAGTTGGTTTTTTCTTCTTTGGTATTTAATAGTCTTTTAAAGATAGGTCTTGTTGTAAATAGCAAAAGAACTCCTAGTAAAACGAAAAAAGTCGATTGAATCACAATATTATCAGTAAATACAGAAATTACTAATGTCACTATACCACTAATAATAAACCAAATCGTTAAAAGATTCACTGTTGCTATTTCAACTACAGTTAGCACTACTATAAGTATTAGCCAAAAAATCCAGTTCATTTTATCACTTCCTCTATTGAAATTATACTGCAAAAGAGAAAAAATTACAACTGATCTTATTGTTGTAATTTTAACTTCTTTGCTTCCTTCTTTTTATAGTATGCCAAATAATTCTCGTCATAAAGATAATAATAGGTACTAAAAAATTAATTAATAATGTGTAAAAGCAAGTTGTAGGAATATCATTCGTCTTAAAATAATAAATAATTGGTATAATAAACACTATCAATGAAATAAAATAATATATTTTTTCTTGCATTATTTTATTCTTTAAAATCTTATATTTTTCATTTATGTCATAGAATATATATACTAATGAGGCTACTACAAATACAAAATATAAATAAATAGTAACGGATTCATTATCAAATCCTTTATATAAATGAAACATTATTAAGAAAAATAAATTATCTAAGCGAAATAAATAAAATAAGTCTTTTTTTAATAAGCTCCATGTATATTTTTCTTTATTCTTATTTTTTCTTGCAATCTCTCTATTTACTAAAATCCAATAATATATCATCCATATGATAAAGCTTATTTTTACTACAATTTCGTGCATTAAACATCTCTCCCATATAAACAGCCACAGTAATCTTGACGATATAACTGATAGGCTTTACTTAGTTCTATACTTTTTTTATAGCCATCTTGCTTTTTAAAATCACTATATAAATATTTTATCCCATAAATACTTTCTAGTACAGCCCCTATTTCATTAATCACTTTACTATTTTTGTGTGGTGAAACAGTTAAGGTTGTCCCAAAATATGTAAAGCCTAATTCTTTAGCTTTTTCTGCTGTATATTGAAGACGTAAGCGAAAACATACGCCACATCTTGCTCCCCCTTCTACTTCTTTTTCTAAACCTTTTGTCTTACTTCTAAAAGTCTCATTATCATAATCACAATCTAAAAATTTTATTTCTCCTTCTTTATCTGATTCTTTTAAAAATCTGATTTGTTCCTTTTTTCTTTTCTCATATTCAGCCTCAGGTTCAATGTTGGGATTATAATAAAGCACTGTTACTAGAAAATGCTTTTTTAATAAAGCTAGACATGTTGTTGAACAAGGACCACAACAACTATGTAATAAAAGGGTTGGCTTTTCTTCTAATCTATCTATTATTTCAAATAACTTATTCTGGTAGTTCAACCTTATCTTCTCCCTCTGCTCCATATTCTTTAAATAAAATATTTGTTCCTATTCCATCTAAATAAAATGTTCCTTTTTTTTCTTCTCCTATGACCGCAAATAGTTTTTTGTATTGTTCTAACTTATCAAAATTAGCGATATTTATATGTACTGTATTGCCATCATTCATACTTAAAATAAAGCGATTTTCATCTATCATTACCTCATTTTTTATATCTGGACTATACTTTATTTCGCTTACACTAGATAAAATATCTTTATTTGTTAATTTCATCTTTTTTATTAGATTTTCTAATATATTACTTGGCGTATAATTAATAAGCGTAGGTACTCCTGTTAATGATGTAATTTCTACTTGTTGCATATTTGATAAATAGTACTTTTCAGTCGGCTTGTTGTAAAATAAAACAATTTCTTCTTCAATGGTAATGGTTAATGTACCCTTAATACTTTTGCTAACGGTTGCTTCTTTGACAATATCTAATTGTTCTATTTTCTTCTTAATTTCATTAGAACTTGTCCTAAATATCGGTGGATAATCCGTTAGGGAAGCTGTCGTAATAATATCATTATCAGTTAGTAAGTTATTACCGTTTATAATAATTCTTTTGATAGGCATTGTAAAAAGATAATAGATGATCATTCCTATTAAATAGATTGTTAGTAACATTACTAGTAATGCTTTGACGTTTAGTTTTCTTTTTACAACTTTTTTTGTCATTTAAATCACCATTTTACAATTACTTGCTCCAATTTTAATTCAACCTTATGAACTTTTTTTACTTCTTCTTTCACATATTGAATTAATTCTATTATATCACTTGTTTTGGCACTTGCAAAATTTATAATAAAATTAGCATGTTTTTCACTAACTTTAGCTCCTCCTTTAATATGTCCTTTTAGTCCTGCAGTATCAATAAGTCTTCCTGCACTATCATTTTTAGGATTAGCAAAAACAGATCCTGCATTTTTTTCACTTAAAGGTTGTGTTGTCCTTCTTTTTTCCCTAAAATATTGCATTTGTTCTTTGGCATCTTTCACATTTCCTTTTCTTATGGCTAATGTAGCTTTTAAAACAATGCATTTCTTTTCCTTAAACTCTGTTCTTCGATAGCTATATTCTATCTCTTCTTTTTTCTTTGTTACCATCTTTTTTTCTAAATCTAAGTATGTTACATCAATAACATTATCAAATATTTCTTGACCATTAGCCCCCACATTTCCTACTATGGCTCCTCCGATTGTCCCAGGAATGCCATATAAAGGGGTTAAATTTGTATAATCTTTCGATAGTAAATCATTAATGACTTTACTTAAAATACAACCAGCTTCAACAATTACTCTATCCTCTTCTATTTCTATTTGATTTAAATGGTCAAGGATTAAAATTGCTCCATTATAATCTTCATCAGGAAGAATTACATTTGTTCCTTTTCCTAATATATACCAAGGAATAGATTCTTTATCTAATAAATCTATTAGCTTAATTAAATCATCTATACTATAGGGCTTTAAAAGATATTTTGTCTTATTTCCTAAGCCATATGAATTGTATGCTTTTAAATTAACATTTTCTAATACTTCTGCAAAGGCATTCATTTAACAATCTTTCCTATTTCTTCATAAATGATTTCTGATGACGTCTTTGTACTTAGTTTGTTTAAATTATTCTTCATTTGATCATATTTTTTCTTATTTTGCATTAATTCATTAATTGTTACTTGGATGGTTTCTAAAGATAAATTTTTTTCTTCAATGAGTTCAGATGTTCCAAGACTAACTAAGTCTAAGGCGTTGTAATATTGATGATTATTTGCTACATATGGGCTTGGTATTAAAATGCTTGGTATTTTTAAAGCTAGTATTTCACTTATTGTGGATGCTCCAGCTCTAGATATAATTAAATCTGCATCTTTCATTAACCCTGCTAAATTTTCAAAAAATGGAACTATTTTTACATTTTTAGGAAATACTTCATTTCTAATAAACTCTTCATAATAGCTTTTTCCTGTAATATATAAAATTTGATAATCTTCTTTACCTGCTAATCTTAAAAAGGCTTTAAATTTTTCATTGTAGGTTTTACTTCCTAACGATCCTGCAACGATTATGACTAAACGCGACTCTTTTTTAAAGCCTAAACTCGTCTTATCAATCTTAGCTATTTTAAGAGCATTATCTCCACATGGATTTCCTGTGTAAACAATTTTTTTAGCTCCTTCAAAATAACTTTCAGAATTTTTAAAAGAAACTGCTACTAAATCTACAAGTTTGCTTAACCAAATGTTAGATTTACCTGGAATACTATTTTGCTCATGAATCATACATTAATTCCTAATTTTTTGGCAGCTTTAATTACTGGATATGTGACATAACCTCCTACTCCAATAACAATGTCAGGTTTAAATTCTGCCATTAACTTAATACACTTTTTTTCCGCTTTTTTTATCAAAAAAACATTTTTTATATCTCTAAATATTTTGGTTTTACTAAATCCATATATTTCTAAAGAAACATATTCTAGACCTTGGGCTGGAACAATATCTTTTTCCATACGATTGTGTGTACCAATATATATAATTTCTACATTTTTATCTTTTTCTTGAAATTTCTTTATAATGGCTAAAGCAGGATAAATATGTCCTCCCGTTCCTCCAGCTGATACAATTATCTTCATTTTCTCACCTTCACTTAATTAATTATACAATAATTTAGCTTAAAATAATTACTTTTTTTCCTATAAATGTAAAGAAAAAGAAAAGTTTTTTACTTTTCCTCTTTTATCTTTTCCTTTTATGAAATAAAGCTAGAAATGTAGTTAGTATGATTAGAAAACAAATAATTCCCATTAAAGGTGCAATATAACCAGGTAAAGGCTTTACGATCTCAACAGGCTCCATAAAAGGATCTTCTAATATGGTGTTTTTTACTCTTTCTTTATTCACTAAAAGGGTTACTATTTGCTCTTCACCTTTATCATTTTTAATTCTTATAAAAACTTCATTCTCTCCTGCTTTAAGGTTTTGATTTTGCTCAACATCAACCCTATAACCTTCTTTAACTTTATAGTTTATTACTAATGAATTTACTGCCTCATCAACTACTACACTATAAATATCCGTGTAAGGATCAAACTTAGGCATCATTTGTCCATTTGTTATTTCTAAACTTTCTAACACTTTTATCATCCATTCATCTTATATGAGTTTTAATAATATCTCATTCATTATATATAGTTTGTCCGGATGAATATAAATATATTCTTTTTTTTCTATTAAATCTTTGTTTTTTAGTAAATCTTTGATATCAAAAACTTCTTCAAATTGTTTCCCATATTTTTGATAAAAGTCTTTTTTATTAATTCCTTCTAATTTACGAAGTCCTAACATAACTTCGTATTTCATCTTCTCTTCTATTCCTACAAATTCTTTTTCTTTTACACAATTTCCTAATAAATATTGTTTAAAACTTTTCGTATTTGTATAGCGAATATTATCAATATACCCAGCTGCACTTAGACCAAAGCCATAATATTCTTCATTGTTCCAATAAGCTAAATTATGAAGTGATTCACATCCTGGTAAGGCAAAATTGCTAATTTCATAGTGATGCGCTTGATTTAATTTTTCATTAATGTATAAAAACATTTCATAATCTAATTCTTCATCAATATACTGCTCATTATTAATATATGCTTTCGTATGCTCTTCTAATAGTAAACTATATGTACTAATGTGCTCAGGATCTAATGAAATAAACATGCTTACATCTTTTTTTAAATCCCTCATCGTTTCTCTTGGTATAGCATACATTAAATCTAAGTTTATATTATTAAATCCTAACTTTCGACATAAACGCATTTTTTCTTTGGCATCTTTGTAATCAGCGGTTCGTTCCATGAATTCTAAATTCTTTTTTTGAAAGGACTCAATACCTATACTTAAACGATTAACGCCATATTCTTTTAATATTAATAATTTGTCCTCTGTTACATCACACAAATTGCATTCAAAAGTAAATTCTATTTTCTCTTCTTTTTTAAACCATGTGGTCATTTTTAATAGCCGTCTTAATTCACTTTCACTTAACGCACTAGGAGTTCCTCCTCCTATATAGATCGTTTTAATCGTATCTTCCATATATCTATCTTTGATCTCGTTTGATAAAGCTTTTAAATAAGCTCCTACCCATTTTTCGTTATATTCAAATTTACAAAAGTCACAATAAGAACATATTTTTTTACAAAAGGGAATATGTATATAAACATGCTTAGCCATTAGCTTTTTCTCCCTCCTGGGCTAAAATTTGATTCTCTATAATTATGAATTAAATTTTCATATTTATCTTTGAATGTAGGATCTTTTTCAAAATATAAATGTACAATTCTATTCCATAGATTAGAAGTAATCCCCAAGGAATCCCTAACACTTTCAGGAGATAGACTATATTTTATGATATGAGCAATAACGGGCCCTACTTGTTCTATTTTTATTGATTTAGTTTCTAATATTGCTTTTTTCGCCGCCAAATAACTACGATCGGAGATGAGTCTTATTAAAGATGAGCTTAGCTCTTTTTGATTTAATAACTTAGCTTTTAATAGCGCTCCATAGTATTCATCAAACATTCCTAAGGCTTCCTCTTGGTTAGGACATTCATAATCTACTAAATATTGAAATGAAAATTCTATATGTGGCTTATAACTTAATAGTTTTTGATATAATTCATTTTCATCTACTTGTAGCCAGGAGCTCATTGTTTTTGGGGTTACACGAAATGTTAGCATTGCATGTGCTAAAAATTTAAATTGTTCTTCCTCACTTTCATATATTCTTTCTAATCGAGATTTTTGAGCAGGAACCTTTTTAGTAGGCATTTTGGGTATCAAACATTCTAAACTTCTTCTAGATAGTACTTCTTCTGATATATCTAGCATTTCTTTTGTTACTAGTGCATCATTTTTTTGATGTAATTTAGCTAATCTTACAGTTAAATCTCTATAAATGGTAAAAACAGATGCCTCTAGTTGCTCTGCTATTTCTTCAATTGTTTTATCTTCATCAACTGATAAGTGATAAGCATTTAAAACTCTTTCGACAACTTGTTTTTTAGCTATAGAATCTGGAGTGTTATCATTTAATTTAGCTATTACTTTTATATATAAATCTATTTCACCGACTTTTGCTAATTTTTTTACTAAATTATTATGGATTGTAACATGGGATACACCTTCTTGTCTGCCTATTTGTCTTAAAGAATATCCATTTAAATAAAGGTGTGCTTGTCGTATTTCATCTGGCATAATTTACCTCCTACTTCTTTTTTATTCATCACTTAAAATGGCTAAAAAGGCTTCTTGTGGAACCTCTACACTTCCTACCATTTTCATTCTTTTTTTACCTTCTTTTTGTTTTTCCAATAACTTTCTTTTTCGAGATACATCTCCACCATAACATTTTGCTAAAACGTTCTTACGCATGGCACTTATATTTTCACGAGCTATTACCTTGGCTCCAATACTTGCTTGAATAGGGATTTGAAACATTTGTCTTGGAATTAGTTCTCTTAATTTTCCAACAATCGCTCTTCCTTTCGTATAAGCAAAATCTTTGTGTACAATGGTACTTAATGCATCTACGATTTCTCCATTTAATAAAATATCCATTTTTACTAAATCACTCATTTTATATTCTGTTAATTCATAATCAAAGGATGCATATCCCTTTGTAAAACTTTTTAGCTTATCATAAAAATCATAAACGATTTCACTTAAAGGAATCTCATAATGAACATTTATTCTAGTTGGATCTAAATATTCAACACTTTTATAGATCCCTCTTTTGTTTTGACAAAGTTCCATTATAGCGCCTATAAAGTCGCTCGGAGCTATTATATTTGTATATATGTATGGCTCTTTTATTTCACTTATCTTAGCTCGTTCTGGCATTTTATTAGGACTATCTACATGTACGATATGACCATCTGTTAAATGCACTTCATAAACAACGCTTGGGCTAGTAGCTATTATGCCTATATCAAATTCTCTTTCTATACGAGTCATTATAACATCCATATGCAATAAGCCTAAAAAGCCAATTCTAAAGCCAAAGCCTAGTGCTTCACTTGTTTCTGGCTCATAGGTTAAAGCTGCATCATTTAGCTTTAATTTTTCTAAAGCCTCTTTTAAATCTTCATATCTATTTGGTTCATTCGGAAAAATCCCTGAAAATACCATTGGTTTCATTTCTTTATATCCTGCTAAAGCATCTTTGGCTTCATTAGATTTTACTGTAATAGTATCTCCTACTGAGATGGTACTAATATCTTTAATAGCTGCTGCAATAAATCCAACTTCTCCACTTACTAATTCTTTGTACTTTTCTTCCTTTGGTGTTTTTACTCCTAATTCAACGATTTCATGCGTTGCTCCAGTAGCCATAGCTTTTATAGTATCCCCTGTTTTAATTTTACCATCTACTACTTTAACGAGCAATATAACACCACGATATGAATCATAATAAGAATCAAATATTAAAGCTCTTGTTGGCTTATCTACATCTACTACAGGAGCTGGTATTCTATCTACCACTGCTTTTAATATGTCTTCTACACCCACGCCTGTTTTAGCACTACATAGAATAATTTCTTCTTCACTAAAACCTAACACAGTCATAAGTTCATCTTTTACTTTTTCAATATTTGCATTGGGTAAATCTATTTTATTAATTACAGGTATTACTGTTAGATTATTATCAAGAGCAAGATAAAGGTTAGCAAGTGTTTGCGCTTCTATGCCTTGAGCAGCATCAACAACTAAAACAGCTCCTTCACATGCCGCAAGACTTCTCGATACTTCATAAGAAAAGTCAACATGACCAGGAGTATCAATTAAATTAATAATATAGTCTTCATTCTTATAATGATATTCTAGCTTTACTGCATTTAATTTAATTGTTATTCCACGTTCGCGCTCTAAGTCCATATTGTCTAATAGTTGATCTTTCATTTCACGCTTTTCTACTGCGTTGGTAATTTCTAATATTCGATCAGCAAGTGTACTCTTGCCATGATCTATATGCGCTATAATAGAAAAATTCCTTATATTTTGTTTTTTCATTCTTTCACCTTCTTAAACACAAACAAAAGGGGAATATCCCCTTTTTCAACCCTTCTATTTTATTCTGTATGGATTTGCTGATGTTCCATTTCCACTAGCATATTCTACTGTATCTACTAAATAGAAACTCGGTCTTACATCTTTAGCAATGGTTACTTGTGAAGATCCTAACCCTGTATTATTCGTAGAATGATGGAAGAATATATAAATCGTATCTGTATCATCAGCTACAGGTGTTAAAAAATATTCATCTAAACCTGCTTCTATCCAGTTATTATCAGCAGCATTTAAATAATGTTGTCCTCCTGAATGATATCCTGGGTATGTCCAGTATGTTGGTGTTGCACCATAATAGTAATCGCTTAAATACATTAGAGCAATTTTTCCATTATATGTTCTACTGTCTTTATGTATTCCTACTTCATAGTCAAATGCATGTCTTGCACCATGTGAGTCTGCATCTTCTGTATACACACCGCCAATATACCATGTTGCAGTTGCTATCTTACTACTCCAATTTGTACCTAACTCATCGATATAAGCGGTATTAAATTCACTCGTATTTAATGAACTTTGCGCCCAATCTGAACTCTTTCTTGTAGAACTTCCACTCCAACTGTATTCACCATAGGTACTAGACTTAAGAAGTTTTACTTGTGAACCAAAGACACCAATAATGCGGTATAAGTTATCTGCAGGACAAGTTGCTGCATCTGAACCAAAACAGACATAATTGTTTGGATTTGCTCCTGCATATCGATACGAATAATCTGCCGCTCCATTTGCTAGTGCATCTCCATGATAATATAAATTATTTACTCCATCACTTGAATATTGTCTTTTGATATAATCTGCAAATAATGAGCTTTCTGGCGTTGGAGGAGTTACTGGAGTATTTGCACCTTTATCAAGATATATGTAACACTTATCACTAGTATTTGCTTCTAAAAGCACTTGCTTTTTAGTATCATCCCAGGTAATTTTACTACCATTTTCACAACTACTTAAATTAGCATTAAATACGTAGCCTTCGCCTGGCCAAGTATTTGTCTCAGAAACAGTGTATTCTCCACTACCTTCTTGCGTTTCAAGCATCATACTTAGTGTATCTTGTTTTAATACTTTCTTATTATTCATAATGACTTCTTTTTTACCACTATTTATTTGGTAAACATCTATTGTTATAAAAGATAGCATAAAAATAATAAGTGTCACGGTTATTATTATCATTCTATTATTTTTTTTCATAGTTATCCCTTTCTATTTATTTTTACTTTATAATAGAATTTTAACATAAAAGTCACTTTTGTACAATTCCTTTTTATAAATTTATGTAAAAAGTATTTTAAATATTTCCCATACATTTGTAAAGCCATTCGTTAGTACTTCTTCCACAGATGATCCTATTTTATCAGCAGCATTTGTTAATGTATTAGAATAATCTTTTTGCTCTTTAGTCATATACGAATTTATATCTACTATATTCCCATTTATGATATCACTTTCAAATTGCTTGATAGCGTCATTTGTTAAAGCTACACTTTTAGATACTTTAGCTTCATAATATCCACTTTCTGACACTATAAATAAAGCAATAAAAATAATAAATAAGATTGTTAACATTCTTAAAAACCAATTTTTCTTCTTTTTCATTGTTTTTCCTCACTTATATAAGCAAATAATACTTTGGCTATAATTTTCAGTGTATTATTTACCTCTTCAATAGAATTATATTGTCCTCCCATTTCGATTAGAATACCATGAGGGCTAAAGTCTTGATTATACACTCCATTTACACCCTTTCCTTGTTTTTCAATTACTCCTCTTGTTAAATCAGGATTTATTTTTTGAATACGTTCATTAATATTATTCGCAAATGATAGATTCTTTTCATAATCTTCATTTTCAAGACCTACTACAAACATAACTTTTGCATATTTTTCACCATCAATTTCAGTTGTAGTTCTCTCATAACTTGCTGCATCTCTATGTAAATCAATAAAATAAGTCAAGTTTTTATTTTCTTTCTTTGCTTTTTCCATAAGAATACGGCTAGCTTTATAACTACTTCCATATTTCCATCCATTGGTATTTAATATATCAACAATACTATTTTCTTCTACAATAGCTACTAAACCTAAATCCATTAAATACTCTTTTAAAATATGTGAAGCAAACAATACTGTATTGTTAATATTAAAACTTTCTAAAAATTCATTTTTATATCCTTCTGTCTGATGTGTATTATAAATGTATATTAATGGTTCTTTATTTGTCGTTGGTTTTTCTATCTTTATGGGAGTTGTCACTTCTTTTTCTACTAATCCTGTATTCATCTTTTCTATACCAAAAGAGTACTTTAATAAAAAGTCTATACTTGAAAGATTCGCTAAATCACTTACTTTATAAGAACCTAAAGCATCATTTAATAAATATTTCATATAAGAATTATTATCTATATCAATATGTATTTTACTATATAACCATTTGAAGGTATATAAAAAAGATATTACCAGTATAAGTAAGAGAATTATTAACTTTAACACACCACTTTTAAATCGTTTTTTTCCTTTAAATCTTTGTTTCATATGCATCACTATTAAAATATTACTAAATTTTATTTAAATACTTTGTCGATTTAAAGGAAATGTTATGAAAAAAAATATTTTTTTTAAAATGGTTTATTATTTGCATATTTTTGATATAATAGATATATATTTAGGAGGTATATGTATGAGTGCTTATGAAAAATACGATGATGATTTTAAAAAGAAAGTGATTGAACAGGTAAATAAAGGTTATCGTGTTGCTGATGTTGCAAGAAGATATAATATTAGCGCTCCAAATGTTCGTTATTGGATTCAAAAAGAAAAAGAAAAACAAGCAAAAGAAGCAAAAGAAGATATTAATGCTTGCTAATTCTAAGAATATTTGCTAAAATTATTTAAGAAAAAGGAAGAAAGGAGCAAGTTATGCCTAATATTAAAAGTTCTAAAAAGGCTGTTAAAGTTATTGCAAAAAAGACAGCTAATAACCACGAATTAAAAATGCGTGTTCAAAACTTAATCAAGAACTGTGATAAAGCGATTGCTGCTAATGATAAAACAGAAGCTGAAAAATTGGTAAAGGATATTCAAAAATATGCCGATAAAGCAGTTAGTAAAGGTTTAATGAAACAAAATACAGTTGATCGTGAAAAATCAAGATTGACACAAAAAGTAAAAAATATGAAGTAACAATTGTTTACTTTATTTTTTTTTGATATGATTAAGGTATGGTGAAGCATATGAAAAAAGTTATTATCCCTCTTTTGTAAATATAAGCAACCTTTTTTGTCTTTTGTTTATTGGACTGACTCTTTATTTTTTAGACCCAATAACAAATAAAATTGTTGAAAAAATTGAAGATGAAAAGCCATTAGTTGTTTTAAATGGCAACACTTATACAAAAGATAAAAGCTATAAATATGTGGCTTTAACAGAGGAGTATATTCCCTACTCTTATCAAGATTTATTAAATATTTACTATAGTGCTATTAATAGTGGATGGGATCAATTTACTTTTTACTGTCCTAGTGAATATACAAATTGTTTATCTGATACTGAAAAAATTAGTGGAGATGAACTTATCTTGACGCATTTAAATAATTATGTTCATCCTTTTAATAGCTTTACGAATATTAAAACTAGTATGAAAGAAACAGGAGAAATCACTATCTATATCTATTATTTATATACCAAAGAAGAAATAGATAAAATTAATACAAAAGTGGATAGTCTTATGAAAAGTCTTATGAATAAAGATTTTGAAGACGATTATGAAAAAATAAAAGTAGTTCATGACTATATTGTTAATAATACCAAATATGATGTGGAAAGGAACGAAGGAACAAGTCAAAAATATAATTCTTATACCGCCTATGGACCATTATTTGATGGACTTGCCACTTGTAATGGCTATACAGATTTAATGGCAATTTTCTTATCTAAAATGGGTTATGATAATTATAAAATTGCTACAACTCCTAATGAGATAAGTTATTCTTCTACAGGACATATATGGAATGCTGTTAAAATCTATGATAAAAAAGAAAATATTTGGAAATGGTTACATATCGACTTAACTTGGGATGATCCTGTATCAAATGATGGTAAAGATTATTTATTTCATAAATATTTTTTAGTTTCTACATCTGAAATGCAAGAAGCTGATAAAGGCGAAACAGTAATCGAAGAACATAACTTTAATAAAATGTTCTATTTAGAATTTAATGAAAGAAGCTAGGGATTGAACCGCTAGCTTCTTATTTTATTCTTTTTAATGTATAAACCATATCTTGATTATTTATGCCTCTTCCATAGCCACTGGTAAATACACTGAACGTTTCATACTGGCATCCGTTGGTATTTTCAAAAGCGGACCTAAAGTTACGATTATATTCTAAGTCACTTTGCATCATAAGCAATTCTAAAATATTGGATGGCTGTATTTCAGGAAATTGTTTGTATTCATAGTTAAGAACTACTCTTCCACCTACTTGTAATAATGGTACTAGCCTTTCTTCTACTAACTGTTGATATTCTTCTAAAGAAAGTTTCCCATATCGGAATATATTTGATAAATAGATATATTTGTAAGCATCTTTTGGAAAAGGTAGTGGCTTGTTACCTAATACATTTACTTCTTTAAATGTTGGCTCTACTTCGTGTAACCTACTCCTTATTTTTTCATAAACAGCAGGCTGATAAGCACTGATTAATGATGACGATTTGTATCAAACAGATTGCAATGTATAATTTCACCGTTAAAAGTTGCAAATAAGGTTTGCCAAAACATTAGAACGTCAGGTGCTAAAAATTTTTGTAATTTCAAAAATAGATGTACAGGAAAACCTCGTGTATAAAACTGCATATATTCATCATAAGGCAAAGCTTTTCGAGCAGCATAGTTTAGTGCTGTTCCATAATAGTCAAGTCTATTTATATCGAAAGTGTCTATTACTTTTGCTCCATGATTTATAGCTTCCATCGCCTGATCTCCACTTCCTGCTACAATAAGGCAACTAGAAAAGTCTTGCGTTTTATCAGTGTTAAACGTTTCTATTAAATTTTCTGTTCCTTTATACTGGATTTGATCATATGTATCATATGGAAAATTTTGTGTGTTAATTCTTGCTATGACTTTCATAGCTCCCCTTATGTCTTTTTCGACCGTTTTTCTCCCTAGCATAATAACCCCTCCAAATTTGCAATTTATCATACACAATAATTACAAATATGTCAAGTATTGGCGTTTTTAGATTAATTTATTCTATACGGATTTTCTAGTGTGCCATTACCCCCTATTAAAATTGTTTCAGGTAAAAGATAAAATGCTGGCCGTGCCGCTGCTGATATATTTGAATTTTGTGCGCTTATGGCTCCGGTTGCTTATCATCTATTACAAAGAAGATGTTATATTTACTAGTGGCTTGATTGGTTGTATTATTTGCCTTTAGCGTAGCTGTTGCAGTAGTACTTCCCTTTAGACTTTCCATTCCTTCAGCAAAGTTTTCTAATGTTGCATGAATACGGATTGGATCTCCAGCATCAAACGTAAGGGAATCCGTTGTTCCTGTTGATGCATTGATATTGGCATTTGTTCCACCGCCTAAGTCTGCAGCAAAGTATGCGTATGCTGCTCCGATAATGATTAGTAATAATGTTAGTACTCCTATTGCTGATAAAATGACTGTCTTTTTATTTTCTTTCACTTCATGTCACTCCTTAGGTATGTTATGTTAAAGCACTATGCCCTATTTCCCCCCCATAATATCAAAAAAAAAAAAAGCAAGAATTCCTCTTCTTGTCAAGATTCATTTACAAAAATTTGTCAATTCTGCTTTTTATTGAACAACTTTCCCTAGTTCTTCTTTCATAATCCATTTTATATCTTCAATCGATTTATCAATATTAAATCTTCCATTTCCAACAGGATAATATACTGCATAGGCCCTATATACTTGGCCCTTTATTTTCTTTTCATATACTTTTTTTCTTGATTGTGAAACAGATATTTTTTGCTTTAGCACTATTGAACTTACCTGATTTCCAAATAATATGATAACTTTTGGATTCAGTATTTCTATTTCCTTTTCTAATAGTTTTAAGTATTTTTTAAATACTTCATCTGATAAAACTCTTGCATCAACTTGTGTGCATTTGCCCAAGTTTGTAATGAAAAAATTATGTTTTTCTACATTTTCGTATACTTTATCGGCAAACTCTGGAGTCCACTCACTCCCCTTTTTGTCTTTAATTTCTTGGTAAATATCTTTATCAATCAAATCTAAACTATCAAATAAATCCCATATGTTTTTTGTCCCTATCCAAGGAGACTTTCTTCCATGCCAAGATTTATCACTAGCAATATTTCTTCCTGTCGGATTCATAAATACAAAGCATATATCTGGATTCTTTTGGCATCCACCATTATAAATAGAATCTAATTCTTTTGCTCCATATTTCTTTTGTAATTTATCATATTCTATATTTAAATCTTCTAAATACATAATTTATACTTGATATATTCCACCAATACTTTTGTTTACTTCTCTTTCATCGTTAGAAATATATTTTCCTCCTGCTATTAAAACTATATCTCCTTTTTGTAAAAAACCTTCTTTTAGTTTTAAATTTATATCTTCTAAAATCATTTCTTTTGGGTCTATTTCTGTATCTCTTAGTCTAGATTGTATTCCCCATACAAGACCTAATTGATGATATATTTTAGGTTTACTAGTTGTTACAAATATAGGACATTTCGGTTGCATACTTGCTATAATTCTTGGTGTATCTCCTGTTTTGGTATAACAGAATATAGCTTTTACATCTATGCTTAAGGCAGTCATAATCATGGCATGATCAATGATAAATTCAAAATTTTCTTTACTAACTTCCTTAGCTTGAAAACGTTTCCAATATTTAATCGTAGCTTCAACTGTTTTAGCAATCTCATCCATCTTTTTAATACATTCTACAGGGTGATTCCCCATTGCTGTTTCTCCACTTAACATTATAGCACTTGTTCCATCATATATGGCATTTGCTACATCACTTACTTCTGCTCTTGTTGGTTCTGGACTTACGATCATAGATTCTAACATTTGTGTTGCTGTTATAACCGGTTTAGCTTTACTATATGTTTTTTTGATCATATCTTTTTGAATAATTGGAACTTCTGCAAAAGGTATTTCTACCCCTAAATCTCCACGCGCTACCATTATTCCATCTGAGACTTCTATAATTTCTTCTAAATTATCTACGCCTTCTTTATTTTCTACTTTAGATATTAATTTGATATTTGAATTGCGCTTATCAAGAAGTTCTCTAACTGCTAATACATCACTTTTTCTTCTTACAAATGATACGGCTATATAATCTAAATCATTATCAATTGCTCCAATTACATCATCTATATCTTTTTGTGTTAAACTTGGCAAATTTAATTTAATATTTGGTACATTTACACCTTTATTGCTGGAAACTGGTCCTCCATTTATAACTGTACATATCATATTTTTATCTTTTATTTCTTTTACTTTTAATTTAATTAATCCATCATCAATTAATATGATAGATCCCACTTCTACATCTAAATATAATTCTTTATATGATATACTTGCTTCTTCTTTATTTCCAATAACATCTTCATATTTTATTGTAAACGTTTGCCCTTCTTCTAAATAAACCTTTTCACTAAATTTACCCATTCTTATTTCTGGGCCTTTCATATCTAACATAATAGCTACTGGTAACTTTAATTCTTCACGTATCTTTTTTACTCTATCTACTTTTTCTTTTTGTTCTTCCCAACTTCCATGAGAAAAATTAATTCTAGCCATATTCAAACCAGCTAACATCATACTTTTTAATACATCATATGATTCTGATGCTGGTCCAATAGTGGCTACTATTTTTGTCTTTCTTATCACTTTACTACTTCCTTCCGCTCATGCATTATAGCACATTTTCCTTTAACTTGTAAAGATTATTTATTTAACCATAAATATAGTTGGCACACCTCTAGTTTTATGCGCTCCAGTGGAATCGATTGGGTCATTTATAATTTCTCCATCTACAGACATTACGCTAGATGTTCCACCATCTAAATTAGCGGCATTAATACAACCATATTTTTCCATAATATTTGCTAAATCTACTATCGTAGCTCCCTTAGTACGAGTCGTATTACTATCTACTACCAAAAATAAAACTATACCATCTTTTCTTTGTCCTATAGCAGTTCTTGCAGCTACTCCCCAGCCACCATTTCCTTTAAATTTTGATTTTTCGCCATTGACAATTAAAAATGGTCCCATTGTTACTGCATCTCTTACTCCCATATTTAATAGCTCGGTTGTATTCGTATTCTTTTTTAATACTAATATACCATTATTTGTAAAACCAATAACTCCGCCTTCATTCATTCCAGACGATTCGCCAGTTATTACCTTGCCATTTGCAATAGTCACTCCCATCGGAGTTCCTCCTGTACTATTTCCATTTGGATCGGTAAAGCCTCCACCATTAATTGCTAATGGAGCTTTATAAGCTTTAGCCATTGTAGATACATATTGTCCTCTATCCGGATAAAATTTGGATATGCCTACGGTTATTCTGCTAGCATCATAAACAGCTGCCATATATGCTTGTTGACCATTAAGCTTAAATTTAACAATTTTATATAATTCTCCTTCTTCATGTTCAATTAATTCTTTTTCGTAATGATCTACATAATTATCTAATACTAAATCTTTATCTATTAAGCTAGGATCTGTTTCACCTTCTACTTCAATTGTTATGTTATTATCTAATATTTTTTGTATTATTTCATCATTGTAAAACCATTTGCAATAATGTTGATGATTCATAGTTGCCATAGCTGTTGTTATAAGCCATTCTCTAAAGTTGGGAAATGGTCCATATAAAATAAACAAAAAGGAACAACATCCTACTGCATATAAGCCTATTAAAATTGAAAATAATCTGTTTTGCCATGTTTTAAATAATCTTCGACGTTTATTTTTAATGATATTGTATGTTGCTACTACTCCTAAAATAGTTGCTAATATAAGTAAAATAATACAGATAAAACGCGTGGATTCTATAATTAACTTATTACTAAAAGCGCCGATTATTATAAGTACAGAAAAACTACAAATTAAAAATATACTTATCAATAATAATATCCAATTTTTTTGTTTTATATTTAATTTCTTCAAAGTTACCACCACATAAATGTTATACCATATTTTATTTATTATGACAAATAATCTAACTTCTTTACATGTAAATTTATTTGACATTTCTTTTTTCTACTGCTATATTTTAGGGGGTGACTAAAATGCATATCATTGGTTTAATCTGTGAATATAATCCTTTTCATAATGGACATATATATCATATAAAGAAAATAAAGGAACTTTATCCTCATTCTTTACTTATTCTTGTTTTAAATGGTTACTTTTTAGAACGAGGAGAAATTAGTATATTGTCCAAAGAAGATAAAACAAATATCGCTCTAACCTATGGCATTGATCTTATTTTAGAACTTCCCTTTATTTTTGGTACACAAGCAGCTGATATATTTGCAGATACTGCTATAAAGATATTAAATCAGTTTCATGTTGAAAAATTAATTTTTGGAAGTGAATCTAATAACATTGAACAAATAACTTCTATTGCTAAAAAACAATTAAATGATACATCTTATCATCAACAAGTCAAAGTATATTTAAAAGAAGGTCTCAATTACCCAACTGCATTAGCTAAAGCCCTTAATCAACAAGAATTTTCTTTTTTACCCAATGATTTATTAGGCATTTCTTATATGAAATCTATTTTAAAAAATAATTTCTTTATGGAAGGAATGACCATAAAAAGAACAAATGATTATAAAGATACAATTAGTAATGAGGATATAGTTAGCGCCTCCAATATAAGAGAAAGAATTAGAAGAAACGAAGATATTAAAAAGTATTTGCCTCTTGCATCTTATAAAAATATAAATTCTATTGATGAAGCTTTTCTTTTTAAACTTTTAAGATATAAAATTATTACAGATCCAGATTTAAGTTTATATCTAGATGTGGATGAAGGTATAGAAAATCGTTTAAAAGAAAAAATATCTATTTCTACTTCTTTAAATGATTATATAGAAAATATTAAAACAAAACGATATACTTATAATAAAATAAATCGCATGCTTATCCATATTTTGATTGGATTAAAAAAAAGTGATGCACATCCTCCTATTGATTACGTTCGTATTCTAGGGTTTAATCAAAAGGGTCGAGACTATCTTAATAAAATAAAGGATAGCCTTAACATTTCTACTATTATTAATAAAAATAGTATTATTTATCAATATGAAATAGTTGCATCAATACTTTATGATATGTTAATGCACACAAATACATTATTATTTGAACAAAAAAAGCAACCAATTATATTTGACTAATTGATTGCTTTTTCAATACTCTACTATTTGCTATATTATGGGATGAACTATTTTTCAAATAAAGCAATAAATGTTTTAATCCACTTTCAATTGGTATACTGTATTCATCACCTAACTCTATGCCTTGTTTTACTTTACCATATAAGCGTTTTAGTTCTTCTAACATTTGTTTTTTGTTCCCTCTTAAAGAAGCTATTCTTAAGTACTCGTCAACAAAATCTTGCGGTGGATTTTTTTTACACACAGCATTTCTATACGATGCATCCGTGTATATTCTAGGAACTTTATCAGTAGATATCTGTGATATTCCAAGTATTTTATGGTATGTTTCTCTAATTTTTTCCAATACTATGTGATAAAAATGATAAAAGTACGAACTGTCTTCTAATAGTAAATTTTCTAATTTTTTTATTTTATTATCTATAATTGATATTTGCTCTTTTGCTTCATCAGCACTTAAAGGAGGAAGTTCAATATTAAATCTATGTAATACATACTTTTGTAACTTTATTAAAGAATCATCTTTAGCAAATACAATTGATCCTTTTCCTAATATAGATAAGGCTGCATTATCTTGATGTAAGAATTCATTTTCAGCCATTAAATATTCTTCATCGATTAGTTTTTCAAAATATTCTATCTTTATTTTTGTACCATTAATTTCTATTAAACTTTTTCCTCTAACCATTCTACTGAGATTATCATTGTCAAATATTACATGTAAATCAATATCTGAGCTTTCAGTATTAAAACCTGTTAAGCTACTTCCATAAACGATAATTCCTAGAAAATGTTCATCTTCCATATAGTGCATTTCTTCTATAAATTTTATAACTGCATCAAATGTATCTTTCGGAATTATAGGAGTGTTTAACTCAATACCATCTAAATCCGCACTATCATTTATTACTACATCTTCATAATTTCTACTTTTTATCGAAATTCTATGATTGTTTTCATCAAAATCCAAACCTTTTTTTGCGTAATCATAAAATTGTCTTATTTCTTCAAGTTTCTCTTCAGGAGTTTTCTCTTTATTTTGTACAAGTTCAAAGTACATTTGCAAAAATTCTGGTTCAGGAACACAACCTATTGAAAACATATCTTGATATTTCTTATCTGTATATACCTTGAAACCTTTATATGTTTCTATTCTTGGAATACCATTTAATTCATGATAAAACCTTCTTATCATTTCTATTATTAAATTATATAAATGATTAAAATAATAACCATATTGCTTTGATACTGCATATTTTTCTAATCTTTCAATTCGATTACTAATGGTAGCTAATTTTTCTTTAGCACTATCTTCTGTAATAGGAGGAATACCATTTTTAAACTTATTTAATATATATTCTTGTAAAAAATGCATAGCATTATCTTTTTCATATATAATTTCAGCCTTACCAATAATAGATAAAGATGCATTACTTTGTGTCATAAAATCTTCTTCAGCATTAATATGAACCTCTTGCATTGTCTTTTTAAAATATTCTATTCTCATACCATCTATACATGCATTTCCTCTTATTAAAGGAAACTTTTTATTTCTACTATCTGAATCATCATAAATGATAAGCAAATCTATATCAGAATTTTCATTATTAAGACCATATTTACTACTTCCATAAAATAAAATACCTATCACATTTTCATCTTGGGTATAATGATTTTCTTGTATAAACCTTGTAATTATTTCATATACTTTCACTTTAAAATTCTCCTCGCATAACCACAATTCATTTATCAATTATAATAACATAAAATGATTACATTTTAAAACCATATCTTATCATGATTAATTTTCCATTTTTATGAGTTTAAAAAAACGCAAAAATGCCTTACGTTCTTACATTTTAATTTGCTATAGTTATTGTTCCTGTAGATGGACAGGTAGTTATTCTTGTTTGAATAAAATCTCGAGCAATGCTATCTTTTGCAATAATATTAATGTTTGATGATACAGACCCGAACATATTATAATATCCATCAATATCTGGGAACTCTGCATTTCTCATATCTAAAGTGCTTAAACTAGTGCAGTAATCAAACATAGCCTTCATGCTAGTAACCTTACTAGTATCAAGCGAACTTAGATCCAATGCCGTCCTTCACTTTCTGTAATATCAAAACCACTTATCTCATATACTGTTACATAATTGAGTCCTTCAATATTAGTGATTGAATTCCCATCTTTATCTGTAACTGTAAGGATTAGTTCTGCTTTCTTTTCTTCTGTTGTATATGTCAACTCATTTTTAGCTATATCTAAATACATATAAAGTTATACAAGGCATGATTATCTACATTGTTTGCTACTAATGTCGCTGTGGCTGTTGTACTATCACTTTGATTTCCTTTATCTTTTCCAAAGTTTTCTTGATTCGCTACTATATTTATGGCTTTTCCTGCTTGAAAACTTAAAGAATCTGTTGTTCCTGTTGATGCATTAATATCCGTTCCTACTCCTTCTCCCATTTGGGCTGTAAAGTATGCATATGTTGCTCCGATAATAGTTATTAATAATATTAATAACCCTGCTGTTGTTATAATTATTCTCTTTTTCTTTTCTTTCACTTCTTTTCACTCCTTGCATATGATATGCGAAAATGCCATACCCTATTTTTCCCCATAGTATCAAAAAAAATCAAGTAATTTTCTTGATTTGTCGAATATTTATTCAGCTTTTGCATTTTTACTAATAACTATATTGGTATTTAGCTTTTTCCCATAATTAGCTGACTGATCTACGTCTAGATTTAAATAAGTCAATGTAATTGTGTATTCATGAATAGTTGTTTCAGTACTTGAATTAGATAATATTTCTAAATTATCTGCAATGGTTATTGTTCCACTATAGGAAGTTATATCAAATCCTGTAACGCCATTTGTTGTTCCATAATCTAATCCTGTAATATTTGTCATAGGATTACCATTTGCATCTGTTATATTCAGAATAATTTCTGGAGTCTGATTTTCCGTCGTATAAGTAAATGTATTTGTGGGAATTTCTAAATAGATGTAATAATTATATTTTGCTTCATTTGTTGTACCATTTGCTTTTAAAGTTATTGTAGGCTTAGAAATAACGGTAAGGTTTTCTCCATTTTCTTCTAAATTTGAAGGCGTTGCTTCTAAGTTTAGTGGATCTCCTTGGATAAATTTAAATTCATCTACAATATCACTCTTTAAATTTACTTTACTCATCATCTCATTAATATCTAAAGTTAAGTAAGCATGGGTTATCCTAGCTACTAATGCTAATGTTAAAGCTACTATAGCTATTGCCATATATCGAAGTAATTTGTTTTTCTTTATTCTCTTCATCACTTTTGCTCACCCTACTATTAATTAATATATCACATTTTTTTCATTTTTTATACATAAATTATTTATCTTTTATCGATTTTATTTCTACTAACGTTTCTCCTAGATTCCAGTTGTTTAATTTATAGGTAAGAACCATAGGATTTTGCTTTAATACGCGATGTACTTCTTTTTTTAAAACTTCTCCTGTTCGACCATGTATTATTCTTAAATGATATAAAAATATCCTTCAAAATTCTATTTCTTCCTAAAAGATATATTATAGGAAATCGAGCTTCTGAAATATTATTAAAATCTTTAATCCTAAGTTTTTCTTCATTTTTATTTTGAAGATAATTATCTTTTATAAAAGCATCTACCAATACAGCAACCATGGCTTCTACTTCCCCATGCAAATCCAATTTTGGTGTTTTTCTAGTTATTATCATAATCATCTAATTACTTGGAGTCTGGTTTTGTGTTGGAGCTTGTTGTGGCATAGTATTTTGTCCATCTGGCGTAGGATTTGCTTGTGGTGATTGTCCTACTATTTTTTGATAATATTCTAATACATCTGATAATGGAGGCATTGAAAGTCTACTTCCAACTGTTTTAGTAGAAAGTCCCGCTGCTATATTTGATAATGTAATAATTTTTTCCATATCAAAATTGTTTGCAATACCATATGTAAAAGCCCCATGAAATATATCTCCTGCTCCTGTTGTGTCTTTTACATCATCTATTTTTAACCCTGGCATAATTTTAATTTGATTATTCACCATGTATAATGCGCCTTTTTCTTCTAAAGTTACCACAATATTCGCATGAGGATATTTTGCTTGTAATTTTGAATATATTTGAACTAATGTATTGGGATTTTCATAATCGAATTTTGCTCCGGCTACAGTTTCAGCAAATCCTTTAGAGCACACAATATGATTCATATATTTACACAATTCCAATAGCTCTTGTGTTACTCTTCCTGCATCAATAATTCTTACAGCATTCGGATATTTTGTCATTGCGTTTTGTGCAGCTCCATAATCATGACCATCTGTAAATATTATGTCAGGAGTAAAATCATATTGGTACTTTTTTAAAGGGGTAGGCTCTCCTGCTACATTAAAAACTGTACGATTTCCATTTTGTTTATTGATTAATATGAAAGACAAAGAAGTTTCTTTTTCATAAGATGTTTCTATATAATCTGTGCTTACACCTACGCTTTTAAATTCTTTTTTTATTTTTTCGCCAAAATCATCAGATCCTACAACCGTTTGTATTACTGTATCTATCCCCCATTTACCGAGCAAAAATGCAGCATTGCTAGCAGGTCCTCCTCCAGCAGAAACTTTGTCCATTAATCTATATTTTGTATTTTCAACAGGATATTCATCTACGGGACAAGTAATATCATAACTTGCATGCCCTATACATAATATTTTCATTTTATCCACCCTTCTTTATCCATCTTTCTGTATTAAAGTATAACACATCCATTTTCGGTTGTAAATTCTTGTTTTTCTAAAAATAATCTAAGTTATTTAAATCTTTCTATAAAAGACTTATATTTATGTAAAGTTTATCAATTAAAATATGATATACTTATTATGTTAGGAGTAATAAATATGAGTAAAAAATATGGAATTATTGAAATAGGAAGTAATAATACAAAGACACACATTTATGAAAATAGTAAAGTATTATACGATAAGACAACAACCATTGAATTTAAGAAAAATTACAGAAATAAAGGATATGTAAGCGAGAGTGACTTAGAAAAATTATATGAAGAGATAAGCAAAGCTTTAGAATATACTAAAGATATTCACATATATGGTTGTAGTATATTTAGGAATATGAGCGATGCAGCATTAGAGCAAATTAATGCTACTTTAAAAAAGAAATTTAATTTAGTCATTGAAGTTGTATCTCAAGAAGACGAAGCAATTCTTACTGCTAAGGGCTGTTATCAAAATATTCAGTATGATAATAATTTGTGTATTTTTATTGGTGGTGGCGGTTCGATTGAATTAATATTTGTTAAAAATAAAGAAATATTTGGACGTAAATTTTATAACTTTGGGGTTGTAGATGTAACAAGTAAATTTCCTGAATTAAAAGAAGATATTCCCAAAGTTAGCTTTGATGAAGTTACAAATTATGTGAATTCTTTAATAGGTGATATAGGATTTGAAGCTTCTGCTATAGTGCTTGCTGGTGGAGATCATCTATATTGGTTTAATAATGCTTTATATGAAATGGAGGATAATACTTTATATAGAAGTAATAGGCAAAAATATATGATTAAAACAGAAAAAGTAGATGTATATGACCATGATATGATGATTAATTCTCTAGATGCAATAAGAAATAGAAGTGATAATCCAGCTTGGTTTGATGGTTCTAGAGCCATGCGCATCATCGCAAATTTAATAACGCATAAAATTGGAGCATATGTGGTTATTCCTACAGATATTAATATGGAAGATGGTTTGAAAGAAAAAATGGCAGTTTAAATAATGCCATTTTTTTGTAAAATTTTAACTAAACTTCTTGATTGCTAACGGTTCTGACTAAATGTCTGATACCAAAAAGTTTTCCTCTGCTCTTTTTTAATACATTATCTAAATCAGCGATAGATAATAATGATAATCTTTCTTCTAATGTATCCTTTTGTAAATGTGCCTCTGCAAACATAGCTTTTGAAAGACTTGAAGCATTTTCATATATTATTAATAATTGTCTTATTAAATCTTTTTTATATAGATGTGCTGGAACAGATACAAAAGTTGCTAATCCTGCAAAACGTCTTACGAGTTTAGCATCTTGCAATACTTCTTCTAAGCTTTTATCTGTTTCATCACAAACTTCTTTTATTTTATAAAATATTCTTTCTAAGCTTTTGGCCATATTTTGCGTTTCTTCAGAGGCATTCCAAGAAATATTGGGTGTTAAAGCGAATTCTTTCATAGATCTATCTTGGTAATAAGGAAAAACATTTTTTTCTAGAGCAACTACTGTTTCTTGTCTTTTTTTCTCGCTAATTAATCTTTGTAATTTTGCATATTTTTGTTCTAACAAAGTTTCTTGTTCTTCAAAAATTATAACTTTATGCGTCTTTTGCGTTTTCACAGCCCAAGTGCCTCGTTCATAAGTGGTATTCATTATGTGAGCATAAGGAATTTCTCCACACCATATATCTGGATACTTAGAAAAATCATAATCTAATAATTCTGCATCTTCAATATTCAATTGCTCACCTTCAGGGATATCCACTGCCGTTCCTAATAAAAGATCATTAAAGGTATCTATTGTATTATGGTGATAAGGAACATATTCTCCATTTCTTTGATTTTTAGGACTTATTCTTCTATTCGTAAGAAAGCCAAAACTAACATCTGCTCCAGTGTATTTAGCTATTTTGCTATTAATGTGCCAAGTTTTATCAAAAGCCTCAGAAAACTTAAATTCTCTTGCCATATCTATTAACGCGGTAGCTTTTTTTACATCGTTTTGATCCATCAATAACTTTGTGTTATTGGCCATACTAAAAGCTAAGTCTAAAATAGCAAATAAAGGTAACCTTATATTTTTAATTACATCAAATTCTCCACTCAAAAGCTCTTTGTAATCAGACGGATGCACTTTTATAAATGCTTCCACAGCTTCAAATATATTAAAGCAATGCATAACTACACTACTAGATAAATTTATTTGATCATCTTCTATTCGCATATTGCTTATTTGCCCTTTACGTTTAATCAATGCTAGTATATTTTCGCTTATAAAATTTTCTAAATTCATTCTTTCTTTCATAAAATCTGTCATATAAAAAACCCCTTCTTTTGAAGAGTTACTTTATCATTTGTTTTATGAATTGTCAACTGAAGTATTTTTTTCGATGTAGTAAACTAGATGTGGGAATAAGTGAAT
>CAOOMX010000009.1 GCA_948497845.1 uncultured Bacilli bacterium | reverse complement strand
TCCTAATGTTTCAATTAAAGCAGGATATTTTTTATCCTGCTTTTTGTCATTTTAAGTGGCAAACTCGGGTTATAACACGTTTATTAATTATTGTCAAATTTTTTAACATTTTTAATTTTTACCATATGTTACTGACTTCTTTCTATAAAAAAATTTCTTGTAATTATAATTGTAATGCTTAAAACAGCCTTTGTCAATTCGTGATATGGTAAAATTTTTTTGTCAGGTCGAAAGAAACTATTTACTCCCATTAAAATGTTTCTTTCGACCAGACACAGATCTTTGAAAAGGAAGTGATAATTAAAAAAATATCGATAGCTCAACTGGTAGTAAAAATCAGTTGGCAAGTAAATCTAATTATTAATATTTGTAGTTTAGATAGGCATACGCAGTTCTACTAGATAATGGTTGTTATCATAAATAATCGTTCCTTTCTAACATAGTTATTTGGTTAAAAATTCTTTCTAGTAGGACTACCTATGCTTATGTGAACCGCAATATTTATAATTGGATCATTAAAATTCTTTTATATAGAGGAGGTTTGAATATGAATAATAATGTAGAAGAATTAAACTATCAACTATTTTTAGAAAATGTTGGTGACATTAAAGAGATAAAAGAAAGAGAGGCTTGTAAAATGCAAGAAAAATTAGAAAATGAAAAAGACCTAGAGTTAGATGCCACTAACCTAAGTCAAAACGATAGCATATCAGAAGAAACTATCAATAGTATTGTACCTCAAAGTATAGTAAATGACAACAGCAGTGAGGCATATGATCCTTTTGGTGTTATTTATGAAAACGATAATATCAATACTAACGATATTCCAGAAGAGCCAACGGACTTGGAAATCGCATTTCAAAGGACAGCATTGTCTTATGATTATAGCAAATCGAATATAGCGGAAGTGCAAAGTTCAAAACATAGAAAAATAGCAGAAAAAAATATGGATGTTATCGATCTTGAACTTAAGGTGTTTTTTGATGAAAGTACTTATAAAAAAGAAAGCATATCGTTTTTCTTTAATGACAACCAGTACTGTGTTGATGCTTCTATTAAAAAATTAAAAGAACTAACTAATTCATTTGGTGTTGAATTGAAGCAAGAACATTGTCGTAGTTTTACTACAATAATAGATGTCTTAGACCAATTTCAAGGAACTTGGGTAAGAGTTCAACCGACAGCTAGAATTGAAAAGGTTGTAGGACAACCAGATAAGGAATATGTAAATTTTGAAGTCATAGAGATTTTAGGGAAAAATCACGATTTAGGAGGAAATATTAATGATTAGTGAAAGAGAATTAATTGATATAATAGCTGAAATAGTTGGTGAAGAAGATATGTGTATCGAATGCAAGATAAGAAACATAGCCACTTTGATTCATTCATACGAGAACCAAAAAGACGATGACGAGGAATGTACTTATCCTGAATATATGATACAAAAAATAGCCGAGACCGAAACGGAAGATTTAACACAAGACGAAATGAGTTTTTTGATAGAAATGCTTGTATCTATTCTAAACAAGTACGATCTGTTACCACTAGGTAGAGACATGCTAGAAGAAGACAGCATTGACGTTAGCGAATATTCACATCGTGAATTAACTTCGATGCTAGAGGTAGTCGTCGATTCACTTACCAATATTGTGTACGATTACGGGATTTTTGGATAGTATCTAAAAGTATAGTATTAGAGACGGCAAGATTTGATATGAATTTTGCGTCTCTGAATCTATCAAAACCATTTATGAAACGTCTCGATTTAGATGTGGACTTTTTGAGACTTTTAGGGGATGCTTTTTCTATAAAGAAAGGAGCAACATTAAATATGGAAAATAAAGTGTTCTACTATAGCCGTTCGAGTTCGCCACGGCAAAATGAAAATTATCAAGTGGACGAAGCACTATCATTAGGAATTGATGAAAGAAATATTTTCATTGACAAGGCTAGCGGTAAAAATTTTGAACGTCCACAGTATCAAGCATTAAAGCAATGCTTGCGTAAAGGAGACCTTTTGTATATTCATGCCCTAAGTCGTTTAGGTCGCAACAGGAGAATGATTAGAGATGAATGGAAACAACTTACTCAGGATATTGGAATCGATATAAAAGTGACAACGATGCCACTTTTGGATACCACTCTTTATAAAGATAAAATTGGTTCGTTTGTTAATGACCTTATTTTAGAAATATTTGGATATGGTGCTGAGGAAGAACTGGATCACATACGCGAATTTCAACGAGCTGGCATTGATACAGCCAAAAAGTATGGAACTAAAACAGGTAATCCGTTTGGACGACCACGAGTTAAGATGCCTGAAAAATTTGCAGAGGTTACTACTCGTTGGAAAAATAATGAAATAACTGCTGTAACTGCTATGAAAGAATTAAATTTGAGTAAGCCGACGTTTTATAAAATGGTAAAAGAAAATAAAATTGAAAAGGAGAAAATATGAACAGAATAGAATTGAAATACGATCCAAGAACTAAAAAAGGTGACGGTAAATTAAGAGTATTTAATGACATTAAAGGTTATAGCTGTATCCAAATCGGACCTACTTATACTGGTTCAGAAGCAGATTTAATGTTTAAGCTATTAAGTGCTGTTGATTATAGCAAGTTAGATGATTATATGAACTATGGTATTATGATTAAAAATAGCGAGGGAACTTATGAGTATAAAATTAATGATTGACGAAGTACCATATAAAGAAAAGCCAGCAGGTGCTGAAATAGGCAAAATTCAAAACAGATTAGGACAATCGTCAGCATTAAAAGAAGTAACTATAGAACAACTATGTTCTTGTATAGAAAAGGGATACACTTATTGTCCTGCTGTAATGGCTGGCGGTATGAAAAATGAAGACTGGCGACAGCAACAACTTATATGTATTGACGTAGATAATGATACAGAGAAAATTATAACTCCAGAAGATGCAGTTGCTTCTTTTGAAAAAGTAAATATTCATGTATTAGGATATTATCACACGTTTAGTAGCACTAATGAACTGCCGAAGTTTAGATTATTATTTCTACTTCCTACTCCACTTACTGAAAAGAATAAGGTCGAATTTATGGTAAAAGTATTAATCGATTTTATAGGTGGAGATCAAGCTTGCAAAAATTTATCAAGAATATTTTTTGGAACTGACGGACAAACAAAAAAGGTAACCATAGTTAATGCAAATGCCACGATTACCTTAGATGATGCTATAAGAATACATAAGCCGTCATCTCCTAATAATTATAACAAAAATGATGAATTAACGCAAATGATACGTGAATTTGACTTTTTAGAATACATTTCAAAAAAATATGAGGTAGATCATGTATCGGGAAATACAATCTATTTTAAAAAATGTCCTATCTGCGGTCATAATGATTGTTTTAGATTCTATTCTAATACGAATACATTTTTTTGCTTCGGACAAAATGGCAGAGTTGGGGGATCAATTATAGATTATTTAATGCTAACAAAAAACATGGAACTAAAAGATGCAATTAGATATTTTAAAAGTGAATTACTAGGAATAAACGAAAAGCCAAGCAAGAAGCATACAGATAGTTCTGCTAGTAATGAAGAAAAGAAAATCAAAAGCCAAATTACAGAAAATATAAGAAAGCTAGGGTATCCCGTACCGTCAATAGAAGATATAGATTGGATATATAACTCTGCTGACGACGATAGCGACGAGCCTAAGTGGAAACTATCATGTCCTGCTTTAGCAAAATTTATTAGTGATAATATTCCTTATATTTTTGCTAAAAATAGGTCTAAAAGCGGTATAATCAAGTATTTCTATTGCGACAACAGGTATAAGATGCTTGATGATGAAGAGATATTGTATTTAATAAAACAATTTATTGAACCGTTATCTTTACATAAAATGACCGCATTAAAAGAAGTATTAAATCTTCTTATGACAGAAATAAATCATCACAGGTTAATGGAAGATATGAACGCAAATGAAAATATCATTAATTTTAAAAATGGGATTTTAGATATTAGAACTGGTAAATTACTACCTCACTCGTCTAAATATCTAATTACAACGCAAATTCCATGCAATTATGTTGAAAATTGTCCTGTACCTGAAAAAAGATATTTTGATAATTTTCTTAACGACTTTACCAAAGGTAATGTAGAAATTAAAAGATTAATATTGCAAGGTATGGGAGTAGCGTTAAGCAATGTTCGTGGATATAGAATGAAGCAAGCGTTTTTCTGTATCGGACCTGGTAATAGTGGAAAATCGCAAGTAAAACTATTGCTTACAAGATTAATAGGTGTTGAAAACTGTACGAGCGTAGATTTAAAAGATTTAGAAAGGCCTTTTCATGCTATAGAACTATTAAATAAGCGACTAGCAGGATCTAACGATATGAGCGGTATGAAAATTAACAGTTTAGAAAAATTTAAGCAAATAACAGGTGGCGACTATATCACTGACTCTTATAAGAATGAGGGGCTAATCGATTTTAGATATAATGGTGTCATTTGGATGCTTGGTAATAGAATGCCTGTCTTCGGTGGAGATAAAGGCGATCATGTTTACGATAGAATGGTTATTATAGAGTGTGATAATGTTATTCCCGAAGAAAAAAGAGATAAGCAACTTTTAGAACATTTACTCGAAGAAAAGGAATATATTGTTTCGCTAGCGATTGGAGGGCTTATGGAAGTTATTAACAATGGATATCAATATGATATCCCAGAAATATGTAAACAAAGAAATCAATTATACAGAGTTGAAAACGATTCGTTCTTAAGTTTTTATGAAGAATGTCTTGTTGATAGACCTGAAAATGAGCCAATTAAAGATAAATGCACAGTGAAAATCATTTATCAAACTTATAAAGAGTGGTGTAAAGCCAATAATGGTGGTTATGCACAAACTAAAAAAGAAATGAAGAAAATGCTAACTGATATGGGTAAGGGAGAAATAATTCATACTAATGGCGGATATGATTATTTTAAATATATTACTCTATCACTAAGAGCTAAAAAAGAATATGGCTGCAATAATAATGATCTGTTTATCGATGATCCAGACACTGCTAATGATGAGGAAACAGGAATAAACAACACCGTGGATCAGTTCGATTTTTGATAAAAGAAAATAAGAAAAAGGGAAAAAAGGAAACTTTTTTCCCGTACTAATAAAAAATTTAAGGAGTTGTTATCATGATTAAATGGTCTGATAAAATAAAAAAATCAGTAAATATATTTAATTCTATAGCAAATGAATTATTAAAAGAAGAAACAGATATAGACGGAATTATTGATGTCTTTAATAATGGTTTAGAAGAAGGAGTTTTACTAAAAATTTATGATAAGTTTAACCCAGCATCAGATTTATGCATCTGGGCTTATCTTCCAACTGAAAGAGATTGCGACAATCAAATGAAAGTTATTATAGGAACTCATAATGATTGTGATAACAGCAATCATTGGAAAGAAGAACTCCCTTTTAAAATATTTACTGAAGCAAGAGCAAAAGAATTACACAATAAGGTTAGAAACTATCTTATGGAAGTAATAAGAACAAGAATGGATAAAAAAATAGAAAAGAAAGAGAGATAATTTTATGAATATAAATAAAGAGATTGAAAATTTAGGCGACATATTCATTGAATTTGGTAGCCGTATAAAGAAGTATCAGCTTGAGGTAATGGCAGAAAAAATTAAAGAAGAAAAAGAACAATTATACAGTATTACAGAAGTTGAAAAGATATATCCTAAGTTAAGCAAGTACATTTTAACTAAAGCAATTAACGAAGGACAACTTCCTGTTACATTTATAGGTAATGTAAGACACTTCTATTTAAAGGATATAGATGCTTTTCTTGAAAGAAGCAGACAGCAAAAATTAAGCCCAAACTCTTTTACATCGTGGAGAACAAGTGAAAGCCAATAAATTATCAAAAGAAGTAATTAAAAGGTTTTCTATTTCTTATAACGAAGCAAAAGCATACGGTATAACAGATGAAGATTTAAAATACATTTCGGAGATAGGTCCTAACAAGTTTAGGATCTCTATCCGTGTTAAAGGAGCAAACGATCGCCAGACTAAAGTTGTAAACAATCTTTTAGATGCAATTAATAAGAAGTATGATATGCTTAAAAACATTAATAAGCACCAAGAATACATAAGCAAACAATCACAGGATATAAAATCATACTTGAATTTAACTGTTGAGGACGGTCTAAAATTATTTTTTGAGTATAGGAAAACTTTGATAGACAAAAAAATTGTAGTAACCACTTATGAAAAAGATGTTATGATATCAAAGAGCAGATTTATAACAGAATGTAAATTCTTAAAGAAAAAAGTAATTAATGTTACTACTGAAGACGCTCAAGAGTTTGTTGATGATTTATTTAATGCTGAACCATTAAGAGAAACTAAGTCAGGAAAGATGTCTGAAAATAGCCTATTTAATCCATATGAATTAATGCATAAATTGTTTGAGTACTTTAAAGATGTACTGAAATTAATAGAAAAGAACCCACTCGATGACGTGGATCGTAAGCCTGTTTACACTCCAAAAGACAGAAACTATTTGGCAACTGTAGATATTCATTATGTTTTAAATGAGATTGATAAAAAGAATATTAGATTTAAAACTTTAATTAATCTTTATCTTGAAACTGGTTTGCGTATGGAAGAAATTTTAGCACTAAAATTCTCCGATATTAATAGATTGCGTGGAACTATTAAGATTGTTCGTGCTGTTGTAAAATCGAGGTTAACTGGCGAGCTTATAGTAAAAGATTTAAAAACAAAAAGTAGCGAAAGAGAAATTAGTGTCAGTACATATACTCTTGACTTGATAGATTGTTATAGAAGCTTTAAAGAAAATAGCGGTATGCTAGTATGTGAAGATGACTATATATTTACAGCATGGGAAGAAAATGAAATGATAACTCCTAGTAGATATACCTATGAATGGAGAATGTTTATCCGTTCTCTTGGTTATGAGGATCTTCCTCTTCGTGTATTACGACATAGTGCAGCGACGTTTATGTTAAGTGGAGAAACAAATCTTAAAGCGGTAAAAAAGAGATTTGGTTGGTCTAAAGATAGTACTGTTTGGGGTATATATAATCAATCTAATTTAGAAGAAGATAAAAAGTTATTGGATAAATTCGAAGCTGAATTTAGAAATACACTGGGAGCAACATATTCAGAACTTTATTGTCTATGTATGAATAGATTAAATAATGCTAGAAAGCAAATAAATATTATGGAAAAGATACTCAATAAGTCAGTAGATAAAAGCAATATGGAAAATGACTTAAAAACATGTACTGAATATTTATTTGAGTTATTTCCAGTATTTAATAAGATTTCTAAAATCGATGTCGACCTAGATGATGAAGAAATAGAAGCAATGTTTGTAGGATTTAAACCAATTTATAAGAAAATAAAAATAGAACCTTTAAATAGAATGAGTAATAGTTGAAATCTTTGTGTTTCAACTTTTTAAATGACATAAAAAAAATCTCTGTATTTCAAGAGATTTTGTAATCAACTTGGAGCAAGTAACGAGACTCGAACTCGTGTCCCCGCGTTGGCAACGCGGTGTACTAACCACTGTACTATACCTGCATTTTTAATGTATGACTAATCAAAATTTACTAACATTATTATACCATAAATTGTGACTTTGGTACACGATTTTGGTACATGAGATGCAATTTTCAATCACTCATACATCATAAACTCTTTATTTATCGCAAGTTTAATGGCTAATGTCTGACCTAGCGTTATTGCGTTGGCAAGGTCGCATACTAACCGCTGTACTACACCTGCGTAAACAAATTGTATCAAATTATGAAAAAATTTGCAACAAGATTTGCTAAAAATTTCAATTGTGCTATAATTTTAAAGAGGGAGTATATTATGAAAGAAAAAATCTCTAAATTTTTTAAAACAGTTCGAAAGAATATAATTGAATATATAATAACGAATCGTTTGTTTATATCATATGTAATATTAGCATTAATTAGTACTATGTGTGTACGTAAATTTACGATAGGTTCTTTTTGGTCAATAAAGCCTTTAATAACTGATTTGGGGTTAATTTTGATTATAGGAGCTTTTGGTTATTTTGTTAAACCTAAAAATCAATTTAAGTATTATTTTATATGGATTATTATTTTTACTATCATGAGTATAATTAGTTCAATTTATTATACCTTTTATACATCATTTGCCTCTTTTGGAGAACTTGCTACTGTTGGGCAAGTAGAAACTGTTACAGGGTCAATTTATGATAAATTAAGAGTAGTAGATTTAATGTATCTTGTTATTCCTATTATTTTTTATGTTATTCATAGAAAATTATCTAATTCAACTTATTATTATTTTATTGATAAAATAGAAAAAGGAAAGAAAATGGTAGCTTCTACCTTAATTGTTGGAGCTCTTTGTGTTGGCTATAGTTTTGGAGTGGCAACTGGTACAGATTATTCTCGTCTTGCTAAACAATGGAATAGAGTTTACATTGTCGAAAGATTTGGTCTTATTATGTATCAATTTAATGACTTAGTACAATCTTTAACTCCTAAAATTAGCAGTTTATTTGGATATGATGAAGCTTTAGAATCTTTTAATCAATATTTCAGTAAAAAAGAAAAACATCAAGAAAATGATTATACTGGAGTTTTAAAAGGCTACAATATTGTTTTTGTTCATATGGAAAGTATGCAAACATTCTTAATGGATTTATCATTTAATGGAGCAGAAGTTACTCCTAATCTAAATAAATTAGCTAAAGAAGGAATGTTTTTTAAAAACTTTTATCCACAAGTTAGTACAGGAACGAGTAGTGATACAGAATTTACATTACTTACAGGTCTTATGCCAGCAGCTAGTGGTACTGTATTTGTAAGTTATTATGATCGAAATTATCAAACATTGCCAAAATTTTTAAAGAATCAAGGCTATTATATATATAGTATGCATGGAAATTATTCGTCTATGTGGAATAGAAATAAAGCACATCCTTCCTTAGGATATGATGGAATGTATTTTGAAGAGTCTTATAAATACACAAATGAAGATGTTGTTAATTTAGGGATTAATGATCGCTTATTCTTTGAACAGTCTGTTAAGATAATGGAAAATATAGGTAAAACATACAATAATTATATGGGAACCGTTATTACCTTATCTAATCATTCTTCCTTTAAATGGGCTGCTCTTAACTCTTTGTTAGATTTATCTGTTAAATATAAAAAGGAAGATGAAGTAACAGGTCTTGTTACCGAAGAAGTCAATACAGATTTACAAAATTCAGTGGTTGGAGAGTATATTCGAAGCGTTAATTATGCTGATATTGCTTTAGGAGATTTTATAAAATATATAAAAGAAGCAGATGAGTTTAATGATACTTTATTTGTATTCTATGGAGATCATGATGCTAGACTTTCTCGTTCAGAAATTAATTATTTGTATAATTTTAATCCGGAAACGAAGAGGATCCAGAATATAAAGAATATGACTATTATGCCCATGAACTAAATAAGAAAACACCATTAGTTATGTGGAGTAAGAATAAGAACTTGCAACGTATATTTAAAGGGGAAGTTAATTATACTATGGGTATGTATGATGTATCTACAACTATTTTAAATATGTATGGTCTTAATAATAAATATTCTGTAGGAAGTGATATTTTTAATAGTAAAGATGATAATATGGTTGTTTTTCCTAATGGTAATTTTTTAACAAATAAACTTTATTATAATAATTCTACGGGAGAATATAAAGTATTTGATGGTAGTGAAGTAGACGAAGTATATATTCAAAATTTAGCTAAGATTGCTGAAGAAAAGTTAGAAGTATCTAATGCAATTATTGTTTATAATTTACATGATACTGTATCAATGGATGGGGAATAAAGATGAGAAGGAAAAAAAGAAAAACAAAGATAAAGTTTGTATTTAAACTTGTTCTTTTGTTAATGGTTGTAGCTAGTGTGATCTTTTTAAGCTTTAAGTTTTTTTCTAAGCCTATTGTAGATGCTCCGAAGGTAGTAGATTCTATAGAAGAATTTATGTATACATTAGATGATAGAGATACGGCTTTAATGAAAGAAACCTATAATGAACTTAAAACAGTTTTGAAAAGTGATACCATTAATTATGAAGAATATGCTAAAGTGTTAACAAAGATGTTTATTATTGATTTGTTTACGATTGATAATAAGGCAAATAAATATGATGTAGGAGGAAGTGAATATGTATATCCTTCAGCAGTAGCTAATTATAAAATGAATGCTATGGATACTCTTTATAAGTTAGTTAATAATTATACTGATGGTAAAAGAAAGCAGGAGTTGCCTGTTGTTAAAAGTATAGAAGTAAAAGATATAAAAAAAGGTACTTTTACGATAGGGGAAGATAAGGAATTAGATTCTTTTGATATAGAACTTTCATGGGAATATGAAAAAGATTTAGGTTATGATAAAACAGGTGTTGTAACAACAGTTTTAGAGGATGATAAAGTTTATGTTGTTCAATACAAAACAGGAGAATAAAAGGTAGATGAGAAGAATTTTTAGAAAATTAAAGCGGGTAAAGCCTGTTACAAGATATACTTATTATTTTTTGATATTGGCTTATTTTATAAGTTTTCTTTTCTTTGCCAAAAGTATCTTGAGTTTAAGTGGTATTGAAACAGCTTTGCGGATTATTGTTTTGTTTGTTTTTGGTATATATGGTCTGTTGTATGTTGTATGGAATTTAATTAATTTACTTACTAAAAAATACAATATTTTTGCTGTTACATCATTACTTGCCTTGCTATTTACTGTTTTATTTTCAGTAGGAGCTTATTATATAGATTTTGTTTATGATAAGTTAGGGGCTATTAAAGAAAGTGATAAAGTAGAGTATAAATCTTTACTTGTTATGCTAAATGATAAGACTTTAGATGAAGATTCTGTTATTGGTAGAATTAACGATAAAGATGATGTAGAAGGATATATTTTGGCTGAAAAATTATATGTAGAGAAGAAGTTAGTTAATACCATTGAAGACTATGACGATTATACTTTGATGCTTAAAGAATTGTTGGATGGAAATATTGATGCAGCTTTTGTTCCTAGTAATTATATTATTATTTATGGAGATGAAGAAGGTTTGGAAACTCTTTCTAGTAAAACAAAAGTTGTTTATGAACATAAGGAAACAAGAGAGAATAAAGATGCTTCGATTGTAAGTGATAAAGATTTTAGTGAACCTTTAACGTTTTTAGTTATGGGGGTGGATTCTGAGACTGATGGCTTGAATGCAAATGCCGCTTTTAATGGAGATACTTTGATGCTTGTATCTTTTAATCCAAATACCTTAAAAACTATTATGGTAAGTATTCCACGAGATACATTTGTTCCGATTGCTTGTAAAAAGGATCAATATAATAAAATTAATTCAGCTGCAGCAGGTGGTACGAATTGTGTTATTGAAACTGTAGAGAATTTCTTGGATGTAGATATTGATTATTATGCTAAGATTAATTTTAAGGGAGTTGTTGAGTTAGTTGATGCAGTTGGAGGTGTAGATGTTGATGTTGAAGCTCCAGATGTAAAAAAACATCATGCTTTGGGAATCAATTGTAATGGAAGATTTTGTGAACAAAATTCTGATCGCCATGCTGGTAATGAAATTATTTATTTAGACCCTGGTTTTCAAACTTTAAATGGAGAAGAGGCATTAGCTTATGCTCGTTGTAGATATCTTTATTTGGGGGGAGATTTAGATCGTATTAAACATCAACAACAAGTAGTAGAAGCTTTAGCAAGTAAGTTGTTAAGTTTTGATAGTATTAGTGATTTTCAAAAGATTTTAACAGCTGTAAGTAATAATATGATTACTAATATGGATAGGTCTAAGATTCTTTCTGGATATAATGTTATTAAAAAAATGTTGAATAATGCTTTAAATGGAGATGAATTAGTAGCAATTAATAAAGCATATTTGGAAACCTATAGTTTGCCAGTTTATTTGCCACAGTCTAAAATGATTACTTCTGCTCAAGGTTATTATAAAGATAGTTTGGATGATATTAGAATGGCTCTTAAACAAACACTTGGGCTTGAAAAAGAGGAGGCTGTTAAAACATTTGGTTTTTCTGTCAATGAACCTTATGTTGTTACTTCTCCAGGAATGGGCTTGAAAAAGAATCCATCTTCTAGTACGCTTCCAAGCTTTATCGGTAAATCTGTAGATGAAGCTAGAAAATATTGTGATGAACATAGCATTTCATTGACAATACGTTATGTTGATCCAGAAAGCGAATTTTATAATAGTGAAGTAGCTGTTGGTTTAATTGGAGAGCAAAGTGTTCATGCAAATACTTTGTTATCTACAGTAGATAGCTTAACCATTTATATTGTGAATAGCGAGAAAAAACCTAGTTCTTCAAATGATTCTAAACCAAATGATCAAAAAGATGAAGAAGAAAAGGATGATAAAAAACCAACAAAGCCTTCCGGGGTAGATGATAATATTTTAGATTTTCTTCAATAAAAAATAAGGAATTTTTAGTGTCCTTATTTTCTTTTTTTATTGTTTTTTTTCTTTCTTTTTGTTGGACTTACATATCCATTTGAACGATTGGTTACATTGTTTTTCTTAGAAGTATTGGTTGTTTTTGTTGTACTCTTAGAGGCTTTCTTTTTGGTATTCGGCGATTTATTCGTTTTCGCTTTAGATGTAGTATTCGTTTTTTTGCTACTTTTTGAAGCACTTTTTTGTTTTGTTTGTTCCGTTTTCTTTTTTCCTGTTGTAGGTTTATTTTTAGTAACTGTATCTTTTTCTTTTTCTAATGCAGTCTTATTTTTATAAGGTAATAGTTTTTGATTTGTCGTTTCTTTAGTAGGAATTGCCTTAATTTCTTTATCTTTATTATCTGCTATCGTGTCTTTGCTAGGTTTAAAGGTTGTTATTTTGGCAGGTATGGTAGGAGTAGGAATTGGATTTTGTGGTAATTCTTTTTCTTTTGGTATGTTTTTGTTTTTCTTCTCTTCATGTTTATCTACTAATTTTAAAAGAAATACTAAACCTATTATTGCTAATATAAATAAATAGGCTCCAATTAAACTTATAAGAACTATATCTATCTGATCAAATCTTCTACCCATATTACCACCACATATTTCATATTATATTATAAAAGTGTAAAAAATAACAACAATTTTACATACTTTTTATTGTTTTTTTGTCTATTTATGTAATAATTTGTTATAATTATTATGAGAAATCATAAGGAGGTTAGAGTAGTGAAAAAAGTTTTCATTTGTTTATTGCTTTTTGCGTTTGTCTTTTTATGCATAGAAACAGTGCATGCAGAAACTACTACAAGGGTTATTATAACGCTTCCATTAAATTCAAAGAACAAGAATGTTCGTGAGGCTCCAAATGGTAAAGCTAATAAATTAGGTGTCACTGCCAATTATGGAACTTATCGTTTGCTTGATGAGAAACCATATCCTGGACTTGATGGAGATAATACGTGTTCTGAACCTTGGTATAAGATTTATTATAATGGTAAAGACGGTTATATTTGTGGTGAAAATGTAGAGTTTGTTAAATCTCATGCAAACGATGATGTAGCTCCTTCGACTGATTGCGAAAAACAAATGAGTGCTTTAGGCTTTCCTTCTTCTTATTGGGGCGGTTTGTGCCGCTTGAAAGAAAAATATCCTAGCTGGACTTTTGAAGCCATAAAAGTAGATACTGATTGGTCGGATGTAATAAAAGGAGAAAGTCCATGTGGCTGGAATTTAATTAGAAAAAATACTACAAATGAAAACTTTATTGATACTAGCTGTGAAGAAGAATACAGCGGTTATATGTCTGTGTTACCAGTAGGTCTTGCATATTTTATGGATCCTCGTAATTTTTTATCGGAGGGTTATATCTTTCAATTTAACTATTTGTCTTATGCTAATGTTTTAGAAAGTAGTTATTTTACGACGGTTGATGCTATGTTAAATAAAGCCTCTTTTTATATTTACCATAAGCAAAATGATTTTGCTAATATTTTGATACAAGCTGCTAAAGAGGTTAATGTATGTCCAATATTTACTAGCGCTCGTATGTATCAGGAATTGGGAGCTGATGAAAAATTATTTAATCTTTATAGTGGGACTGGTAAATATATAGATGCTAGTGGTGTATCTTATACTGGTTATTATAATTTTTATAATATGGGTGTAACTGATACCTGTGCAAAGGATTTTGGTACAACCTTTTGTGGTTTAAGATATGCTGTAAATAAAGGATGGAATACCTTACCTTTGGCAATTCAAGGTGGGATTAGGACTATTTCAGCAGAGTATATTAATAAGAATCAGTATACAACATATTTACAAAAATTTAATGTTCTTGGTTATGGAGACCGTAAGCCTTATTCTCATCAATATCAAACGAATGTCCAAGCGCCTTCTAGTGAATCAACGATTTCTTTTTCCACGATTGCGAATAATAAAGCTTTAGACTTGCCTTTTTTGTTTAAAATACCTGTTTATAAGAATATGGATGCTTTTATTGATAATTCTGGTAATGGGTCTGTCAATGATGGTGATAGTACTGTTCCTAAACCTAGTACAATTCCAATTCATACCATTGTGACATCTAGTGGCTATAAATATGAATCTGGATATATAGGTGTTCCTTTACATCAAGATGTAAGTACGTTAAAGGGTGCCTTGGAGTCAGTCGGAGGAAATAGTACTGTTGTTATTACAAATGCAGCGGGTGAAAGTGTAACAAGTGGTCAAGTTGGTACTGGATTTAAGGTTTCTATTAATAATCAATCTACTACAGAAGTTTTAGAAGTAGTAGTAAAAGGTGATACATCAGGTGATGGAGAAATTAATGCATTAGATTTGTTACAAATTCAAAAAAGTATTTTAGGTACATATACTTTATCTGGAGCATCTTTAAAAGCTGGTGATACATCAGGAGATGGTGAAGTTAATGCACTTGATTTATTACAAGTACAAAAACATATTTTGGGAACATATACAATTAAATAAAGGAGAGATAATTAGTGAATAAATTAAAATATATCATCATTTCTTTAGTAGCCTTGGTACTTTTTCCACTTCATAGCTTGGCTGCTAGTGGGAATATTAGTGTTAGTAGTGGATCACAAGTAGTGGTTGGAAATAAACTTACTGTTACAGTAACACTTTCTAGTAGTACGAAAATTGGTAGCTGGAAAATGAATTTGGAATATGATAAAAGCTACTTACAATTGACGAGTAGTACAGGTGAAGCTGGGGGAACGGGGATGGTTAATTCTTCCACAGGTACTACTAAAAAAACATATACTTTTACTTTTAAAACTTTGAAAAAGGGAAGTACAAAAATATCTATTGGGTCATATGAAGCTTATGCTTATGAAGATATGAGTGAAATGTCTTTGACAGCTGGAAGTAAAACGGTAAAAATTATTACACAAGATGAACTAGAAGCAAGCTATTCTAAAGTAAATGATTTAGCTAGCCTTACTGTTGAGGGCTTCGTGTTGTCTCCAGGTTTTGATAAAGGCACACTAGAATATAATGTTGTTGTTCCAGAAGATACAAAAGAAGTTAATTTAATTGCTAAAGCGCAAGATAGTAAAGCAAGTGTTAGTGGTACTGGGAAAAAAGAAGTATCTAGTGGTACTAATGTTTTTGAAATAATTGTTAGAGCGGAAAATGGAGCAGAAAAAACTTATAAAGTAACAGTTGAAGTTAAAGATGCTAATCCAATTGAAGTTGAAGTGGATGGAGAAAAGTTAACAGTTGTAAAAATAAAAGATAACCTTCCTACTGCCAATGCTTATCAAGAACATACTATTAAAATAAATGATATTGATATTCCAGCTTTTAAAAGTGACAATACAGGACTTGTCTTGGTAGGACTTAAAAATAATGAAGGGGATATTGGTCTTTATATTTATAATCAAGATGATAATAGTTATAAATTATATCAAGAATTAGGTATGAATAAAGTTACTGTGTATCCTTTAGAAACAAATGAAGAGATTGATGGTTATACTAAAGGTGAAGTTGAGATTAATGGAATTAAAGTAAATGGTTTTTATTATAAAGATAATTCAAGATTTTGTGTTATTTATGGTGTAAATGTAGAAACTGGTGAAAAAGGGTTTTATCAATATGATAAAGAAAACCAGGTTTTAGAAAAATATAATGATGAATATGTAAAAGTTTTAGAAGAAAAATTACAACTTTATAGTTATATTATCATTGGATTTAGTGTTATTTTTGTTTTATTTCTACTTATTTTAATATTTAGACCTCGTAAGAAAAAGAAAAAAGCAAAAAAAAATATTGAAAATACTATTCCTTTAAATATTGATGAAATAAAGCAAAATGAAATTGAAGAAATGAATGAAGATGATGGTTCTTTAATGTTTTATGAAAATGAGCCTAAGAAAAAGAAGAAGAAAAAGAAATAAGATTGAAAAATCTTGTTTTTTTGTAAGCGGTAGGTAAATTTGTTTTTATTGTCAAATCTTTTTCTTTTTTGTATAATCTTTTTAGGAAGTATGTTTATGGAAAAAGATAGTAAAAAGAAACCAAGTACTGATTTAGATAAGTTTTTAGATAGCTATAGAAGAGGGATTAAAGATTTTTTAGAAAGTGATCCTGAAACTAAAATCGTATTTTTAAATGCAGACTTTGGATGGGGAAAAACGACTTTTATTAAAGATTATTTGATGGTAAAAGAACATTGTATTTATTCTCCTTGGCTAAATAAGTCATCTAATTATTTAGAAGAAATTTACTATAATGTTAGTAAAACAAGCAAATCTAAGATTATATCTAATGTTTTATTTTGGAGTGCAGTAGTTTCTGTTTTGACCATCTTATCTGGTAGTTTTATATCCTTGTTAACAGAAATATTTAAAGATGATAATTTTGTTTGTAGATTTTTACATTATCAATTGTTTTGTACAAGTAAGAATCAGTTGGTTTTCTTATTATTTTTATTGCTATTCTTAGTGATTGTTATTATAGTGATTATACGTTTTATGGTATTTAAAAAGCCTATTCCGTTTGTAAGCCTTTTTAAAAAAGATAGTGGAAAGTATTATGAAAGTGAATTAGTAAAGAAGATTGTAGATAATATTGAGGAAGTTTTGGTTATTGAAGATATTGATCGAGCAGAGGATATTGAAGAAATATTTATTGTAGCTAATAAAATATCTCAATATATGAAAGACAATGCTATCAATAAATATATTCTTTTTACTGGAGATTACATAAGAACTATTAATAGGATTAATTCTAATGAAAACTATAATAAAATAACAGTAAATAGTTCTACATATGAAGGAAAAGGGTTCTTTTTAGTAGAACGATTAATTGCTAAAAGAATAAACTTTTCATCTATTTCTGCTAGAATGACAAGTCTTTTTGTAGAACTGGGTATAAATAATGATTTATGTAGAATAGAAAAAGATGAAATCATTTCTTTTATTAAAAAAAGATATTTAAATATACGCTTATTTATTAAATTTTTAAAACAATATAAAGCTTTAATAGATAAGAAGTATAGTATGTTTCATCTATTGTTAAAATTTTATCAAGAAGAAAAATATTTTAATATTTATGAAAATGAAATAACGAATACTATGTATAGCTGTTTAAAATTTCCTGTTTGTTTGAATGATATTGAGATGCTTTTACAAAAGGGCGTTGTTAGAATCAATGGTATTGAATATCAATTCGATTCTTTAGATTTGAAAGAAAACTTTGAAGGAGAAATTATCGATACGTTTATAAGAACTTTTATAGTAAAAGAAAAAATGTATGTTAAGTGTTTTAGAGATTATTATACAACGGATTTGTATCCAGCTAGAAATTCTTTTGCTGAAGAAGAACTTTTTAGTTTTTTAGTGGGGTGTAGCACAAGAGATGTAAAAATAGGACCTCAGGGAGACTTTTTATTACCAATAAAACGTTGTTATTTTGATCAGTATACCCAGGATGATTTATCAGAAGTTGGTAATTTTATTGATGAAAATGGGGTAGAAGAGTTCGTTGATAATAAATACAGAATATGTGCGTATTTGGCTTGTTTTTTTAAAAAACATAAGAATGAAATAGAAAAGAATTATCCTAAAATATATGAGTTAATTTTATCCATATTTAAATGATAAAGTCTTCAATAACAATTAAGAAAGGTGCGAATTCTTTTGTTGTATTTCTATATTCTTTATAGTTAATATTATTGTTTTCTAAATACGTTTTAATTGCTTCAGCTTCTTTTTTTCCTTCTTCATGTGGGTAGCAAACAATTAAAATTTTGCCGTTCTCTTTAAGCATTTTAAAACTATTTTGTAAAGCTTTTAATGTGCTTTTATGATTGGTCATTATACTTTTATCTGCTTTTGGTAAATACCCTAAATTAAATAAAATAATACTAATTTTGTTTTGATATTCTTGTAATGTTTTAAAAACGTTTTCATGACTTTCTAAAAAGATTTGAAAGTTCTTTTTCTTATGCTCATTTAATAATTTGGTTGTATTTTCTATAGCTATTTGCTGTATATCAAAACCAAAAACTTTTCCTTTTTTTAATGTATTGCATAAAAATAAAGTGTCTAATCCATTTCCAATAGTCATATCTATAGCATAATCATTCTCTTTTAAAGTATTTAAACATATTTCTTTTACCTTGTTTAATATGCTGTTATCGTTTATATATATTATTTCTTTCATAATAATCACATTAAAATTATAAAATAAATGTATAAAATGAGCAAGAAATTTGCTGGAAATTAGGCATTTTGATTTTTTAATGAAGACTTTTTTTAGTAAATCTGATATAATGGTTTAGGTTGAGAAAATTAAATTTTATGTAGAAAAGAGGTCAATTTGTGAAAGAAGAAAGATTATATATAGAATTTGGTGAGGAACACTATAATCCATTAGGGTTAATAAGAAGTCTTGGAGAAGCTGGTTATAAGTCTATAGCTATTATAAAAAGGGGACAGTATCGTTTGGCTTCTAAAAGTAAGTACATCTCTAAATTGCATCTTGTTGATACTATAGAAGAAGGCTATGAAATATTATTAAGAGAGTATGGTCATTGTAAATTAAAACCTTTTGTTTTTACTACGGATGATCAAATAACTAGTTTTTTAGATACGCATTGTGAAGAGCTACAGGATCATTTTATATTTTATAATGCAAATTTGGAGAATGGAAGAATTACTAAATATATGGATAAAAATAATATTGTTGAATTGGCTAAGAAACATGATTTAAATGTAGCTAAAAGCTGGGAAGTTTCAGTTGGTGATATTCCAAAGGATATTGAATATCCAGTAGTTACAAAAGCCATTTGTTCAACAATTGATAATTGGAAAGCTGATTCGTTTATTTGTGATAATGAAAATGATTTAAAAGAGGCTTATAAAAAAATTAGAGGAAATAGAGTTTTAATACAAAAGTTTATTCATAAAAAAAATGAATTATGTCTTGATGGTTATAGTATTAAGAAGGGTACGCGTGTTTTTTATGCTATAGCTTCTAATTATAATAATGTTATTGAAAATGCTTATAGTAATTATATGACTGTAAAAAACACGTATGATAAAAATATTGAAGAGAAACTAGATAAAATGTTTGAAGAAATCGGATTTGAAGGTATTTTTTCAGTAGAGTTTTTGATAGATCAAAATGATGATTTATATTTCTTAGAAATAAATTTTAGAAATTCTACTTGGAGTTATGCTTCTACTGTAGCAGGTATGAATTTGCCAGTTTTATGGTCTAGTGCGATGATTGATGAAAAAGTTTTTGATCAATCATATAAGAAGTTTGATGATTTTACAGCTATGGCTGAATTTGTAGACTTTCAGGATAGAGTAAAAACAAAACAAATTTCTTTTTGGAAATGGTTTAGACAGTTGAGAAAATGTAAATGTTTATATTTTCTTAATGCCCATGATATGAATCCTATTTATTCAAAAATATGTAATAAATTGAGTAAGTTTGTAAAAAGGAGAAAAAATAAAAATGAAAATTGATAAAAAAAGATTTTTTTCTATACTAGGCGTAATTTTAATTACTTTAGTATTAGTTGTTGTTAATTTAGAAAAGGTTCAATCTAGTGTGGATGCTATATATTATTATATATCGCATAATTTTAGTTGGTTGTTTATTTTAGCAAATATAGCAGCACTATTATTTTCAGCTTTTATGATTTTTGGGCCTTATGCAAAAGTTAAATTAGGTGGAGAAAAGGCTCAAAAAGAATATAGTAATTTTTCTTGGATTTCAATGATTTTTACTACAAGTTGTAGTGCTGGTTTAATTGTTTTTGGTTTTATTGAAAGTATTATTTATGCTGCCTCAGGTCCATTTCAAGTAGAATCTTTGTCTATCGAGGCTTATGAAACAGCTCAAATGTATTCTCATTATCATTGGGGAATTAATGCGTGGGCTTTGTATGTTCCTATTACAATAGCCATTGGTTATATGATTTATAACAGAAAAGAAAAAGATATATCCATGAGTATGGCGTGTAAACCTGTATTAAAAGAAAAACAAAAGGGCTTTATAGGCGTTGTGATGGATATTATTGGTACTTTTGGGGCAATAGTGGCTCCGGTGACTTCTATGGGGTTAGGAATGCCGCTATTAACTATTCTTCTTCAAAATATTTTTAATATTTCTAATCAATATGTTCCAGCTTTACAGATTGGTATTTTAGTGCTTTGGGTTCTTCTTTTTGGAACGAGTGTATATTTCGGCTTGAAAAAGGGAATTAAAAATTTAAGTAATGCTAATGTAATTATGGCTTTTGCTTTTATGATTTTTGTGGGACTTTTGGCGGGTGGTTTTACACTTTTTAAAGCAGAAATTAACACTTTAGGAATGTATATATCTAATTTTGTTAGAATGGTAACATATACGGATCCATATGGAAGTGGGGATTTTGTTTCCTCTTGGACTGTGTGGTATTGGGCTTGGCTTATTGTATATATGCCTTTGATGGGTATCTTTAATGCTAGAATTTCAAAAGGTAGATCTTTGCGCGAAATAACTATTGCACAAGTGTTAGGTTGTAGTGTTGGTTGTTGGATTGCTATGATGACACTTGGAAATTATGCTATTTCTTTACAACAAAGTGGGGCGGTGGATATCGCCAATATATTAGCTACACAAGGTCAACCACAAGCTATTTTAGCCATTATTGGTTCGATGCCTTTCCCTAAAATTATGATGATTATTGTAGCAATATTATGCTTTGTTTTTATGGCAACAACAGTAGATTCGAGCTCATTTGTAGCAGCAGAGGCTACAATGAAACATAACAGCACTGATGATGTTTCTCCTCGTTGGAGCCGTATTCTTTGGGCTTCTATATCGTGCTTGATTACATTTGTTTTATTGCAAATAGGAGGATTTAATGCTGTTCAGGTTTTAGCAATACTTATTGGGTTTCCATTAGCCATTTTAATGTTTATTGTGATAGCTTCGGCGTTAAAAGCATTGAAAGAAGATTATGGAAAAAAAGAACGCCTGAAAAAGGCTAGTGAAGAGTAAGGGTGAAGGACTTTTACTTTTTTCTTTTGATGATAAATAACTTTTTATTTATATGTAAATTTGTTATAATAATCTTATTAGCTTAGGAGGTTAAATTATGCAAATAGATATAGTAATTCCATGGGTAGATAGTAATGATCCGCAATGGCGAAGAGAAAAGAATAAATATCTTCCTAAAGAAGATATTGTTAATAATGAAGTTAGATTTAGAAGCTGGGATAATTTGCATTATATTTTTAGAGGGATTGAAAAATATATGCCTTGGATTAATAAGATTTATTTTGTTACGTGGGGACATTTGCCATCTTGGCTTAATGTTGCAAATGAAAAAATAGTTGTGGTTAAACATGAAGATTTTATTCCTAAGGAATACTTGCCTACATTTAATTCGCATACCATCGAATTAAATTTACATAGAATTAAGGGACTTTCAGAATACTTTATATATTTTAATGATGATACTTTTATTTTAGATAAATTACAAGAAAAAGACTTTTTTAAAAAGAGAATACCTTGTGATACGGCGGTTTTAAATCCAATAATTTGTACTGGGAAAGATCATTTCGCAAATGTTTCTGCCAATAATATGCAAATTATTAATGGAAATTTTAATAAAAGGTATGTAATTAAAAATAATCTTTTCAATTGGTATAATTTTCGATATGGATTAAATAATATTAGAACACTTTGTATGATACCTTGGGGGAATTTTCCAGGTTTTTATAATGGTCATTTGCCTAATTCCTTCTTAAAATCAACTTTTGTTGCTATTTGGGAAAAAGAATTTTCTGTTTTACATGATACTTGTAAATGTCATTTAAGAGATAATTATACGAATGTGAATCAGTGGGTTGTAAAATACTGGCAATTTGCAACAAAAAGATTTAAGCCTAGAAGTCCTAAAATAGGAAAATACTTTGAAATAACAAATGACAATAAAGTAATTGTAGATGTGATAAAAAAACAAAAATATAAATTAATATGTTTAAATGATAGTGCTGTGATTGAAAATTTTGAAATGACAAAAGAGGAAATTAATCGTGCTTTGGAAAGTGTTTTTCCAACTAAGTCAATGTATGAAAAATAAGGGTGAAAGATGAAGAATAAAATTAAAAAAATAGTTCATAAATTAAATAGTAATAGTTTTTGGAAAAATTTATTTAAAAATTCTTTTTATGCTATTTTAGGTGAAGGTGGAGCTTCAGTTATTAATTTATTTGTCGTTGTTTTATTAATTAGAATGATAGGTAGTGAGGGGTATGGTATTTTAACTCTTGCTCAATCTTATATGTTTATAATTGATGGAATAATTAATATGCAATGTTGGAGAGGGGTTATTAAGTTTGGAGAAGAAGCAGAAGTTGCAAATGATTTAGAAAGTAAAATGGGGTATATTAAATTAGGGACAATATTAGATATATCTACAGCTATTCTTGGTGCTATATTAAGTTTTTTTTGTACTAATTTGATTGGTCATATATTTAACTGGAGTAGCGTTTTGATTCAAGCCACACAAATCTTTTCTTTGGTTATAGTTTTTCATTTTTCTGGTACTCCTACTGCTATATTACGGATGGAAGATAAATTTAATTTAGTTGCTATTCAAAAGGTTATTTCTTCTATATTAAAAGTTTTAGCAATTGGTATAATTTTGCTTTTTTATGGGAAGATATCCGTTTTATTAGGGGTAATAATATATGTGATAACAGATATAATAGGGCATTTAATTTTAATAGGTATGGCGTTATTTGTTGTCCATAAGAAAATGGGAATTATGTCTGTAATAAAAAGTAAGTTCCCTAAGAAAACAAAAGAATTTATAAAGTTTACTGTTTGGACTACATTAAGTGATGTTGTTGACATTCCAGTTGCTTATTTAGATGTCTTTATTGTTTCTTCCATTAGTTTAAGTATGGTTTCTGTATTAAAAGTATTTAAGCAAATCATTTCTATTGTGTCTAAATTAACTACTCCTGTATACCAAGCAATTTATCCACAATTTTCTAAATTAGTTGCGCAGAGTCAATCTAAACAAGCCTATGGAATTGTACTTAAAATAAGAAATGTTATTTTAAAATTCTTTGTGCCAGTTAGTATGTTAGTTGGATTAACATCTTATTGGTGGTTGAAATTTATTTTTGGAATTGATTATGCATTATATTGGTATGTGTTGTGTGTTTATTTAATTGCTCATACAGTGGCATTGTCCTATACTACGATTCATCCATATTTTGCATCTATTGGTAAAGTGTTACAATCCTTTATAATTTGTGCTATTGCTAATATAGTCTATTTGGCTTTTGCTTATTGTTTGACAAAATGGATTGGTATTTTAGGTTTAGTTTTTGCTTATGTTATACAATTTACTATTGTTATATGTTCTGAAAAAGTAATTATAGAAAAATATTTGAAAAAAGAAGCAAAAAGTTGAGGGAAATTTATATGAATTATGATATTTTTGAAAATAAGAAAATTGTCGTTTTTTTACCGCATCAAGATGATGAAATTAATATAGCATATGGATTATTAGAGGGATTAAAAGATAAAAACTGTTTAGTTAAAGTAGTTTATTCTACAAATGGCGATTATGTTGTTAAAGCAAAATATCGTTATAAGGAAGCAATTGATTCGTTAAAATTAGTTGGAGTATCTAATGAAAACATCATTTTTATGGGGTATTCAGATCAAGCAACAAATAATTCTACTCATTTGTATCATTCTAATGATGCTTGGGTTTCTAATAATGGCGTAAAAAATACATATTCACCTTTAGGTAATGATTATCATTATTTGCATTTTGGGAAACATGCAGAATTCAATAAAGAGAACTTTATAATGGATATTTATCAGATACTAAAAGAAGAACAAGCTGATTTTTTGATTTGTATTGATTTTGATTCGCATTCTGATCATAGGGCTCTTTCTTTATCTTTTGAAAAAGCTTTAGGTCAACTTATGCATGAAAATGAATTATATCGTCCAGTTGTTTATAAGGCTTTTGCTTATCCGACGAGTTATAAAGGGGTATCTGATTTTTCTGTTTGGAATCCGAGTACTAAAAATAATGTAGAGGAATTTGGTTTGCAACCTTTAGAAAATCCTTATTATAGTTGGAGTGAAAGAGTAAGATTTGTTCAGCCTAAAGGAGCTAGAGCCTTTTTGTTAAGTAAGAATATATATTTTAAAGGCCTTTTAAAGCATAAAAGTCAGTATATTTTAAATGTGTATGATAAAGTTATTAATTCAGATATTGTTTTTTTTGAAAGAAAAACAAATAACTTATTATTTAATGCTTCAATAGAAACTAGTTCGGGAGATTCATCATATTTAAACGATTTTATGTTATTTGATTGTAGTGATATAATGTATGGTGATTCTAAGCTGCCGTTATTGGATAAAGGTTATACCGTATTTGAAAAGGAGGATAAAAAGAAAAGTATAAATGTATCTTTTCATAAACCCAGTAGTTTTAATTGTATAAAAATATATGCTTCACTTGATGAAGTTAAAATAGATAAAATTATACTTTTATATAATGGAAAAAAAGAAGATGTAACACCAGTGTTTTTAAATAATACTTATATTATAAAAAAGGAATTTGATCGTATAAAAGATATTTCGTTACAATTTATTTCATCATCTTTGTTAATGATGATTTTTGCTATGATTGTTTTTTAGAAAATGATGTATTGTTTCGTTATTATACAAATTATGATAAAGATTTTTTAAATATTGTAAAGATAGGGAAAAAGTATGTGCTAAAAACAAAAGATGGAAAAATTTTGGATGAAGTTCATATAAAGAGAAATAGTGTTTTTAATAAATTGAAAAGTCAGCTATTTATCTTTTTAAATAAAGTGATTTTTTTTAGCGGTAGAGTTTGGCAAAAAATAATAAAAATGAAAAGAAAGTTTTTTGATTAATACTTTACAAGTCTGATTGTTAAAAAGTTGAAATGTGAAATTTAATATGATAGAATTAGGATGTTATTAGATAAGTGGGTTATAAGAACATGGAAAAATCAATAAATTATTTAACAAAATGGCTATTAGTTTTTTTTGCTATTTTTGTTCCTTTTAGAGAATTAATTGCTTATTATACAGTGGGATTTGCTAAGTTTATCCCAGATGCTTTAGTGTGGATATTATTTATTCTGGTTATTATTAAGAATAAATTTAAATTGCATTTAAAAAGTTATGATTATTTATATATTGGCTTTTTGTCTTTGGGCTTTTTTAGTTCGTTAATCAATCATACATCTATATTGGCTTATGCATTACAGTTTAGAAGTATAACAACAATGTATATATTATTTTATATATTGAGAAATACTAATTTAACCTCTAAAGATTTTAAACCTTGTGTTATAACATTGATTGGTGTAACAACTATCTTAATCACTTTCGGTATTTTTGAACATGTTAGTAGTAAGTGCCTGTTTTATCCTGAACAATGGGCCTTAGATATTAATTATATATCTAATTTTACACGTGTCTATAGTTTAGTTAAAAATCCTAATACCTTTGCAATTGTTATTTTTATGACGATGCTTATTGTGTTTTATTCTGAGGAGGAATTGAAATATAAAATACCAAAAATTTATTACATTTTAGTATTTTTAGGCATTTTCTTGTCAGCTTCTAGAAGTACGTTGCTTGCTTCTTGCTTCTTTTTCGCATTTTTAATTTATTACTCTTTTAAAAGAAAGAGTTTCAAAAAGCTTTTCATGTTTTTATGTTTCTTAGCTATAGCTTTTGTATTATCTTTTGGACTGGATTACTTAAAAGGACAAATCCATTATGTATGTCAAGCTAATTTTTTAGTACATGATGATGGAAATAAAGATCCAAATATTCCTGATAAGCCTAGTAATGATTCTTCAAGTAAGCCTAGTAATGATTCTTCAAGTAAGCCTAGTAATGATTCTTCAAGTAAGCCTTTTGGTGATAATAATGCTATGATTGATCGCTGGCACGAGACTATTTCTGGGAATACTTTGGTTAATAGTGCTAATAATGGTCGATTGTTTATTATTAAAACGGGGCTTAAAATATTTAAAGATTACCCTATATTTGGTACTGGATTTGGAACTTATGGAAGTGCTGCAAGTAAAATGGTTACTCCTAGTTTATATGAAAAATATCAGTTGTATGAAAACTTTTATTCAGATAATGATTATATTAAAATATTTGTAGAAACAGGTATATTGGGGACTCTTATTTATGGTGCTTTTGTTATTTCTTTAGTTGCTTTCTGTTGGAAAAATAAATATAAATTAATGATGTTAACTGTATTTTTGTTTATTGGTATGTTTTATAATGTAAGTGAAATGCAAGTTATGTGTCTAATTTTATATATATCATTAATCTTTTTTGATAAAAAAGAGGGGGAAAAAATAGTAGCGAATTAAAGGAGTGGTTATGATGAAAAAAATTGCTATATTTGTTGATAATTTACATGTAGGAGGAATTCAAAGGTCTATTGCAAATCTTTTGAGAAATATTGATTATTCTTTATATGAGGTGGATTTGTATTTATTTGATAATGATAATTTTTATGATTTGCCTGAAAATGCTAATGTAATTTATTTGAAAAAGCCAGCAGGTATTAATAAGTTTATACCTTTTCGTATAGTGAAAAGAATTATGAAAATAGACTTTTTAGATAAGGAGTATGATTTAGCAATAGATTTTGATAGTTACCAAATGCATACTGCTGTTGGGGCCCTAAATGTTAAAGCTAAAAAAAGAGCAATTTGGATTCATAATGATGTACCTATTAAGTTGAAAGAAGAACCAAAATATAGAATTTTACATTTCTTCTTTAAAAGTAAATATAATTATTTTGATGCATTATGTGCTGTTTCAAAGGGAGCTTTAGATTCTTTTAAAACTCTTATGGATTGTAGTCAAAAGAGTTGTTTTGTTGTTCCTAATTATATTGATACTTCTGAAATTAAAGAAAAGATGGAAGAGAAATGTGACTTGCAAATTGATGAGGCAAAGATAAATATTGTAACTGTAGGAAGACTTTGCCATCAAAAAGGCTTAGATATTATGTTTAAAGAATTGCATCAATTAAAGGGAGAAAGACAGGATTTTCATTTATATGTTATTGGGGATGGTCCTGATAAAGAGATGCTAGAAGGATTAAAAAAAGAATTAGAATTAGAAGATTTTATAACATTTTTAGGAAATCAAAAAAATCCTTTTAAATATTTGAAAAAGATGGATTTATTTTATTTGTCAAGTCGATATGAAGGACAAGGGATGGTTATTTTAGAAGCTATGTCTGTAGGTATTGATACGTTAATTCCTGAGCATTTGGAAAAGTATTGTCCTAGTGCAAAAGGAGAGAAAAATACTCTTTCTTATTTAAAAAATTATAAAAAGCATCCATCTGGAAAGTTTAATTCTTTAAAGGATTATAATGAAAGTATTACAAAAGTATTAAATGAATTATTTAATATATAATTTTATGAGGGTAAGAGTGATAAAATGATTAAAGTAATGAGTATTTTTGGTACAAGACCTGAAGCAATTAAAATGGCTCCTTTGGTAAAAGAGCTAGAAAAAAGTAGACAAATTCATTCTATTGTTTGTGTTACTGCTCAGCATCGTGAGATGCTAGATCAAGTTCTATCTGCTTTTTCAATTACTCCAGATTATGATTTAAATATTATGAAGAAAGGCCAATCTTTGAGCGAAATTACTACTTGTGCATTAAATGGATTAGATACCGTTATTAAAGAAGTTAAACCAGATTTAATTTTGGTACATGGAGATACTACAACAGCTTTTGTTGGTGCTTTAGCAGCTTTTTATAATCAAGTACCCATTGCTCATGTAGAGGCTGGGTTGAGAACCGATAAAAAGTACTCTCCATTTCCAGAAGAAATGAATCGTCAGATGATTGATTGTCTTGCCGATTACTTTTTTGCTCCGACAGAGGATAGTAAAAATAATTTGTTAAAAGAAAATATTAATGAAGAAAAAATCATTGTGACAGGAAATACTGTAATTGATGCTATGGCTACAACCGTTAAAAGTGAATATGGGCATCCTGCGTTGGATTGGATAGATACACATGAAAGATTAATTTTATTAACTGCTCATAGGCGAGAAAATTTAGGGGAACCTATGGAAAGAATATTTAAAGCTATAAAAAGAATAGTACAAGAATTTACGGATGTAAAAGTAATATATCCTATACATATGAATCCAAAAGTACGTGAAGTAGCTAATTCTATTTTTGCTGATTGTAGTAGTGTTAAACTTATTGAACCTTTAGATGTTTTTGATTTTCATAATTTTCAAAATAAATCTTATTTAATTTTAACAGATAGTGGAGGGATTCAAGAAGAAGCTCCTAGTCTTGGAAAACCAGTATTGGTTTTACGCGATACTACTGAAAGACCTGAAGGTGTTGCTGCTGGTACTTTGAAGCTAGTAGGGACAGATGAAGGCGTTATATATGACGAAATAAAAAGACTTTTAACTGATAAGGAGGCTTATGAGAAGATGAGTAAAGCGGTTAATCCATATGGAAATGGCACTGCTAGTAAACAAATCGTTTCGTTTATTCTACAAAAATTTAGTGACAATATTAATAAATAAGTTTTGCATATGTTTGCTAGCGTTTAAAATCTTTCTTAATTTTTCATTTTTCTTTTATTTTCTTGAACTTTGTGGTATCCTATTATTAGTAAGTAGGTGTTATCTTTATGAATTTAGAAGTAAATGGATATTCAATTTATTTTATTTTATTAGTAACAATTTTATCAAGTTATGTTTTAACTTTTTTAGCAAAGAATATAGCTAAACATGTTGGTGCAATAGATGTACCAAACGAAAGAAAAGTACATAGTGTTCCTATGCCAAGATGTGGTGGCTTAGCTATTTTTGGTGGTTTTATTATTGGTTATATGATTTATGGGGATCCAACTGTGCAAATGCTTTCTATTTTGCTTGGAGCTTTTATTATGGTTTTGGTTGGTTTTATTGATGATATAAACCCTATTCGTGCAAGAACAAAATTCTTTTTTCAAATTTTAGCAGCAGGAATCGTTGTTATTTATGGAAGTACTTATTTTCATGAAATAACTTTTTTAGGCTGGAATTTAAATCTTCCTGTATGGGCTAGTATGATACTTTCTATTTTATTTATTGTATCAGCTGCTAATGCAATTAATCTAATTGATGGAATGGATGGTTTAGCAGCTGGTATTAGTGCAATTAATTTTGGTACCATTGCAATTATTGCCTTTATTATGAATAAAATTGGTGGATTAGATATTATCCTTTCTTTAATTATGCTTGGATCAACTTTGGGCTTTTTAGGACATAATTTTCCTCCAGCAAAGATATTTATGGGAGATTCAGGAAGTTTATTTTTAGGATTTATGATAGCTGTTATATCTTTGCTTGGTTTTAAAATGACTACTATTACTTCTTTAGTTGTGCCATTACTTATTTTAGCTATTCCTATTTTTGATACATTATTTGCTATTTTAAGACGTTTGTTAAAAGGGGAATCAATTGGTAAACCTGATAAAGAGCATTTTCATCATCAGCTTTTGAAAATGAAGTTTGGTACTAGAAAGACTGTTATTGTTATTTACTTTATCAATATTTTATTTTCTATGGTATCTATTTTCTATGTAATTGGAGATAACCAACAAGCTATTATTTTATATGTTTGTTTGATGATTATGCTTTTGTTTTTAGTGTTAAAGACAGATATTTTGTTTGCACATCATAACGAAGAAAAGGAACGTGTCAGGATGAATAAAGAAGTTATTGATAAAACATTAATTCCATTGTTTGATAAAACCTATATTAAAAAAGGAGAACATTTTTATAATAAACTAAAATCAGCATTAAAAAATAAAAAGAAAATGTTTGTAGTTACAGCTAATCCAGAAGCTTTTATGTTAGCACAAAAGGATGAAAGATATTTTGAGATGTTACAAGATTCTGAAACAGTAATTGTTCCAGATGGTATTGGACTTGTTAAAGCAGGACATATTTTAGGATATGATATAGCAGAAAGAATTCCAGGAGTGGATATCGCTGAGGTTTTACTTAAGTATTCTAATGAATTAAAACTAAAGGTATATTTATTTGGCTCTAAAAAAGAAGTTATAGATAAAATGAGTGAAATGATTCATGATAAATATCCTAAAGTAAAACTTGTGGGAGCTCAGGATGGTTATGTAGAAGATAAAGATAGTGTATTTGAACATATGGAAAAAATGTCTCCAGATGTTGTTTTAGTAGCTCTTGGAATGCCTTTACAAGAAGAATTAATATATAAACATTTAAATAAATTTAAAAAAGGTATATTTGTAGGGGTTGGAGGATCTTTTGATGTTTTAAGTGGTATGAAAAAAAGAGCCCCAAAGATTTTTATAAAACTTAATTTAGAATGGTTATATCGTATTATGAAAGAACCAAAAAGATTAAAGAGATTTTGGGATAATAATGTTAAATTTATATTTAAAGTTAAGAAGGTAAAGAAGGCAAATAAAGATAAATAGAAGTGGAGAAAAACGATGCAAAATGTTTATTATTTTAATAAGGTTATTTATAAAGGAAATATAAATAAAGATTTCTATTTCTTTTGTTGTAAGAAAAATTTTAAATTGTATTTATACATATTTATACATTTGTTTTATTCATTTTTAGGCATTTTTTTAGATCGTTTTTATAAAAATAAGCTTGTGAAATATCATAGTTATTTAAAACATGTTAAAGATAAAGAAAAATGTATTAAAGAATTTGCAAATTTAAAACGAAAGAATATAGATGCTTGGTATCATGATTTAGAAAATAAAAAGAGTAGTATAATCATTGCTGAAGCTTTTTATGAGCTTGTAAAACCATTTTTGACAGACGAAAGAATAATTTCTTATACACTAGATGAACATAATTTATTAGATACTAAAACTTTTCATGAGCAAATTAAAGATATCAAAAATGTCATTATATATATTATAGACGTTTTATTGACTTAAAGACTATTCCTAGTGAGTTTAGTTTTGTAAAAAAGTTTAATATTCTTTTTACCTTTAAAAAGTGTTGGAATGTAAGAAAAGTTTTAAATATCTTAAAGTGGATTGGCCTGCCTTTTATTTTTATGGGGCTTGCTTTTGCGCTTTTATTGATTTCTTTTACATTTACTACTGTATATATTGATTATGAAATGATTTCTTCTTATTTGCATAGCTTTTTACTAATAGTTCTTAATTTTGTACCAATATTGATTGTAATGCTGTTATTATTGTGTGCAACGAAAAGGCTGTGGCTATCTTTTTCTTTAACGAGTCTTTTAGTATTTATAATTGGTATTATAAATAAAACAAAGTTATTTTATAGAGATGATGTTTTAAAGTTGGAGGACATTGCGTTGTTTAAAGAAGCTCTTGTTATGACGAGTAGGTACAAAGTAATTATTACGAGGTCTGCAATTATTTGTGCTATTTGTTGTATTATTGCAACAATTGTGTTAAAAAAACTTTATAAAAAAATAAATGTTAAAAATAAATATTGTATTATTAGTATTATTTTTATAGTTATTACAGCAGGAGTTTTATATCGTAAGGTTTATACAAATAGTGAAATATATGATAAGGTCGGAGATACTTCTTTAATCAATATTTGGCTTGCAACTAGACAATCACAGATAAGAGGGTTAATCTATCCTTTTATTTATAGTAGTACAGAAATTACTAATTCTATTCCCGCTGGTTATGATGAACAACAGACTAAAGACATTTTAAGTCAATATTCTTATAGTGATATACCAAGTGATAAGAAGGTAAATGTTATTGCTGTTATGCTAGAGGCCTATAATGATTTTTCTAAATTTAGAACAATAGATTTTGTAGAAGATGTTTATAAAGATTTGCATGATATTCAAAAAAAATTCATTAAGTGGTGACATTGTGGTAAGTATATTTGGTGGTGGAACTATTGTTACAGAAAGAAATTTTTTAACAGGATATTATCATTTCCCAACTTTTAGAAGCAAGACTAATTCTTATGTATCTTATTTTAAAGAACAAGGGTATGTTACTGAGGCAATGCATCCAATGTATGGGTCTTTTTACAATAGATATACTGCAAATATCAATATGGGATTTGATGAGTATTATAATTATGAAAATTTTTATTCTTCCATTCAAAAGGTATGGTTTGTAAGTGATTCTACATTTTTTGGCACAATTACTGATCGATTAGAAGAAGTTAATAAAATGGGTGAAGCATATTTTAATTTCTCTGTTACTTATCAAAATCATGGACCTTATTCAGACGAGACTTCTTGTGGAACTTATATAAAAAATAAAGGATATTCTGATAGTGCTTATAATACGTTCAGTTGTTATTTGCAAGGTATTAAAAATACAAATTCTGCCTTAAAAGATTTAGTTTCATTTTTAGATAATTATGATGAACCAACTGTTTTAATCTTTTTTGGTGATCATAATCCTTACTTAGGTGAAGATAACTATACTTATAAAGAGTTGGGAATTAATTTTGATTTTAACTCTGTTGATGGCTTTTTAAATTATTATTCTGTTCCTTATGTTATTCATGCTAATGGAGCTGCAAAAGAGATATTTGATAAATCTTTTGTAGGAAAAGCATCAACAATTAGTCCAGTATTTTTAATGAATGAACTTTTTGATTATTTAGGATATGAGGGAAATTCTTATGCTAAGTATATGGGAAATTTAAAGGCACAAACGGATGTTATTAGTAATATTTATTATAAGATAGATAATAAATTTGTTTTGAAAAATGATGCACATTTAGAAGATTTGATGCAGCAATATCAATGTGTTAATTATTATTATGCTCACTAATTAATAAATAGAAAGGAGAGAATTGATTATGAAAACTAAGGTTAATGTTTTATTTATTGGTATGGTTTTATTAATTATGTTAGGAGGATTTTTAAGACCTCTTATAAAACCTTCAGAAATTATTTATGATGAAAATAGAGTGGCAGTGTTATTGCCTAAGTTGTCTATTGATTCATTTAAAGAGAAAGATTTTCAAGATGATTTTGAAAGAGCATTATCTGATCAAATTCCTTTATCTAGTTTAATGAAAAAATTTTTAAAAAATGCTGAACTTTCAACAAAAACATTAGGATATTCTTTGTTTAGAAATAATGTATATTATTCTATTTCTAGTAGTATTTATTTATATAATGATTATCTAGTTTATGGGTCAAATTCCTTAAGTGTTTTGAAATCTAGTCTCGATTTAAAGTCACAAAATATTAATAAAGCTGTGGGGATACTGCCTGATACCAAATTTTTCTTTTATTATATTGAAAAAGATACAGATATTAATTTTTTAAATAATGATAAAGTTGGAGTCTTTGAAAGACTATTGGATGGCTTGGATAATCGCGTAATTGCAAATAAATTTGAAATAGATAGTTTTGATGAATATAAGAATTATTTTTATAAAACGGATCATCATTGGAATTATAAAGGTTCTTACCGTGCTTATACTGATTTGGTAAAAATGGTAAGTAAAGAAGAAGCAAATTCTTATGAAAAGGAAATATGCTTGAAAAGCATTATGAGTGGTTCAAAAGCAAGTTCTGCAGGAAGTACAGATATATTTACTGAGAATTTTTGTGCTTATCAATTTAATTTATTAGAACATGATGTTTTTATAAATGGAACAAAGGTTGATTCTTATGGTGATTATAAGACAATAAATAAAGAGAATCCAGATACCATTAGTTATGGAAAGTATTATGGTTGGGACGTTGGGCTAATAGAATTTGATTATCATGAACCAAAAAAAGAAAATCTTCTTATTATTGGTGAGTCTTATGATAATGCTATTAATGAACTTTTAGCAAGTCATTTTAATAAGACGTATAATGTTGATTTAAGAGCATATGAAATGGATATGCATGAACCTTTTGATTTGCTTAAGTTTGTGAAGAAAAATGATATATCGAAGGTTTTATTAATTGGAAATATTGATTTTGCTGTTTCAGATACATTTAATATAATTAGGGATGGTGAGTAAAATGCTTTTTAGCAGTTTAACTTTTATATTTTATTTTTTACTTTTATGCTTAGTGCTATATTATGTTACTCCTAAAAAGTATCTTCAATTAAGAAATGTTATTTTACTTGTATTTTCTTTGCTTTTTTATGCGTGGGGAGAGCCAAAGTATATATTTTTGATGTTATTTACTGTATTTGTTAGTTATATTTTTGGGTTACTTATTCATTATTTTGATCATAAACAAAATAAAAAAATGAAGCTTTGTAGTTTTGTTATAGTCGTTATTTTGATTATAAGTAGTTTGCTTTATTTTAAATATACAAATTTTTTCATAGAAAGTATAAATGGATGGTTTAAGGTAAATTTTGAAATAAAAAATATTGTGCTGCCGATTGGTATTAGTTTTTATACCTTTCAAATTTTATCGTATGTAATTGATTTATATAGAAATAGAATAAAAGTGCAAAAGAATTTTTTTAATTTAGCTCTTTACATATCTTTTTTCCCTCAACTAATAGCTGGGCCAATTGTTACATATCAATCAATTGAAGACCAGCTTACAAATAGAAAAGAGACTTTAGAAAAAATTGGTGAAGGATTAGAAAGATTTATCATTGGATTGGGGAAAAAAAGTTTTAATTGCTAATCAAATGGCATTAATTGCGGATGCGGTATTTAATTCGGCATCTTTAAATGAATTTTCTTCTTTAGTTGTGCTTATGGGAGTTTTAGCTTATACTTTTCAAATTTATTTTGATTTTTCTGGTTATAGTGATATGGCTATTGGTCTTGGTCGTATGTTTGGCTTCGAATTTTTGGAAAATTTCAATTATCCTTATATGGCTAAAAGTGTGACTGATTTTTGGAAAAAATGGCATATTAGTTTAACAACTTTTTTTAGAGAGTATATTTATATTCCTTTAGGTGGAAATCGTGTGAGTAAAAAAAGATGGATAGTTAATATGTTTATTGTTTGGTTACTAACAGGTTTTTGGCATGGAGCAGCATGGAATTTTATTTTCTGGGGACTTTATTATTGCCTTTTATTATTAATAGAAAAGACGTTTCTTAAAGAAAGAATAAAAAAAATTCCATCAGTATTAAGATTTATTTTTACCTTTATCCTTATTAATATCGGTTGGGTTCTTTTTAGAGCAAATACGTTACAAGATGTTTTTATTATTTTAAAAAATATGCTGGCTTTTCATAATGTAATTTCTTTACGTGCTTTTGTAGCTAGTCAATCTGATTTATTGTTTGCTCTACCTTTTATGTTATTTGCTATTATTTTTAGTTTTAATGTACTTCCTAAATTGAATGAAAGATTTCATAATAATGTATTTTATTTGATTGTTAAAAAGATTTGTATTTTAGGAATATTTGTACTTTGTATAAGTTCTTTAGTTAGTTCTTTGTATAATCCGTTTATTTATTTTAGATTTTAGATGTTTAAACAAAAATTTGCTTTATAAAAATGGCTATGTTATAATTTGAACATATTGAATAATTAGAATAAAAAATTATGTTTTAGATTGTGAGTGTTGAGTGATGGATGGAGTAAAAAATTATTTTATAGAATTGTTTTGTAAATATAAAACGGCAATTTATAGCAGTTTTATTATGACTTTTTTAACACATTTATTTTTCTTTAGCAATCGCTTTATTAATGAAGATGATTTAGGTTTTATCCATTTTGGGGGAAATGTTTTATCGACAGGACGCTGGGTTGCTGGTGATTTGCTTATGGGAATTAGTCAAATTCCGATAGTTCGTTTGGTCTTTGTTATTTTGGCAATGGTTTTGATTACAGTTTTGATTTGTGATCTATTTCAAATAAAAAGTAAAAAATCGATGTTTAAAATGTAACCTATAAAGTGGACTCTTAAAAAAAGAGAGACCTACTTTATAGGTTTTTAATTTGTCTTGGTGTATAATAAAGGAAAGTTGGTGATAATATGTCAAAAATATTATTTACAGATTCACAAGTAAAAAAATTAAGTAAAAATAAATGGATTAGAAATATAAGTAATAAAGCAATTACTTATACTGATGAATTTAAAATTAAACTAGTTAAGGAATGTGAAGATTTTAAAAAGTTTCCGAAAGATATTTTTAGAGAATGTGGTATTGACCCAGAAATTGTTGGTGAATGTAGAATTCATAATGTTGCGTTTAAATGGAGAAAACAGTATAAAGACAAAGGAATAATAGCAGATACTAGAAAAGGTTCTTCGGGAAGACAATTAGAAAGGGAACTTTCTGATAAAGAAAAATTAGAACGCGCAGAAACAAAGATAAAATTACTTGAAGCTGAAA
>CAOOMX010000008.1:39909-42304 GCA_948497845.1 uncultured Bacilli bacterium | reverse complement strand
TTTTCATACTTACCTTGAGCATCTTCAGCATAGTAATAATATCTAGTTTTTCTACAACCTTTTCTAGATGGACAAGCGTTACAAACATAAGGCGGTTTAGAAGTTTTTTCACATACTTTAAACTTTCCAGCCCATGAAGAACAATATTCAACATTTCTATTTCTTAATATTTCATAAGAAATAGTTCTACTTGACTTATTAATGTCATTAGCAATATAAGAAAAACTTCTTTTTTCTTCAATACCTTTTTCAATTTTAATTCTTTTTGATAAATCAAGATGTTTATTATAACAATTGCTAATATTTTTCATTTCAAAATTCCTCCTTTATAAAATACAAGCAATATATCAACTTTGTATTATAAAAGAAAATAAGGTTAAGCACAAATACGTACTTAACCCTAAACGATTATAATGGTTTTGTGTTGTCAAGGATCTAGACGTGCTCACTGCGTTCGTCCTTGACAACATTTTATTATTTTTTTGTTGTAAAACTTAATTTCATTTTTAAAGCTTTTAATGAAATTTACTTTTTCATTTGAATCCTATAATGATTATAGCACCATTTATTGTTTTACGCTTAAATTTATGGTAAACTATACACTATAAGCTTAAGAAAGTGAGGAACAAAAATGTTTGAATATATGGGAGATCGTCTTACGAATGCTATAAAAAATATCCGTGGAATGGGACGTATAACAGAAGAAAATATTGCTGATGCGATGCGTGAGATTAGAATTGCTTTATTAGAGGCCGATGTAAACTATCAAGTAGTAAAAGAATTTATAAGTGAAGTGAAGAATCGTGCATTAAATGCTGAAGTTGGAAAAAGTTTAAAACCAGATGAGTTATTTATTAAAATAGTAAAAGATGAATTAGTATCCCTTTTAGGGGGCAATTATGTTCCTTTGGAAACGAGTAAAAAGCCAACCATCTTAATGTTAGTAGGGTTACAAGGAAGTGGAAAGACTACATCAGCAGGAAAGTTATCTAATTATCTAAGAAAAAAGCATGCAAAGACACCTCTTTTAGTAGCATGTGACATTTATAGACCAGCTGCTATTGAGCAATTAAAAACAATAGGTAAAGAATTAAATGTACCTGTTTTTAGCGAAGAAAAGCCAGTTATTGAGATTGTTAAAGATGCCATTACATATGCGAGTGAGAATAAAAATGACTATATTATAATAGATACAGCGGGGCGTTTGCAAATAGATGAAGCCTTAATGCAAGAGCTAAAAGATATAGATGCTTTAGTTCATCCTGATGAAAAGATTTTAGTAATAGATGGATCTATGGGACAAGATGCTATTAATGTAATAACGGGATTCAATGAATCATTAGAATTAACTGGTTGTATTTTAACAAAGTTAGATGGAAATACCAAAGGTGGAGTAGCTTTAAGTGTAAGACATTTAACAAATATACCCATAAAATTCATTGGTAATTCAGAAAAAATGGATGGATTAAGCGAGTTTTACCCAGAACGTATGGCAGAACGTATTCTTGATATGGGAGATATCATGAGTATTGTTGAGAAGGTAGAAGGACTAATTGATGAAGAAGAAGCCAAAAATCAAGCAATAAAGATGAAAAAAGGAAAATATGATTTAGAAGATTTCCTATCAAATTTAAAGCAAATAAAAAAACTTGGGCCATTAGAAAACATTTTGAAAATGCTTCCTCAAGCTCGTAGTATGGGATTAAATAATATAAGCATTGATCCAAAAGATTTAGCTCATATTGAAGCGATCGTCTCATCGATGACCAAAGAAGAACGTCGTCATCCAGATTTATTAAAAGCCAGCAGAAAACAAAGAATAGCTAAAGGAAGTGGCCGAAGTGTTGAAGAAGTAAATCGTTTACTAAAACAATTTGAAATGATGAGAGATATGATGAAAAAAATGAGTAGTGGAAACTTTAAAATGCCATTTTAAAAGAATACGTATTAAGCCTCGTATTCTTTTTTTGAAAAATATTTATAATTTAGGAAGGTTAGTTCTTTCTAAAAGCATTTTTTGATCAAATTCTTTTGTATGTTCATTTAAAACGATACCAAGATCTAGCAATTGGTGATAAAAATCATCTACACTATCAGCCTCAATTGCTAATATTTTAAAAATAATATGCCAACACATATCCTTATCTTTAGAATAAAGAGTTAATAATTCAATTATCAAAATATAAGAAACTACATAAGGAAAATTTGGATATTTTGAAGAAGTAAGCAAAGCTTCCAAAGTGCATTCAGAAATACCAAGTTTTTGCCAAACGAGTAGTTTTAAATGCCTGTTATTGTAAACGGAAGAATTATCTAGCATTTCTAAAATTTTAAAAATTGAAGATAGGTCATAAGCATCATTCTTATAGCAAGCCCATTCCATTTGTTTATCTCG
>CAOOMX010000008.1:0-39899 GCA_948497845.1 uncultured Bacilli bacterium | reverse complement strand
TCTGTGCAAAATAATCAAAAGCAATATTTTCGATAAATAATGACCAATATTCCCAAAAAGGCAATAATTGTATACTTTCCTGTTGCCCATAATTTATTTGAAAAAAAATAGCATGGGCAAATTCATGAATTAGAGTAATTACATCAGATAATGTTTGACGATTTGGTGTATATTGTGATTCAATAAATGTTTCATCTAAAAAAGGAACATAAATTGTATAACCACAATTAGAGGAATTAAAAGAAAAACGTATATGATCCTTTCTATCTTTAAAAGTTTTTTGAAAAAATGGTAACATAGAAGATGGCAATATATCCTGATAAAAATCATGTGTAAGAACAAATATGTCATCTTTACTGAAAGAAAAGGATTGCATAGGGCCAAGATAAATATCCTCTCTTTTAGTTCTACGAACAAACTGAAAAACGTGTTTCCAGGCAGAATAATAAGGGTCAAGATTTACATCTTCATCTAATAAGCGATCAAATAATGACAAAGTTTGTCCCTTTGCCAATTCTTGCTTTTTTAAAGCTTCTATTGAATCGTTTAAATAAAATAGGACAAGATTAATTTGTTCTTTTAGTTGTGGGCTAGTAACACTAGCTTTCAGTCGATTTAATTGCCTAATTCTTTTTTCTAACGATTTATTATTCCAATAATAATCCATAATACTTCACCGAGCTAAACTATAATACCATAAACGATACAAAAAATATACAATTAATTACGATAATATGTTACAATATATAAAGAATAGGTGAATGACATGGAAAAGTTAAAAAACTTAAGTAATTTACAGAAAACAATGATAGCACTAGCAATTATCTTAATATTAGTAGTAGGAATTCTATTGACGAGCAAATTTGCGTTTTCCTTTTTAGGGGCTGATGTTGATGAAGATATTACTAATCAAGGAGAGTTAACAGCCACTGGAGATGCGCTAATATTTAGTAAAGGAACTCCGCTTAGTCTTTCTGCTACAACAGATAACTTTAATGGCACAAGTGGAAATTTATCTGCAAATACAAACCCAAGTGTAAAGTTAGTAGCTGCAACCAAAAATAAAAGTGCCGAAAGTGCTTATGCTATAGGTTTTAAAATAAGTAATAATACTTATCAGTACACGACAAGTGACAAAAAAGCAGAGTTAATATTAACCGTTAAAGATGAAAGTGACCGTGAATTAACGAGTGCCGAAGGCTTAAATTATGTAACAGTTAACGGCGTATCAGGATTTGATATCACAGAGTTAACAGGGATATTTAATTTAGAAGAAAATCATCCTATTAGTACAACATCAACAACAGATGGCACAACACATACATGGACATTTACATTAACATTTGTAAACTTTGAAACAGATCAATCTTTAAATGAAACAGCCACTTTATCAATAGAAGCTATATTACAAAAAGAAAAGATTGCCACCCCGACTTTATCAAACTATATTAAATCGCTTAAGGAAACGGATACTAGCATAGTATACCATGATAGTAGTTTAGAAAATGGTGCCAATGACAATTCTTATCGTTATACAGGAGCAAACCCAAATAATTATATATGTTTTGGATCAGATGCAGAAATATGCCCAAGCGGAAATTTATACAGAATCATAGGTGTATTTGGAGATCAAACAAAGCTAGTACATGCTACATACGCAACCACAGCAGAAATCGGAACCTCAGCACAATCAACAGCTGCTAACGATTTCTACTGGAGTGGGTCACCAAAAAGTCAAGATGCTATATGGGCTAACAGTACATTAAATACAGAATCACTAAATGGAACATTCTTAAATAATTTAGGAACAGCATGGAGTGATAAAATAGCAACAACAACATGGAATGTGGGAGGAATGGCTTCAGAAAAAATTGAAAGTCCAAATACAGTAAAAGATACATACGATTATGAAGTCGGAGCAAATAAAAATGATACAACATACGAAGCAAAGATAGGGTTACCATATGTAAATGAGTATGGATACGCAGCAGATCCAAGTTACTGGGCAACGGATCTATATGATTATGAACCAACAGCAGGAAAAGATTGGATGCGCTTAGAAAGTGACGTTTATTGGACAATCAGCCAGGTGTCGGACCAATCGGGTGTTGCGTTTGTTGTCAGCGGTGGCGGGTACTTGGACTGCGACGCTGTGCTCGGCGTTAATCGCGTGCGTCCGTCCTTCAATTTGGTATCAAGCGTGAAGTTATCAGGAGGAGCAGGAACAGAGTCTAATCCATATAGAATCGAACTGTAGGAAAAACAAGTATATTAATAATTTAACAGGAAATAGCTTATAGTGTTGACAAAGTTGAAAAGACTAAGAATTTTAGTCTTTTTTCATATTTTCAAGTTCATCTTGTATTTTTTTTACAGCATCCATTAAAAAATCAACTTCTGATCTTTGTGTTTGATTGCTTTTGCCATTTAGATTATCTGTAAAAGGGTTCCCTGTTTGTTTATAATGTTTACTATTAATATTAATGTTACTATTTTCTATTCTGGCTTTCATTAGTTGCTGTTGCGCAGCATGGGTAAGCATATATTGACCTAAGAGTTCAAACCAATTCCCTAGACTATTTTGTTCATTTACGTTTAAGTCTCCCACCAGCACATAAGCGATACCAACAGCAATTAAAGAAAAAACATGTGGGTCCATATTTGGAGGAAAATTTGTATTATGCATAAGATTCCCCCTTCTTTTTAATTGTATTAAAAAGAATAGAAAAATAGCCAATGAAAGAATTGAAAAGAGTTTTTTCTTTTTTTTTGACAAAAGAAAAGAAAAACAGTCAAAATCCTGCACAAAAAGACATTTGTTTTTATTGCTTTTAGAGGTAGATCAATTTAGAATAACGTTTGAAAGGAAGATATTAACCGCCAAATATGATAAAGTTTTTAAAACCATTATGATAGAAAATAAAGATATTTTAGAAAAAGTCTTAGAGACAGTTTTAAAAAAGAAAGTAGAAGTGATAGAGTTTATTCATGAAGAATTACCTATTACGAGGAAAAAAGAACGAGTAAAAAAACTAGACTTGATAATAAAATTAGCAGGAGAATATATTGAATGTGAAGTAAATACTTCCCCATCATTAGCCACAAAAGTAAGAAACTTAAATTATTTCTTTTCGTTTATTTCCAGTCGTACTAGGGAAGGAAAAGAATACGATATTAAAACAAAATATATTCAGGTTAATTTAACCTTTGGAATAGATAGAATATATAATGAAAATAAATATAGTATGATTGAAGAATATAAAATACAAACGGATACACAAAAAGATTTTTATAACAATTTTAGAATTTATGAGGTTAACATGGACAAGGTAAAAAAAATATGGTACACTGAGAGCGTAAAAGAAATAGAAAAGTTTAAGTATTTAATTATGTTAGATCATAAAGAATTAGATAAATTAGAAAATATATGTAAGGGTGATGTGTACGTGGAAAAATTTAAAGAAAAAATAGAAAAATTAAATAAAAGTGAAACATTTACTTATGACTTTACATGGGAAGAAGAAATGGAAATGCTAAAAAAAGCAGAAATAGAAATTGCTAGAGATACAGGCTTAAAAGAAGGCAGACAAGCTGGAATGAAAGAAGGTATCAAAGAAGGCAGACAAGCCGGAATGAAAGAAGGTATCAAAGAAGGTATCAAAGAAGGCATTGAAAAAACTGCAAAGGAAATGCTTAACTTGAATTTACCAATAGAAACAATAAAACAAGTTACAAAATTATCTGAACAAGAAATAAAAGAATTGGAAAATATGTAGTTAAAGAAATACATATTTTTCTTTTGTATTACATAATAAAGCCTGGTATTCATTTGCAATTTTTTACAAATTACTATATAATGAGATTGGTGAGTTTTATGCAAATAGATAAAGTAAAAGAACCTTTAATTGCAGTTCGAAGAAGCCAATATCCTGAAGGCGAATCGCCTGAGTTTTTGCTTGTAGGAAGAAGCAATGTGGGGAAGAGTAGTTTTATTAATACGTTAATAGAAAGAAAAAACTTTGCCAGAACAAGTTCTAAACCAGGAAAAACACAAACTTTAAATTTTTATTTCATCAATGATGCATTTTATTTAGTAGATGTTCCGGGTTATGGTTATGCAAGTGTTAGTAAAGATCGTCAGAAAAAGTTTGGATTAATGATTGAAGAATATTTAAAGGAAAGAGTAAATTTAAAGCAAGTCTTTTTGCTTATAGATTATCGACATAAACCTACAGAAGATGATTGTTTAATGTATGAATTTTTAAAGTTTTATAATTTAGATATAACGATTGTAGCCACAAAATATGATAAGATTGGAAAAAATGCTCGATCAAAACAAGATAAATTAATAAAAGAGACTTTAAAATTAGATGCTTGTGATGAGTTTATTACTTTTTCAACGATTACTAAAAAGGGTAGACATGAAGTATTAGATATAATTGAAAAAAAGATAAAATAAAGGAGATAAATATGAATAATAAGGGATTTTCTTTAGTGGAATTATTAGCTGTTATTGTTATTCTTGCTATTATTATGTCACTTGGTTTTGTTGGATTTGGTTCAATTCATCGAGCGAGTAAAGAACAAATGTTAAAATCAAAGATAGAATCATTAGAAACATCAGCTCAAAAATATGGACAAGAAAGAATGAATGAATTAAATACGTCTTGTAAAATTGGGGGAAAAGACTATAAATTTTGTAAGACAGTAACGGTGCAAACGCTTTTAGACTCTGGTGATTTTGAGTCAGAAGAAAGTGATAAAACAGGGAAGAAAATAGTAAGAAATGATGTAACAAATGCGCAAATGAACAATGATAAGGTATGTATATATAAGAAAAATAATCGTGTATATGCGCTTATGTATGCTAAATTTGAAGCAACAGACAGATGTTAGGGGGATTTTATGCAAACAATATGCTTAATAGGAAAACCAAATGTGGGGAAAAGTTCTATTTTTAATCGCTTAATAAAAGAAAAAAAAGCGATTATTTTAGATACGCCAGGTATTACAAGAGATAGGATTTATGGAACAGCAGAATATAAAGATAAAAAGTTTCATTTAATAGATACTGGTGGAATTCTTTTAGGAGAAGATAACTTTGATAAGGATATTCTAGCGCAAGCACAGTTAGCGATAGATGAAGCAGATTTAATTCTTTTTGTAACAGATGGATTGCAAGATCCAGATGCAGCAGATGTACATGTTAGAGACTTATTAAGAAAATATAAAAAAGAAGTTATTGTAGTAGTCAATAAAATTGATAATGAGCAAAGAAAAGAAAACATTTATAGTTATTATGAATTAGGTTTTTCACGTATAATGCCAGTAAGTGCTGAGCACAATTTAGGTTTTAAAGAATTATTAGAAGAAATAACATCTAGCATGCCTGTAATAGAAGAAGATATTGCGGATGACACTTTAAAATTTAGTATTATAGGAAGGCCGAATGTAGGAAAAAGTAGTTTAATAAATGCTTTGTTAAATGAAAGTAGAGTCATTGTTAGTGATATAGCAGGAACAACAAGAGATGCGATTGATACTAAGTTTATGTATGAGCATGAAGAGTATACAGTTATAGATACAGCGGGGATGCGTAAAAAAGGTAGGATTTATGAATCGGTTGAAAAATATTCTTTAATAAGAAGTATAAAAGCAATAGAAAGAAGTAATGTTTGTGTTTTGGTTATCAATGCAGAAGAAGGGATAATAGAACATGACAAACATATTGCTAGTTATGCTATTGAAGCTGGCAAAGGAATTGTCATTGCAGTAAATAAATGGGATACGGTAAACAATCCAGATACAGCTATAAAAAAATGGAAGACTTTAATTGAAGAAGAGTTTAAGTTTATTCCATATGCTAAAGTAGTCTTTTTAAGTGCTAAAACAAAAAAAAGAATCCATACATTAATGCCGGAAGTAATAAGTGCTTATGAAAACAATCAAAAAGAGATAAAGACATCAGTATTAAATCAAATCATTATGGAAGCGGTAAGTTTGCATCAACCGCCTTCATATAAAGGAAAAAGATTAAAAATATATTTTGTAAGTCAAACAGGGAGTAAGCCACCGAAGATAACTTTACAAGTAAATAGTAAAAATTTAGTTCATTTTAGTTATGAAAGATATTTAGAAAATAGGATAAGAGATAATATAGATTTAACAGGAACTCCAATTATTTTACAATTTAAAAATAAAAGTGAAAAATAGAATGAAAAAATTCTATTTTTTTATACTAAATTTTGACAAAAAATCCAAATTTTATATGATAAAGTGATATAGATAAAAAGCAAAGAGTAACAATGGGTATAGGAATTTTTACTTTATTATTAGTAATCATCGGAGCCATCGTATGCATATTTTGTAGCAAATATGGGAACAGGTACAAGTGCCAATATTAATGCAAATACAGGAACAACCGATTCTTTGTCATTTAATACAGGTGAAGATGTATTTCTTTTAGCAACAGTAGAAAACTTTAAAAGGGGAGGAAACCATTTAGTTGGAAGTACGACAGCTACAGCCACTTTTTTATCATAGAAACAAATGATTTTGAATATTCAACAGAGGATGGTCAAACAGAACTTTTGTTAAAAGCAACAGATCCAAATGGGAATGAAGTAACTAGTATTACAGGATTAAAAAAAGTAGAGAATGGATTTGATATAACAACCAGAACAGGTGGCTTTTTAATAGCAAAAGATATGAAATAGAAACAACAAGTACAACCGAACAAATATGGAATGTTGAAGTAACATTAATCAATTTAGAGACAAATCAAAAGATTAATTTTGGAAAAAGATTAAGTGCTAAGTTTTTAATAACAACAAGTGAAGAGCCAACATATGAACTAGCCAAGATCAATTCTATAGAAGCAGTAACAAAACATAATAGTATAACAGCAAACTTAAATACATTAGCAGGAACAAGTGAAATAGATAAATACTATTATGCTATTGAAGAAGACACATCAGCAGCAGCGATATTAGATTATGGTAATGATGTATTAAGAACAAGTAGTTTAGCAGCAAAAGAACTAAATTATATAGAAAGTGACGAATCAACCCATACATTTGATAACTTAAAGCCAAATACAAGTTATAAAGTATATAGTTATGCTAAAGATAAAGAAGGAATTATTTCAAACCTATATGAAACAAAGATAACAACCGAAGAGTATGTCTTACCAAAAGTAACGTCGACGCTCGCGTACGTCCATCTTTCAATCTGATATCAAGTGTGAAAACATCTGGAGGAACAGGGACCCAGTCTGATCCATATCGAATTTTATAGTTGAAAAAAGTCGATTTTATCATCGACCTTTTTTTAATATTCTTTGAACTTCTGAAAGAGTAGTCATATTAATAGTAGTATGATATTTTTCTACAGTTTTACTATTAAGTTCTTGGAATTCTTCTCCAGTCACTGAAAACAATGGAGTATAATAACTGTTCCAAACATCAAATGGTACGGCAGTATTTTGTGCTAAATCATATACCATTTGGTTATTTTCATCAATTAAAACAGAATGTTCGAGTGTTCCATCTAAAAAATATGGAATTTCATAATAAGACCCAACTAAAGAAGGAAATTTTAATAATCCAAGGGTAGTCATATCATGACAAAAACCTCTTCTTCCTCCTTTAGGGATAAACATACCTAATTTTTCTAATGCTGGTTCTACTACAAAATCCTTGCCATTCGTTAAACTAACAGAAAAAGATCCCTTTCTTTCTTTAAATGAAGATAAAGTAAAAAAAGCATACCAAAATGATTTTAAACAATCCATATCAATATCATGTGTTGAATAAAGATCAATTGATCTCATGGCTGCAAGAAATTCACTTGAAAAGTGATAATTAAACATTTCTAATAAAGATTTAAAAGTCTCTTTTTCATGAGGATTGCATTCCATATAAATGGCAATCATTGCAAGAAGCTTGTCAAAATCATTTTCATGTCCTAAAGAAGGTACAGCATCAAACAATCTATATAGCAAAAAAGTGGCCTTTCTATCATTTTTCTCCTTTTCACTAAACTGCCGTAAATTATAATTATAATCTAACAAATCCATTGAGTGCGTTTTTAAAACGGTATCAATATCATTAAAAGTTATCATCAAAATCCCCCCTTAAATTGCACTTATTATATAAAGATTAAATCACTTTGTCAATAAAAAAGCATACATTATAATAAGGAGGCCAAAATGAAGTTTGGAGATGACTTTTTTAAAAAAGTAGAAAAAAAGACAAAGGTAGATAAAGATACCATTTTATCGCTTGCTCAAAAGTTACAAAATGGTAATATGAAAGATGAAAACACTTTACGAGAAGTAATAGATACATTAAGTAAAATGACAGGTAAAGAAGTTAGTAAAGAACAAAGTGATAAAATAATAAGTAGAATCATTGATGATAAAGTACCAAAAAATGTTGATAAAATGTTTTAAATTAGAATAATTCTTCGGAATTATTTTTACTTTATCGAAAGTTTTAGCAAGTATCCCCATTCTATGATAGAATAAAATTCGAGGGATGTGTGTGATATGGAAGAAGAAAAACTAACATTAGGCAAGAAATTACAAAAATTAAGAAAGGAAAATAAACTTAGTCAAGTTAAACTAGGTGAAATTATTAATGCATCAGATAGAACAATATCAAAATGGGAGAATGATAAAAGTACACCAGATATTATGTATTTGAATCAACTATGTAAATTATATAAAGTATCTCTAGATTATTTATTTGATGGAAAAGTTACTTTCAATGTATTAGCAAAAGAATACTTAAAAGCTTTCGGTAGATTTATTAAAGAACATATTATTACAGTAATATTTGCAATAGTTTTCATCTTCTTACTTACATTTTATATAAATAATAAGAATTCAACAATCATCTATAAAATTAAATGTGATGAGAATAATATAGTTTTAGATAATGGTTATTATATTGAATCTAAAGGTAAAAATATATTAATGATTAGTAATATTCAAATTTTAGATGCTAACTATGAAGCGTTAACTACTAAATTAAGATTATATACTATTGTTAATGGTGAGAAAGTATTCTTTTATGAAAACGATGCACTAGGAGATATTAATATTGAAGAACCATATGGCTATGATGAAATATTTTCTAAAGAGAGAAAGAAAGCCATGAAGAAAGGAATCCATATTCTAGTAGAAGTAATGGATACAAAGAATGAAACGCATATTTATGATGCTGCATTAGGTTTAGTAGATCGTTTCTCTAATAACAAACTATTTTATCTTAAGAAGAGTAAACTTAAAATTGATACTAGAGCAAATGAACCTGAAGAATTAAGTGAAATAATTTTAGATACTGAACTAGATGAAATAAAACTTTTAAATAATGGTTTTACTAAAGATGAAAATACTGGAATGTATATGAAAGATTATAAAGACGTTACTGTAATCATAGATTTATCTAAGTCAAATATCACAATTTATAAAAAAGAGAAAAGTAAAATGTCATCATATAAAATAGATATGAATAAAAAAGTATTAAATGTTAATATAAAAAATGACCAAAATAACTTAGTTTCAAATTATGTATACTATTACTTAAAAGATGAGTTAAAATGCAATGAAGGAAATTGTGAAAATTATTTAAAAGATTTTGAATTCGTTTTGGGCATTTTAAGTAAGATAAAATAAGGACTTCCATGATTCGTAGAGTACACCTCTACGAATTTTCTATTCCAATTTCTGCCAAACTCGTGTAGAGTGAAATGCGAGGAAGGAGTAAAATGTTTGGAGTTTTTAAAAAAAGTGAAAGGCTTATCTGTTCTTATGATACTAAGCTCACTATTTATAAGTACAGCTAAAGCCGTTGAGTTAACTGATGAAGACTATGCAAGATTAAATAAAGTCTTTTCAGAAGCAAGAATAAGTGTCATGACACAAGAAGAAGTTGATAAATATTTAGCAATGAATCTAGAAAATGCTAAATCTGAAACTACTTATTATAAAGGTGTGTCTCATGGCAATGAAAGTTATACTTGGTATGAAATTAGTAAAGACGAATATGATAATTCGGATAGTGAGATTCAACCTCATGCCACTTATATTGCAACAGAATATAAAGAGGTAAAAATTACTGCTATTGAAGGATTTGAGAATGTATTCTCTTTTGACTTAACCGCTAAATGGAAAAAGATGCCTGCGGCTCGTTCATATGATGTTATTGCTTTTCGGTTTAGAAATATAGCATTAATTGAGGGAACGCAATTTGGGCTTCAATCATATATAAAATCAGGCTCAAATTCATATGATCACATTAGTTATACAACTAAAAGTGGAAACATGAAAAAAACAAGCCAAGGATTTGGTATTTCCATGAATCTTGTGGATAATAGCATTAGTGCTTTGGAGTTAGAAATATCAGCAGAAGGTGTTCCTTCCGGTATTAATCCATATGTATGGGGTAATTACCAACATGCGGTTGAAAATGTCACATTAGCTCAATCACAAAAGTACAATATCACATCAGCTGGTTATGGTAATGTCATAAATTTTGATTTATCTGTTGAAGACCACTATGATGGTATGGGTGGCGTTTACATAGCGCTATAATAAAGTATGTAAGAAAGGAGAATAAATATGGGAAGCTTGCGTGTTGTGAACCATCCAACAGGTGATACGTATAATATGTTATTAATTTCTGAAAAAGTGGAAGCATTTCGCAAAGAAGATGTTAATTATCTAGGAAACAAAATTGTGGAACCCAATTTAGGTATTTATACAGCAACACGTTATTAGTCTGCCATGGAAAAAATTAACATATATAAGATATTAGAAAACGAAACAACAAATCTATATAATTGTATAATTTTGATGAAGTAAGCACACTTGTTGTGCTTTTTTCCATGGGAATTAATTTTTGGCATAACTTATAAAAAACAAACATAGAGTTAAGTAGAAAAAAGAAAGATTGGTGGGTTATGGAAAAAGAAAAGATTATATCTTCTATAGCAAAAAGAGGAAATGGAGAAATTTATTTAGGTGTCGTTGGAGCAGTACGTACTGGAAAATCAACTTTTATAAAACGTTTTATTGAAAACTTAATTGTTCCTAATATTACAGATGAATATGAAAAGAAAAGATGTTTAGATGAAATTCCACAAAGTGCACAAGGAAAAACAATTATGACTACAGAGCCTAAATTTGTGCCTTCAAATGGAGCAAACATTAATATTAATGAGTTTTCGACTAACATTAAATTAGTTGACTGTGTAGGATATGTTATACCTGAGGCAAATGGTTTTGTTGACGAAGAAGGTAATCCTAGAATGGTAAAAAGTCCATGGTTTGAAGATGCGATTCCTTTTGTAGAGGCGGCTGAAATAGGAACTGAAAAAGTAATAAAAGATCATGCTACGATAGGAATTGTAGTTACAACAGATGGATCTTTTGGAGAAATAAAAAGAGAATCCTATTTAGATGCAGAAGAAAAAGTAATTAATGAATTAAAGTCAATTGGTAAACCATTTGTAGTTATCTTAAATAGTATACATCCTACAAATACAGAAACGGTTGCCTTAGCAAGGTCATTAAGTGAAAATTATGAAGTACCAGTAATGCCAATAAGTGCAGAGTTGATGAACGAAAAAGAAATTATGGAAATTTTAAAAACAACACTATATGAATTTCCAGTCTTAGATATCAAAGTATCTATTCCAGAATGGGTACATGTATTACCGGCAAATCATGAAATTAAACATCATTATATAGAAAAGATAAAAGAAAGTGTTACAAGTGTTGAAAAGGTAAAAGATGTAGAAGATATATTAATGCATTTTAGTGATTCAGAAATTATTGCCAAATCCTATATAAGTGAATTAGATGCCTCAACAGGAACAGTAACCATTACATTAGAAAGTACAGATGCATTATATACTGAAACATTAAAATCTATTATGGGAGACATGGTGACTACAAAAGCAGGACTACTTAAGATATTTGCATCCTATGGAGCAGATAAGGAAGAAATGGATAACATTAAAGCTGCTTTAAAGATGGCTAAGAGCACTGGATATGGAATTGTTCATCCAACAACGAAAGAATTAAAACTAAATACGCCCGAATTAGTGAAACAAGGTAATCGATATGGGGTAAAATTAAAAGCTGTAGCGTCTAGTATTCATTTAATGAAAGTAGATGTAGAATCGACATTTGAACCAATAATAGGTAGTGAATTACAATCTAAAGAGTTAATAAATCGTTTAATGAAAGACTATGAAAGTGATGCAGCTAGTATTTGGAAAAGTGAGATTTTTGGCAGAAGTTTAGAAAACATTGTTCAAGAAGGAATTCAAGCCAAATTAAGTATGATGCCTGATAATACAAGATATAAACTAAAAGATACAGTAACTAAAATAGTGAATAAAGGATCTAATACTTTAATTGCCATCGTAATTTAAAAGACATGCATTGTCTTTTTTTCTATAAAGTCAATAAGAGTGTCAATAAAAGAAAAGATATTTGCTTTTTAGAAAAGAAATAAGATAAAATAAAGATGGGTGAATATTATGAATAAGATAAAAGAAATATTTTCACAGCCAGAAGAAGTAATAGATATACATAATATTATATATTTATTACATTTAGTATTTAGTTTATTTGTCTTTGTACTAGTAGGGAAAAATTACATACATATATTAGGGTATGTTATACCAAGTATTTTTACAATTTACTTTTGTTTAATAAAAACTTCGTATGGAAGGAAAAAATTTAATTATATCAATCAAAAAATGGGATATTTACTAAAATTTGGTATTGCTGTTTTAGGAGTAGCTTTTCTATTTCTATTAGCGGAACAAACCTCTTTTTTAGATTTTTTAAATAGTCTTTTTATGATTATAACAGTAGCATCATTCTTTTACTGGGTATTAGTATTGGATACCAAAGAAGAGATAAATAAAAAAGTATTTGCAACAGAAAAAGATAATAGAAATATATTTAATGTTATATGTATAAGTGTTTTAGGCTATTATATGATTGATTATATAGTTATATTTGCAGAATATGGTTTTGATAAATATTTTATGCTTGATATAATACATAGTCTATTTTTAGGACTAGTATTTATATTAAGATTAAGATATATTTATTTATATCAAGAGCATATTGGTAAAAGGAGAGAATATTATGTTTGATGAAATAGAAAATGAAAAAGAACCATTAAAAGAAGAAAGAAAAATATTTGATGAAGATAATATTTCTAATAAAGAAATAGGCAAAAAGATCAAATTATTTGCTAAGATATTTTTTAAAATTCAAAAATACTTTCTAATTATTTTTGTTGCTTTAGCCATTATTGGAGTTTTTGCTTCATTAGAAAACTTTAGAAGTGATGTTTTATTGGCATTCATTATGATTGGTTTAACAGCAGTGGTTTTAATTACCCTAGCGTATTATGGTTTTTTACTTATATCTGGTTTTGGAGCTTTAATTGAAGATGTACATGCGATTAAAGAGAGTGTAACAAAAGGAAATAAGACGAAAATAACTAAAAAAATAGCTGATAAAAAGGAAGAATTGTAAAGTTAAGTAAAAAGTTTTACAAGAAATTAGTCAAAAAATAGTAATTTTTGCACAAATTACTATTTTTTGTTGATTTTATAAGCAATATTTGCTAATCTTATTATGTAAGGACAATGATCTTTACAAACAAATATTAGATGTGTATGGGAGGTAAGAAAATGTCTAAAACAGAATTAGTAGAAATGATCGCTAAAGAAGCTGGCTTAACTAAAGCTGACGCTACTCGTGCATTAGATGCTACTATTGCAGGTATCACTGCAGGATTAAAAAAGGAAGGAAAAGTTTCATTAGTTGGATTTGGTACTTTCAGCGCTAAGAAAAGAGCTGCTAGAGAAGGAATTAATCCATTAACAAAAGAAGCTATCAAAATTCCTGCTAAGACAGTTGCTTCATTCAAAGCTGGAAGCAAATTAAAAGACGCTTTAAATTAATTTAAAGAAATAACAGGATAAAAGTTGAAAGATGTAATTTTCAACTTTTTTTATTGTCTTGATTGTTGTATAATAACAGTAATATAAGGAGGTCATAATGAAAAGAATATATAGTATAATCGTTGGACTTCTTTTATGTATTACACCTTTTTGTGTAGATACCTATTCCTTATATCGTCTTATAGCGATTACAATAGGCATGTTCATCATTATTATAACGTATGCAACATATAAAAAGAAAAATATTATATTTTTATTAATTTTACCTATTTTATTAGTAGGAGTGACCTATATGATTGATCATATCTTAGCAATGAAATTAAATCATGTGCCGATATATGCTTATGAAGTAAAATCTAGTGATGAGGTAAGTACATACAATAGCTTTTCTTATCGTATATATGATTGTGGTCAAAAACGTATTTTTGACAATGGATATAAATTAGAATATATGTGTAGTAAAGATGCTTTAAAGACTATTGATATTAATGCTTTTTTAAAAGATCCTGAAGATGCTTTTCATAAGAACAAAGAAAAGTTTGTAAAGATAAAGGGAAAAATTAGTAAAATTAGTGGAAAGGATTTAATTGAATTAAGTCCCTATGAGGAAAACATAGATGCATTAAATGGGGTAGTAAAATTTGATGCTAATATAAGTCTTAGGATAAAAACATTTAATGATTTAAGTGCATATCGTATATATGATGATTTTTTAGTAATAGGACAGGTAGAAAAAATAGAAAGAGAAAAAGAAAAAGTAATAATACATTTAACAGATACCATTTATTATTCTGGTGAGGATTACCAAACATTTACTTATGAAGTAGAACCAATGGATACCTTAGAGGTAAAAGAATATATGAAAAATAAAGAGTATTATTTATATGGATTAAATAATATATATTTAAAATATAAGAATTTTTCTAAATATGAACTAAGTTATGTATTAACAGATGAACGTATTTTTTTAGAAGATATTTTAGATAGTGCTAAAAAAAGAGATATAAAAAAAGATGATGAAGTTATAGCTATGCTTTATGAAAAAGAAGACTTTGATATTATAAAATGTATGAATAATAAAGTATATTTTACGAAAAAAAATATTTCATGGAATAACGATCTTTGTAATTAATTGACTTTTAAAATAATATTTGATAGATTATAAATGGCAATAGCGGTTTAAAAGAAGAAATTCTTTATCTCTTGCGAGTCGTAAGGGACCAGTAATAAATGGATATTAAATCTTAATATTTCAAAGTAGTATAATATGTTTAAACATATCCCGTTAGCAAAGCTAACTAATCTACATTTTCATATTAAGATATATTAAGGTATTGCTAATAGGGAGTGGTAAGAGTGAAAAAGTACTTAACAAAAGAATTAAGTAATACATTTTTACTCTCTTTATTTTATTGTGAAAAAGAACCAGAAAAATTCATTAAAAAGTTATATGCAATAAGTAATCATGTAGAAAATAACTATGAAATATTTGAAATAAAAAAGAAAAATGGGGGAAAAAGAACTATTTATGCTCCTAAAAGAAACCTAAAGAAAATACAAAAAGAGATTTTAAAAAATATCCTAAATAAAATGCCCGTATCTAGTGCAGCATGTGCATATGTGCCTAAGAAAAATATTAAAGAAAATGCTAAGATACATCAAAATAAAAATATAGTAGTAAAATTAGATATTAAGGATTTTTTTGGAAGTATAACTTTTGGAGAAGTATTAAGAAAAGTGTTTTCTTATGATTATTATCCTAATGGTATAGCAGTATTATTAACTAAGTTATGTACCTTTTATGATTTTGTTCCGCAAGGAGCTCCGACAAGTTCTTATATTTCTAACATTGTTTTAAAAGATTTTGATGAAGAAGTAAAAACATATTGTAAAAAATTAAATGTAGATTATACAAGATATTCCGATGATTTAACTTTTTCTGGAGATTTTAATATAAGAAGTCTTATTAGTTATATAAGAACATTATTATTAAAAAGAGGATATTTACTAAATGAGCAAAAGATAGAAGTTCATCATAAAAATAGTGGACAATTAGTAACTGGTATTGTAGTAAATGAATGTTTACAAGTAGAAAAAAGTTATAGAAAAAGAATACGACAAGAAGTGTATTATATAAAGAAATTTGGCCTTTTAAATCATATGAAAAGAATAAATGTAGAAAATAAAGAACAGTATATTGCATCATTAAAAGGAAGAATAAATCATTGTTTAAATATCAATAAAGATGATAAAGAATTACAAAGATATTTAAAAGATATAAAAAGCATAAAAGAATAAAGAAAGTGTTTCAAAAGAAATACTTTTTTAGTATAATAACAATTAAGTAAGCTTGAGGTGTAAGATGAAAAAGATGGATAAGAGAAAAAGAGGAATAATTTACATATCAATCGGAGCTATAATAGCGATTTTTTTAAGTTTATCCGTTGTATATATACATTTTATAAAGAATACTTCTTATGAAAATGTATATGATAATTTAACAGAGATTAGTGAACAAACAGCATCACAATTACATCAATCTATAGAAAATCAAATGAAATTTGTAGGATTAATGGTTGATTTTATAAATGGCGAGTATATAAATACACTTGATGATATATTTAAACGATTTATAAATGAATTAGATAATTATCATTTTACTCGATTAGTTATTTTAGATGAAGAAGGAAATGGTATAACTAGTGATGGATATAAAGTAAATAATTATCCTAATATAGAAGAATTTTTTATACAAGATGGGATATATTTATCTGAAAATAGACCGAGTACAGTAAGTCAAGGACAAGTAAATATTTATGCTAAGACATTTATATTTAATAATAAAAAGTATGTATTATTTGCAACGATTAATACTTCCGATTATAAAGAGATTTTATCAAGACCAATCTTTAATGGAGAAGGGGGAACTTACTTAATTAATGAAGATGGTTTAATTTTAATAGATTCTTTCGATAAAGCAAAAGATAATGTAAATTTCTTTTCCTATATAAAAGAAGAATATCAATTAGAAAAAAACAATGATATAGCTAAAATAGAACAAATGAAAGAAGATATTATTAATAACAAAAATGGAACTTTTGCTATGGGAACAAAGAAGCAAATTAATTTTGTTCACTATGAAAAAGTAGGAATAAATAATTGGTATGTTATTAGTACAGCTCCAGATAATATGATAGCTAAAGAGTTAACAACCTTTTTAGGAGTTTCTTTAAGTTTATGTTTAATAATTAATATAGTAATTATAGCTATTTTTATATATGTCTTTTATGGAAATCAAAAGTTAAGTCAAAAACTATATGAAACAGCTTATATAGATGCTATTACAGGGTTAGGAAATGAAGTATATTTCAAAGAAAATGGATTAAAGTTTATAAATAGTAATAATAAAAACAAATATATATTTATTTTAGATATAGATAAATTTAAAGTATTAAATACCAATTATGATTATCGTTTTTGTAATAAAGTACTAAAAGAAGTAGGAAAACGTTTGACTGATCTTTTAAAAGATAAATGTATAGTGAGTAGGTTATCAAAAGATGTATATGGAGCCAGTTTTATTTATAATGGTGAAATAAAAAACTTATTAGAAAAGATATTTCATACGATGAATAAAATAAATATTGAAGAAGAAGAGATAATGATTCATCTTTCAATAGGGGTCTATAAAATAAAAAGTAAAGACCATGATATAAATAAAGTGATAGATAAAGCATATATAGCACATGCTAAAAGTAAGAATTACTATGGAAATAGTTATTATATCTTTGATGAAGAATTAGAACAGACATTTAATATGGAAGAAGCATTAGAAAAAGATATGGAAAAAGCTATATTAAATAATGAATTCAAAGTATATTATCAACCTAAAATATATGTTAAAGATGAATCTTTAGCAGGAGCAGAAGCGTTAGTACGTTGGCATAAAGATAAAGAAATTATACCTCCTAATAAATTTATACCTTTATTTGAAAAAAACAAATTTATTATAAAATTAGACTTACATATTTTTGAATTGGTTTGTCAAGATATGGCTAATTGGGAAAAAGAAGGATTAAATGTACCTAGTATATCTGTAAATGTATCAAAAGAGCATTTTGTAGATGAAGATTTTATTGACAAATATGTTGTTATAGCAGATAAATACAACATAGATAAAGGAAAAATAGAATTAGAAATAACTGAAAGCGCTACAATAGATGAAAGTATAAATATATTAAAAATAATAGAAAAAATAAAGAAAAAAGGATTTATAGTATCTTTAGATGATTTCGGAGCAGGTTATACATCTTTAAGTATGTTGCAGAATTTACCTATAGATATTATAAAAATAGATAAGGTATTTTTAGATAAAGCAAATTTAAAAAGCAAAGAAAATATTATTAATGATATTGTATATATTGCCAGAAGACTAGGGAAAAAGACTATAGTGGAAGGTGTAGAAACAAAAGAACAAGTTGAATTTATAAAAACATTAGAAAGTGATGTAATTCAAGGGTTTTATTATTCAAAACCAATTACTAGAAAGGCTTTTAGTAAGTATTTATAACTAGGACATATGAAAAATATTGTATAGTAATTATAAATATGATAGAATTTAAATAAGAGGCAATAAAGATGAGAGAAGAAAAAATAGAAGTAAAAAGTAGATGGCAACACTTCAAGGGAGATACGATGGAAGTTGAGTTTGTTGCACTTCATACAGAAACTTTAGAAGAAATGGTTGTTTATAAGCATGGAGAAGATATGTGGACAAGACCTATATCAAGTTTTTTGTCAGATGAAGATATTAGTGAAAGACCTGATAATAAAACAGGTCAAAAATATCGTTTTGAAAAAATTGCGAAGTAAAATTTGTATTAGAAAAATACTAATTTCAGACTGTTGACAAAGTCAATGGTCTTTTCTTTTAAAAAATAGGGATATAACGAATATATAAGGTTTCTTAATTTAATGATTAAATAAAGAAAATACGTGAAATGGGATCATATGAAGTTTCAGCAAGAGTAGGAACACTGTTTGACCTATACAAAATAGAAATTTAAAATTCTAAATGAATTTTAGTAATATTGACAATAAATAATTACAATAATATCTTGGCATAGAGAAAAAAAGGGAGTATAATAAAGACAAGAACGAAGAAAAAGGAATAGTAATTATGTTATTATTTTATAGAGAACTTGTGGTTGGTGGAAACAAGAAATAATATGTAATGAATCTACCTTTGGAGTTAGGTGAAAAACACCTCGGTAAAAAGCCGTTATTATGTAAAGCAAAAGAAAAGGATGGTACCGTCTTAAATGACTCCTTGGTATCGTTCTTTTTTTGTAAAAGAAAGGAAAGAGAAAAATGATAGACATTAAATTAATAAGAGAAAATAGTGATTTAGTAAAGGAAAATATCAAGAAGAAATTTCAAGATGAAAAGTTAGGGCTTGTTGATGAAGTATATGAATTAGATAAAACGTATAGAGAGTATAAAACAGAAGCTGATACTTTACGTGGCAAAAGAAATAATTTAAGTGCAAGTATTGGTAATTTGATGCGTGAAGGAAAGATGGCCGAAGTTTCTAATACCAAAAGACAAGTGATAGAAATTAATATGCGTATCGAAGAAATAGAAGCAAAAGAAACATCTCTTGAAGAAGAAATCAAAAAAAGAATGTTAGTAATACCTAATATTATTGATGAAAGTGTACCACTTGGAAAAGATGATAGTGAAAATGTTGAAGTAGAAAAATTTGGTGATCCAATTGTGCCTGATTTTGAAATTCCATACCATGCTGATCTTTGTGAAGCTTTAGATGGATTAGACAAAGAAAGTGCTGGCAGAACAAGTGGGAATGGTTTTTATTATCTAACAGGAGACATAGCCAGACTTCATTCAGCCTTAATTAGTTATGCTAGAGATTTCATGATTGATAAAGGTTTTACTTATTGTGTACCACCATTTATGATTAGAAGTGATGTAGTAAACGGTGTTATGTCATTTGAAGAAATGGATGCAATGATGTATAAAATAGAAAATGAAGATTTATTTTTGATTGGTACCAGTGAACATTCAATGATTGGACGCTTTAAAGATCAAATTATTAAAGAAGAAACCTTACCGATTACACTAACATCATATTCTCCTTGTTTTAGAAAAGAAGTAGGAGCTCATGGTTTAGAAGAAAGAGGCTTATATAGAGTTCATCAATTTGAAAAACAAGAGATGGTTGTTTTATGTAAAAAAGAAGATGCTATGGATTGGTATAACAAAATGTGGAAATATACCGTTGAATTCTTTAGAAGTTTAGATGTACCAGTTAGAACCCTTGAATGTTGTAGTGGAGATCTTGCTGATTTAAAAGTAAAATCTTGCGATATAGAAGCTTGGAGCCCAAGACAAAAAAAATACTTTGAAGTTGGATCATGTTCTACTTTAGGGGATGCGCAAGCAAGAAGATTAAGCATAAGAGCCAAAGGGGAAAATGGAAACTATTTAGTTTCAACGCTCAATAATACAGTCATCGCTTCACCTCGTGGGATGATTGCTGTAATTGAGAATAATGTAAATGAAGATGGTTCTATCAATATTCCTAAGGCATTACAAAGCTATATGGGTGGAAAAGTAAAAATCGTTTTAAGGAAGTAATTATGGCAAGAGTAGTAAGAAATAAAAGTTTAGAAAATACAAGATTAGCTACAAATTATGGTGGTTGGATGTATTGTGATCAATGTAATGAAAATATCGGGTACTTATGTTATGCAACTTATGACTGTATAGATTTAAAATATATATGTAATTGTGGAAGTAAAGGACAAGTACAAATTGATTTTGTTGATAGTAAAACAGGAGTGAGTTGTTGTGATGAAATGCTTTTACGAAAAAATAGATTATGTTGTTCTAAAAATGAAGAACCTTTAATAACTTTATTAGATAAAAAATTAGAGCATTATGAAGTAAACATTACTTGTAAATCTTGTGGAAATATTTATAAAAAAATAAAATAGTTAGGGGAAATTTGATGAAAAAAGAATTAAAAGAAGTTATAGAAAAGTTTAAAGAAGTAAGTGAACAATTAAAGAAATTTGAAAGTAGGGACCAAGCGATAAAATACCTTGTACAAGAAACGGACTTATCCCAAGAAGAATGTAGCAATGCCTATGACTTTATAGTAAGTATAGATGGGAAAAAACAATAAAAGGAATTATTGTTTTTTTGTGGTATGTCGAAAAAAAGGAAGTTTTGACATCTTTTGTCGAATCGCTTGAAAACATATTTTTTTCTGGTAGAATGGTCATTGAAAGCGGGTTTTGGTTAAAAACTAAAAAAATTTGAAAGGAAAAAACATATATTCCTGTTTAAATGTTATTGCATTTAAAAAACTTCTATTCTACACTTTAAATCCACACTACCTGTTAAAATCCGCTTTCACAATTTTAATAGGTATGCTAAAATAGATTTGCGAGGTGAATAAGAATGCAATTACCAGATTTATGTATAGCAGGAAATAGAATAAAAACAGACATAGAATATATATACGATGAAGTAAAGATAGCTCCGATATATAAAGGAAAGAAATATTTTCTAAGAACGTATGGTTGTCAAATGAATGTGCATGATTCAGAAGAAATTACGTATTATTTAGAATCTTTAGGTTATATTAAAACAGAAGTTTTAGAGCAAGCTGATATCGTTGTTTTAAATACATGTGCAATACGTGAAAATGCCAAAGATAAAGTCTATGGTTATTTAGGAAGATGTAAGCATTTAAAAAAAGAAAAGAAAGATTTAATTATTTGTTTATGTGGTTGCCTAATGCAACTTCCTACAGAAATAGAAGAATTAAAAAAGAAACATGAATATATTGATATTATTATAGGAACACACAACCTAAATGAATTGCCGCAATTAATTAAAGAAAAAAATAAACAACAAATAGAAGTATATTCGAACAGTGATAAGGTCTATGAAAATATTCATTATAGTAGAGATTCTAAGATTTCAGCATGGATTAATATAGCATATGGTTGTGATAAATTTTGTACTTACTGTATTGTTCCATTTACCAGAGGAAGAGAACGAAGCCGTAAGATAGAACATATTTTAGAAGAAGTACAATATTTAAAAGAACAAGGCTATTTGGAAATAACTTTATTAGGGCAAAATGTTAATGCCTATGGAACAGATTTAGCTTTAGGATATGATTTTGCAGATCTATTAGAAAGAGTAGCTAAAATAGGAATTCCAAGAGTACGTTTTGTAACATCTCATCCCTGGAATTTTACAGATAAAATGATTGATGTAATCGCTCAATATGATAATATAATGCCATATATTCATTTACCATTACAATCTGGCAGTGATACAATTTTAAAGAAAATGAATCGTCGTTATACAAAAAAAGAATATAAAGAATTATTTGATAAAATAAAGGCAAAAATAAAAAATGTATCTGTAACAACTGATATAATTGTAGGATTTCCAAACGAAACAGAAGAAGATTTTCAAGATACTTTAGATTTAGTACATTACTGTAAGTATGATGGAGCATTTACGTTTATTTTTTCTCCAAGAGCGGGAACAAGGGCTGCCACGATGGAGGATGAAACACCAATAAAAGAAAAAGAAGAAAGGTTAAAACGATTGAATGAAGTGGTAAATAAATACTCTTTAGAAAACAATCAAATGCTTATAGGAAAAGTTGTAGAAGTACTAGTAACTAAAGTAAGTGAAAAAGATGAAAATAAAATATGTGGATATACAGATACTTTTAAATTAGTAAATATTGTTGGAGAAAAAGACAATATTGGTAAAATAGTAAAAGTAAAAATAACAGATGCCAAAAGTTTTAGTTTAGATGGAAAAATAGTAACCGAACAAGTAAATGCATGAGAAATCATGTATTTTTGTTATTAAGAATGATTTTAAGAAAAACAGTTTTAAAATATTCTTTTTTTTGATAGAATAATAGAGTAGAAGAAAGGAAAGTACATTATGGATTTAAGAGAAATAAAAGAATTCTTAAGAGATTGTTGGGCATATATTGTAACAATTGGTATTGTAGTGATTGTTTTAATGTTTGTTGTATCTTTTCAACCTATTGCAGGCAATTCCATGTTTCCAACCTTAGAAGAAGGGAATGTAGTTTTAGTATCAAAGTTTTCCTATTATATAGCCAAACCTAAAAGAAATGAAATTGTAACAGTAAAAGTAAATGGTAAATCATATGTAAAAAGAATTATCGGTTTACCAGGAGAAGACATAAAATTTATAAAAAATATATTATATATAAATGATCAGCCTTATAAAGAAGATTTTCTAAAAGAAGGAATAGAAACAAGTGGTTTTACATTAGAAGATATTTGCCACGAAAATGAGTGTCCTAATAATGTTATACCAGAAGATAAATATTTAGTTTTAGGAGATAATCGTCCAGAATCAGAAGATAGTAGGACTTCTACTTTTGGATTAGTTTCTAAAGAGCAAATAAAAGGGCAAGTATTTTTTAGAATGTGGCCAATAACCTCTATTGGGGGAGTAAAATAAAATATTCTTTGTTATGAAAGAGTATTTTTTTGTTTAAAAAGAAGAATATTCCTTGAACGAATCATAATAAGCAAAAAAATCCATATTGTAATAGAAAAGGCTTTATGCTATAATAAAAAAGAATTTATAAAAGAGATAGATTCGTTTGGGATTTAAATGCTATGTAGAAAGGAAGTGGATGGATATGTTTAATAAAAAACGTATAGTCGTTTTTGTGGTATTCTTTTTGTTTATGTTTTGCTTCATAACATTTGCAGGTGGAACTCCACAAAATCAAGCAATAGCAACAAGAAATGTTGTGTTTATTGATAGTTATAATAATGAAGAAATAAGCGCACAAAAAGTAATCGTAGGGGAAGATGCAATTGTGCCTGTTGACCCAGAGCATAATGCTTTAATATTTGTAGGATGGTATTTAGAAAATGATCATGACATAAGAGTTACAGACTTCACGAGTATTACAGAAAATATAACAGTAGTAGCTTTATATGGACAAGATATTAATAACAATGGTATTTTAGATGATCTTGATCAAACATATACTGTTATATTTGTTGATACTTTTGATGGTACAACAATTGGAACCTCACAAGTATTAGTGGGAATGGATGCAACTGCACCAGCTATACCTACACATGATGGATTAACATTTGCAGGATGGGATAGAGGATATACCAATATCACTGGAAACATTACTGTTAATACTGTATGGAATACTGATAATGAAGAAGATGAAGCAACACAAGTAAACCAATACACTGTTACATTTATCGACGGAATTGATGGCAAGACAATTGCAACTGTAACAGTAGATGAAGGGCTAACTGCGCAAACACCAACAGCTCCTAAGCATAATGGATATATTCATATTGGATGGGATGGAAATTATACATCTGTAACAAGTGATGAAATTGTTACTGCTGAATATGCAGTTGATGCAAATAATAATGGCGAAAGAGATGATCTTGAACAAAGATATATTGTAAGTTATTATGGTGGATTAGAAAATGTAAAAGGTGAAGCGCCAAGAAGTGACAGAAGTTATTTAGAAAAAGAAACTTACACTGTTTTAGAAAATACCTTTACATTAGAAAAAGCAGTTTTCTTAGGATGGAGCACTGTACCTGTAACGAAAGTAGTTACAAGTATGGAAGAAGAAAAAGCTTTAACAATTGTAAAACCAGGAAGTACTTTAAAAATTAGTGAAAATGTTCAATACTATGCTGTATGGGCAATGGATGAAAATGAGAATGGAACAAAAGATTATGATTCCAAAGAAGTATATTATAAAATAGCATTTTTAACAGAAGATGCTTACAAGTTAGAAAATACTTTATATGAATATGAAGTATTAGAAGGATTAGTATTTAAAGATGTTATTCCTTCAGTAGAAGTAAAAGTATTAAATGATGATCAATTAGTATTTGATAAATGGCAAATGACTGATCCAGATAAAAATCTTACCTTAGAAGATGTAAAAGATATGGTTATAAGAAACAATATGACCTTTGAAGCAGTCTTTGCTAAAGATGAAAATAACAATGAAGTACGTGATGATGATCCAACAGAAATTTATCATACAGTAAGATTTATAACAGATGATTCATATGCACACCTTATGGGAGATGATACATCTAATCTTTATGAAATAAGTGTTTTAGATGGCACAACTATAGGGGACAAATTACCAAGTATTAAAGTAGATGCAACAGATAATTTATCTTTTGAAAAATGGACTGTTGCCCATGGAACTAACTTAGCGGATTATACAAGCGAGCAAATAAAAGACATGGTTGTAACAAGTGATTTAGAAATAAAAGCAATCTTTGGTAAAGACAATAACAACAATAATATTGTTGATGATAAAGAAGATCACTATACATTAACAATAGAATATTTAAATATTAAAGGAAATGCCATGTTTGATACAAAAGAAGTATCATTAGTAAGTGGTGAAACGTTTAAACAAACAGCACCAGTACCTGATAAAGATTTATATGGTGAATATATAATTACTCCAAGTGAAATTAACCATACAATGAAAGCAGAAAATGCAACAATTACAGTACTATATACACCTAAAAATGGAGATAAAAATGACGATGGAATTGATGACAGTGTTGAAAAATATACCTTAACAATTCTATATGAAATGGAAGACAAGTCTGAAGTTTTAGAAAAAGAAGAATATGAAATAGTATTTGATACAGATTATAGATTTGTTGCACCAGAAAAGAATGGTTATGTTGCAGATCCAAAAGTAGTAGAAGGAACAATGCCACAAGAAAATAAAACAGTTACAGTAACATACTTAATCGATGAAAACAATAATGGAATTGCAGACAAAGAAGATAAGTTTATGGTTACAATGAACGTTGCTGGAGGAACATCTACTCCTAAAGAGGCAGAAGTTTTATATAAAAATGGTACAGAATTTATTTTAGAAATAAATGAAGGCTATACTATAGATCATGCAAGTGTTACATGTGATCATGCGAAAGCAGAATTTACAAATGATTTATTAAAAGTAATTGTAAGTGAAGTTGAAGATACAACTACTTGTCAAGTAACATATGAAGAAGATAAGAATAACGATGGTATTGCAGATCGTTATACGAGAAAAATTTATGTAGAATATCCAAATGATGCTATTGGAACAATGACAATAGATACATACAAAAAGTCAGAAGGATCAATAATAGATACAGAAGTATTTGATAAAAAAGTAATGACTTATGAAACAAGAGAAGCAACATATGCATTTAGTCATTGGGTATTAAATAATAAAGTAATAACAGACGAAGAAATAAAAGCTGGTATAGTGGTTGAAGATAAAGACATGACTTTTAAAGCTGTTTATACAGAAACTTTAAAACAAAAATATACAGTAAATTTCTATAATGAAGATAAATTATATAAATCAATAGAAGTTATTCAAAATGAAGATGCAATTGCACCTGCGACAAACCCAAGCAAAGCATCAACTGCTGAATTTGATTATCGTTTTATCAAATGGGAAGGAAATCTTAAAAATGTAACAGAAGATAGAGATATTTATGCTACATATGAATCTATTAAACGTAAGTATACAGTTACATTCTATGATTTCTATGAAAATGAAATTGTTGAAGCGAAAGTTGAAAATGTTGAATATGGAAAAACGGTTAATATACCAACTGTGCCAATCGATGTAACAGATAATGATTTAACCTATAGATTTATTGATTGGAAAACAAAAGATGACAAAGAATTTGATGCAACAACAATAGTTACAGGAAATTTAGAAGTTTATGCAAAATATAGATGGGTTCAAACATCAACAACAACGTTATATGTTTTACCAGAAAACTATATTCGTCAAGAAAATGGTGGAGCAGACGATAGAGAATTCACTGAATACAAAGTAAATGGTAAAACAGTACAAATAACATTTAAAGATGATGAAGATGGTACATTAGCAGATGTTATGAAAAAAGCCAATAAAAAAGGAGAATATCCTTTAGCTAGTGGTACAAATGTTAGAAATTATTTAACAGAAGATAGTCTAAAAGATTTAGAAGAAGCTGGGATAAATGTTGACTTTTATGTTCTAAAACTATGTGTTAATGAAAAAGGCATTTTATTGACGAGATTAGAAAAAGCATGGCATCTAGATGCACAAGTAAATAGCAAAGACTTAGCAGTATATCGCCATGGTGAATTTGGTTTAAAAATAGTTAGTAAAACTAATACCATAACAAAAGTTGAACGATATGATGAAGAATGGAATTTTCAAAAGGCTAGATATGAAAGTGTATTAAAAGATACAATTTCAGACATTAGTAAAGAAGGTAACGAATACTTAGCTTTAGGATTTAGCAAAAAGATTACCAGTGCAAATAATAGCAATAAATATTTTTTAGTATATTACACTGACAAAGATGGTAATGAAAAGACAGAAAAATATTATTGGGAAAAATAAAAGATAAAACAAAAAGTAGAAATATTTTTTGTTTTTCTTTCACCCAAAAATACAAATAATAAAAAAATAACACAATAAAAAGATTTTGTGCTATAATCAAATTAAGTAGGTGGTAAAATGGCTTATATAAGATACAAAGAAGTTACAAGAGATTTTAATTTTACAAAAGCTTTAGAGGCAGAAAGTGTACCAGCCTATGTAAAAGACTATATTTATGATGATGAAGTAGTATTAGCTGTATACAAAGTTGGTAAAGATCATGGAATGATTACAGATAAAAAAATAGTTTTATTTGATAATACACAATCTTTTGGAATGAGAAAAGAGATTACGACAGTTCCATATAAATCAGTTACAGCACATTCGGTAATATTCCATGCTTCATCAGCAGAAATTTATCTATTATTAGAAACGAGTAATCCTATGTTGCTTAAGTTTGCTAATATGACAGATGTAGATAAATTAAGAGTTAGACTTTTATATAATGCAATATCAGCTGCAGTATGTGGACAAAAAATTCCAAATCAAGTATTAAAAAAATTAATTAATAATGATTTTGGATTTTAGAAAGGTAGGGAGTTAAAAATGGCAGAGAAAAAGAAAACAAAGCAACCTGAAAAAAAGGAAGTAGTAGAAAAGCAAATAACAAAAGAGGTTAAAGAAGAACCAGTAAAAAAAGAACAAGAAGTAAAAGTTGAAAAAAAGGTTGAAGTAAAACCAAAAGAAAAGAAAGATAAATATGAAAGAGGACTGGTATACAGAATTATCAATATTGCTTTATGGATTGTTTTAATTGTTTGGATGATAATCGTTTTTACTGATTATGTGAAAGTAAGAAATGAAGAAGAACCTAAATTTTGTTGGGGAGAAAAGACAACAAAATATGATGATGGAATTGTAACAGAATGTAAAGGCCTAGGATATAAAGTAATTAATTATCAAAGAACCAGTTTTAAAGCTATAGAATTTGGACCATTCTGGATTAAAGATAGAACTGCTGAAGAAAAATAATAAAAAAATCACCCTTTGTAAAAAAGGATGATTTTTTATTGGGATTAATTGATTCTTGTAATACTTACAGCAGCTGAATATAAGTCATTAGGTACTAATTCGATTCCAACAGGAGAAGAATTGATAAATCTATATGTAGCCCCTGCTTGAGCATTAAATATAGCATTACCAACGATTGTACCTGTATCATTAAAGAACAGACGATTATGAGTAGAAGAGTGAGCGATTAATTCATCGTTTGGCCAGAACTTATGTAGTTCAATACCAAGCGGAGCACAAGTTCTTGTTAGCGTGTTATTGTTTCTAACATTTACCCACCAATGAATAATGTATTGTCCATTGCTAGGAATAGTAAATTCACCAGTATTAGGATCATAAGTTATACCATTACTTAAATTCGTATTATTAAAACGAATAACTCCATTACTTGGCACTTGTAATTCACTTTCATCATGAACCATAGCTGCTTCATTAAATGATGGACCAGTAGGTCCAGTAGGACCAGGAATACCTTGAGGTCCAGTAGGTCCAGTAACACCTTGAGGTCCGGTTGGTCCAATTACGCTAAGCCCTTGAGGTCCAGTAGGTCCAGTAACGCCTTGAGGTCCAGTAGGTCCAGTGATACCTTGAGGTCCGGTTGGTCCAGTAACACCTTGAGGTCCAGTAGGTCCAGTAACGCCTTGAGGTCCGGTTGGTCCAGTAACACCTTGAGGTCCAGTAGGTCCAGTGATACCTTGAGGTCCAGTAGGTCCAGTAAAACCTTGAGGTCCGGTTGGTCCAGTAACGCCTTGAGGTCCAGTAGGTCCGGTTGCACCTCTAGGACCAGTAGGTCCTTCAGGACAGCACCTTACAATACATTTAAATAAGTCGCAACAGTCTAGGTTGTTGTTTTCTACGTTCATCTTTTATCACCTCCTTTACTATAACATATGTGCTTTAAAGAAGTGGTGTTGGTTCAAAAGCCTAAAATTTGCAAAAAAATAAAATATTTTTTAGGTGGACAAGAACAAATACCCATATTTGGAATAAAATATAAACATTTGCCTATTGGTATTTCAAAAAAGCACTTGCAATAATATTAAATATTTGTTATTATAAAGATGCTTTATGAAATGGCGATGTAGCTCAGTTGGCTAGAGCATCCGGTTCATACCCGGCAGGTCGAGAGTTCGAATCTCCCCGTCGCTACCATTGGGAAATTTGTTCGAGCTTTTTCGAACTTTATATAGTAGACTTGTCAAAAGTCTTTTTTTATAATTACTATCATAATGATTATGAATCCTCATATATTTTGATAGTATGCCAAAATATATGGTGATTAGGAATTTTGACTAAAAGACGGAGTATTTTATGATTATAGATAGTGAATTAAAAATATATATTGAAAATAATATATTTCCAAAATATGAAAGAAATGAAAAAGGCCATCAAATTGATCATATAAATTATGTAATTAATAGATGTCTAGAATTATGTAAAAATAAAGATATAGATATTAATATGTTATATGTGATTGCAGCCTATCATGATATTGGATATTATATAGATTATAAAAATCATGAAATTATTTCTGCCCAAATTATGTATAATGATACAAACTTAAAAGTCTTTTTTGATGAGCTCCAGTTAAAAATAATGAGAGAGGCAATAGAAGACCATAGAGCATCATTAAATAGAATGCCAAGAAGTATTTATGGTGAACTAATATCTTCAGCAGATAGAAATATAGATGTTGATGAATCATTAAGAAGAATTTACTTATATAGTATTGAACATTTTAGTGAATTAAGTGACGAAGAAACAATTGAAGAGTGTTATAATCATGCGTTAAAAAAATTTGGTGAAGATGGTTATTCTAAATTTTTTGTAGAAGATAAAAAATATGAAGATTATTTAAAAGAATTACACTATCTTTTAGATAACAAAAAGGAATTTATTGAAAGACTAAAAAAAATTATATCTGATATATAATAAGAATGGTGAAATTTTTTAGTTGTAAACATTTATTTTATTCAATAACTTTATAGGATTCGTTTTCGTAATCAAAAGGTTTAGAATGTCCAAAATATATTTTCATCAAATGTTATATCATATTTCTAAAATTTTATCTCGTATTTAAAAGTAGTAAAACATCACTAAAAAAATTATATTCCTGCTTTTTCTCTTAAAAGCATTTTAAAACATCCTATTTTAGTATATAATGAGGATGGGTGAATAGCTATGAAAGTAATAAGTTTATTAGAGCCGTGGGCGAGTCTTATAAAAGAAAATGTGAAGTGCATTGAAACAAGGAGTTGGAAAACGAAATATCGTGGAGAACTCTATATTCATGCGAGTAAGAAAAAAATAACGAAAAAAAATTATATCGAATATAAAGAGCAATTAGATTTATTAGAAGATACAGATTTTAAATATGGTTATATTATAGCAAAGTGTAAGTTAGTTGATTGTAAGTATATGGATGAAGATTTAATTGAAGAAGTTAAAAAGAACCACAAAGAGTATATTAGTGGTAACTATAGTGTGGGTAGGTATGCTTGGATTTTAGAAGATATAAAGATGCTTGAAACTCCAATAGAAGTAAACGGACAATTAGGTATTTGGACTTATGAAGAAAAATAAATAGAAAGATTCAAAATGAAGCAGTATAATAAAGATGAGGTAGATTATGAAAAATAAAAAAATAACAAGAAGTATAACACAAGGAGTATATGTTTTAACTACAAATAATGGTGGTTGTATTGTTGATGCAGTTTCACAAGTAAGTGCATCAGAAGAACCCCTTATTTCTGTGGCTGTTATGAAAAAGAATTATACGAGGGAATTGTTAGAGAAGAATGAAAAATTTATTCTATCGGTTTTAGCAGAAGATGCTGATGGTGAAATTATTAAGACCTTTGGTTTAAATTCAATGAAAGATATAGATAAATTTGCCAATAAAGAACTTTTTACAGGAGATGAAATAAAGATTGTAAAAAACTCAATTGGATATATGGAATGTGAAATAGTTGATAGAATAGATATGGATACGCATCTTTTAATCATAGGAAGATTAAAAGAAGCAGAAGTATTTGAAGATAAAAAGCCTATGAGCTGTGGTTATTATCAAGAGCATAAAGATGAATTATTAAAAGTGAATACAATGGAAGGGAAAGTAGCTTGGGTATGCACTTTATGTGGGTATGTATATTTTGGAGAAACTTTACCAGACGATTACATATGTCCAAGGTGTGGGGCAGGAAAAGAATTTTTTGAAAAAAAGGAAGGATAGAAGAAAATGTTAAAAAATAAAGTAGCAATTGTAACAGGGGGAACAAGAGGAATAGGATTAGAAATAGTAAGAACATTTAAAGAAAATCATGCGGAAGTTATCCTATTTGGATCTAAAGAAGAATCAGTAAATAAAGCGATAACGGATTTAGCCAAAGAAGGTATAAAAGTAGAAGGATATTATCCTGATTTAAACAATCCCACAGAAATAAAACAAGTGATTGAAGAAATAAATGAAAAATATGGTTCAATAGATATATTAGTTAATAATGCAGGGATATCTGCTAATAAAAAGATTGAAGAAACAACAGCAGAAGAATTTGAAAACATAATGAGTTTAAATGTAAAGGCGATTTTTAATGTTACCAAAGAAGTAGTACCATTTATGAAAAATAAGAAGAGTGGGGTTATATTAAATACAAGCTCAATGGTAAGCATTTATGGGCAACCTAGTGGAGTAGGATATCCTACCAGTAAATTTGCTGTAAATGGTTTGACAAAATCATTAGCGAGAGAATTAGCTTCATCGAACATACGCGTGAATGCTGTAGCTCCTGGCATTACTAATACAGATATGGTGGCTAAATTGCCAAAAGAAATGATTGAGCCATTGATAAAAACAATACCTTTAGGAAGAATTGGAGAACCTAGAGATATTGCAAATGCCTTTTTGTTTTTAGCAAGTGATTTAGCTAGCTATATTACAGGCGTTATTTTATCTGTTGATGGGGCAGCAAGATCATAAATTTCAAGGCGCACTCTTCTTTCTTGTATTTTTTTCTTTCCATTTATGAAAGAGTAATGGTATAATATATAAATATAAGGAAAAGTTGTAAATGAAAAAGCAGTACGTTGAAAAAATGATCTTTATTTTCTGGATATTCATGCTAGGAAGTTTGTTAGGCTTTGTGCATGAAAATCTTTTGACAACTTTTCGAGGACATCATATTTTAAGAAAGGGTCTTATTTATGAACCATTAATTCCTGTATATGGGATGGGACTAGTGTGCTTTTGTTGGATTTTTTCTAAATTCAAAGGCAATAAAAAAATAAAAAGTATAATAATGGCTTTTTTTGCTAGTTTTTTGATGGGTGGCTTAGTAGAATACATATTTTCTTTTTTACAAGAGGCCATTTTTGGAACGATATCATGGGATTATTCAAGATATGCACATAATATACTAGGAAGAACAAGTTTATATCATTGCACAATTTGGGGTTTAATGGGATTGGTATTTTATATATTTATATATCCATTAATTATAAAGTTGAAAAGTTATATAAACAATAATTGGGTAAAGAAACTGACTATTCTATTTGCCATCATTTTAGCATTAGATTGTACAATAAGCTGTTTAGCGTGTTTGAGGCAAAGCGAAAGAAGAAAAGCTATAGTAGCCACCAATAAAATGGATGAATTTCTAGATAGAAACTATCCCGATGAAATGTTAGAACATATATTTAATAATGCGCGAATACCTAAAAGATAATAAAAAAGATATTGAAATGTAAGAACTTGACAAAAAAACAAAAAAAAGCTTGTTTTTTTTTGGCACTTTTGAGATAATTAAAAAGAATAAAAGATAGGAGTAGAGACAATGACAGAAGAAAAGAAAACAAAGTCTAATGATAAAAAAGTATTACTTCTAACATGGTTAGCAGTGTTAGCATTAATCGGATGTATCGTTGGAGCAACATATGCATATTTCACAGTACAAATGGGAGAAGGAACAGGAACAGATATTAACGCTAATACGGGAACAACCGATTCATTAAAATTTACAGCTGGAAAGGCTATTAGTATCGTGGCAAACCAAGAAAACTTTGCATTAGGAAAAGGAAACTTAACAGATACAACAACAGCAAAAGCGGAATTAATTGCTAATAATACAACAAATAGTGCAACGTATAATTATTATGTGTATTTGGATATATTAAAAAATGAATTTACTTATACAACTGAAGAATCAACAGCAGAACTTATATTACAAATAACATCACCAGATGGAACACCACTTACTAATGCAGAAGGATTAAACTATGTAACAATAGGGGATATAAGCGGATTTGATATTACAACAGCACAAGGTTTAATATCAATAGCAGATACTTATGAAATAACAGCGGGATCTGAGGCTGCAACAAGTCAAGAATGGAATGCTACATTAATATTAGTAAACTTAGAATCAAATCAAGTAGAAAATGCAGGAAAAGCTTTTACAGCAAAATTATTAATACAACAAGAAGAAGCAACGAATGTAGAACCAGCAGAATAATAAATAACGTGTAATAGTAAAATTTAAATAAAAGGCAAAAAGCCTTAATTAAAGGGGAATGGTTAAAAGGGTATTTCCGATAGTAGTAGTTGGAGAAGCTATCGTTAATACATATAAACATAATTTCATTGGTTGCAAGAAATTATGTGGGAAAAACTTCATCAAGCAACCATGGTAAACAGAGTTTCTCATTTGAAATTCAACTTTTACATATTTTAAGGGGTATTCTTATAAAAAGAAAACATGTGAGTAAGTGTAAGACTTTTGCTTGTTTTTTATGCTTAATGAAAACGAAGTGAAGGACAAAGAATATCCAGGATATTTAGATATCCGAATAAAAAATACGTACGGGAGATTATAAGTAGTCTCCCTAACGACGTATTGTTTTTATTGGCAAAAATATTAAAAAGTAAAGGAAGTAGAAATGAGAAAAAACAATTGTATTTCCCTATATAAAGCTGGGAAATTTTATAATGCGTTTGGGGACGATGGTTTAGTATTACATGAATTACTAGGTTATAGATATATAGAACATAGACAAAGTGTAGGCTTTCCAGAATCTGCATTTTTAAAAGTAAAAACCAAGTTAGAAGAAGAGCGCATTAGTTATGAAGTATATGAAAAAAATGAAATAGTAGTAAGTTTTAAAGGAATACAAAAAAACTATGCGAATGCCTTAAAAAAAGCGGTGAAGAATACAGCCATAGAAGAACGCATTAACCGGATTAAAACCATGATTGATGCCTGTTCAACAGAAGAGCTTGAAATGATACTTAGGTGCTTAGAAGATGGAAAGTTTAAACAAGAATAAATTTCAAATATTAAAAGCGATTAAGGCTTTTTTTAGACTTAGACAAATTATTAGTCACTTACATATCAGATAGAAGCTTTAGCGAAGTAAACAAGATTTTTATATTGAAAGGGCTTATAAATTAAAATATATCAGTGAAAAACAATGTAATGCTAAAGCTACAGAGTTATTAAAAATAAATAAGATGTTATATGTATAGTGTAAAATGAATTGTAAATCATTTTTTAACAAGGTATTATTTAGAAAGAAAGTTAACAAAATATTTAGATGAACGAAATTGCGCTACAAGAAAAGGTATGGGAACAGAGTCTGCTATAAAAAATGTAATAGAGTATATTGAAGAAAATAAAAAATATAAGCAAATGTATTGTTTAAAAATAGATATAAAAAAATACTTTTATACCATTGATCATGATATATTAAAGTCTTTATTAATAGATAAATTAGATGAAGATGAATATGATCTTATTTGTAAAATTATTGATAGTACAAATAAGCCATATATAAATGAAACCATAGATAAAATAACGAAAGACAAAAATATAGATATTCCAAGATATGAATATAAAAAGGGATTACCCATTGGAAATATGACAAGCCAATTTTTATCCATTTATTATCTTTATAAACTAGATCATTTTTATTATACATGATTTAAAATTAAAGCATTATGTAAGATATATGGATGATTTTATTATTATATCCCCAGATTTAGAGAAATTAAAAAAAGCTAAAGAACTGTTAAAAGAAAAATTGTGGAAGGAATATAGGTTATTAGCCCACGAAAAAAAGACAATGATTGTAAATGTAAATAAAGGATTTAGTTTTTTAGGATATACATTTAAAGTAATAAATCATAAAACAATAATTAGATTAAAAAGAAGTAATCTTGAGAAAATAAAAAAGCGTGTTAAAGAAGTTAAATATAGATTAAATAGGAAAAAAATGAATTACAATGGTGCATTCTGTTCTTTGATGACTTATCAATATTGTTATAAGTTTTGTGATAATATTCGAATTAAGCATTTAATAAGTAGGTATTTTTATAATGAAGAATAGATATATATTTTTTAAGAAGTTATTTCCAGAGCATATAATCATATTTAATGATGGAAAGAGATTAAAGAGCATTAAAAAAGATAAAATATTAATGAATTATATGAAAAACAAGGATATAAATTATATTATTGTTGATAATGAAAATAATATTGAAGAATATAAGTGCAAGAAGAACAACTATAAGAAGTATATAATACGATTATTTTTATATGATTTATTAGAAAATATGAAAGAAAAATAAAGAAAATGTGTTAGAATAAAAAATATGGAGTAGATGTAAATGAAGAAAATAATGATAATAGCATTTCTTATGCTTAGTTTATGTGGCTGCAATAAGAAAGAAAATGAAGTAGATAGCATAATTAGTATTATAGAAGCTGGTAACTATGAGATTATTGATGTAAGAACGAAAGAAGAATATGAAAGTGGCCATGTAGTAGGAGCTATAAATATACCTGTAGATAGAATAGATGCCTCTATTTCTTTAGATAAAAGTAAGGCTATTTTAGTATATTGTAGAAGTGGAGTAAGAAGTAAAAAAGCTTATGATATATTAATAGACTTAGGATATGATGTATATGATTTAAAAGGCTATGAAAATATAGACTTACCAAAAGAGTAATTATGAAAGCAAATGAATTTGTGTGGGACATAATAGCTTTAAAAGACTTTGGCTTTTTTAAAAAAGAGAATAGATATGTTTATGAAAAGAATATAAATTCTTTTTTAAAGGCTTTTTTTATTATTGAAGATAATGATGTAAGAGTTGAAGTAAAGGATATAAAAACAAAGGAAATATATATGCCCTTTTATATAGAAAGTGCCAGTGGTGCATATGTAATAAAAGTTAGAAATACAGTTGATGACTTAAAAAAAGAAATAATTAAGAATTGTACAAAGAATAAGAATATAAAAGAAGAGATTCTTATCTTTGTCAAAAAAAGATATAATACTACTCCTATTTATCCATGGCCGAAAATACCTAGTGCATGTACCTTAAAAGTAAATGATAAATGGTATGGAGTGATGATGGATCTTTCCTATAAGAGTTTAAAAGTAGACAAAGAAGGAAATGTAGATATTTTAAACATCAAATTACCAACTGAAAAGATAGAAGAATTAGTTGATAAAGAAACCTTTTATCCGGCTTATCACATGAATAAGAAAAATTGGATTACAATCGCTTTAACAGCAAATGCGGACATATCATTAATTGAAGACTTAATTGAACTAAGTTATCATATAGTAAGAGAAAATGCTTAATTTACTATTAAAAATATATATGTTATAATAAATAAAAGAGGTAATCATGACGGGTAAAATAATATATTTTTTCTGCTTCTTCTGTCTCATGAACATATGGCTAAAAAAAATAGATAAAAAATCGACAAATATAACATTTATATGTAACATCCCTATAATTATTTGTTTTATAGGAACTATATTTGCTTATAAATGGGTAAGTTATGCTATTTTTATACTACCAATATACTTCTTTATTTTATATAATATAAAGAATTTAGTGGAAAAGAAGAGATTTTTAATTCCTTTTATCATAAGTGGTTTGGTATTAGGTTGTACGTCTACATTTTCGGTGAATTACTTTGTTAAAGATATTATGCAAGAAAGAATAATTAGTGAAGCTAAAGCAAAAACTGTTCAAGATATAGATTGTATATTAGTTTTAGGAGCCAAAGTAGATGAAAATGGTCCTAGTCCTATTTTAAGTGATCGTTTAGAAGTAGGAATAAAGCTATATGAAAAGGGGATTGCACCAAAGATAATTATGAGTGGAGATCATGGAAGAAAAGGCTATGATGAAGTAAATGCCATGAAAAATTATGCCAAAGAAAAGGGGCTGCCATCCAATGTTGTTTTTATGGATCATGCAGGATTTTCAACATATGACAGTATATACCGAGCTAAAGAAATATTCAAAGCGCAAAGAATAATTATCGTAACCCAAGAGTATCATTTATATCGTAGTTTATATATTGCGAAATGTTTAGGAATAGAAGCTTATGGGGTTAAAGCAGATATAAGAAAGCATAATGGAGCATTAAATAGAGAAATAAGAGAAATCTTAGCCCGTGATAAAGATTTTATAAAAACAATTTTTAAACCTAAACCAACTGTTTTAGGAGATGAAATACCTGTAAGTGGAGATGGAGATGTAACAAATGACAGAAAAGAGTATAAGTAAATTAAGGGATGAAAAGATAACTATTTATGAAGCGTTACAAATGATAAAAGATAAGGTTTATGTAATGCCTGCGTTTCAAAGACAGTATGTATGGAACATGAAACAAATAGAAAAACTATGGGATTCCATTCTTTTAGATTATCCCATCTCAACCTTTCTTTTTTGGCAAGTAGATGAAACAAATACAGAGGAAGATACATATTTTTGTTCCTTTTTAAAAGAAGTCATTTTTGACAGCAGAAAGGCAGCCGATAGTGCAAATTATGACTTAGAAAGTTTAGATACTAGTACTACCAATATAGCAGTATTAGACGGTCAACAACGACTAACATCGCTTTACTTATCCTTATTTGGAGAAGCATATATAAGACCTAATCGAGCACGTAAAAAAAGTGGAGCCAAAGCTTATACAAAGTTATTAATTGAGTTAAATAAGAACCAATTAGAATTAGATAGTGATGAGTTTAATGGAAAAGCATATGATATTCGTTTTAGTGATAAGATTGGCAAATTAAGTCCTACACAATTTGAGCTAAAAAGAATTGTAGCAGAAGAATTTAGAAATGAAGAAACTAGAGAACAGGCCATATTAAAAGCGATAGAGTTGGTTCCTAAAAACAGCAAAGAGTATGCTTATGATATATTAAATAAGCTTTGTGAAAAAGTCCATGAAGAAAAATTAATTCGTTATACATTAATCACCAAGATGAACCAAGACAATGCTTTAGAAATGTTTGTCCGTTTTAATAGTGGGGGAAAAACCCTAAAAAAAGCTGAGATTACAATGTCCATTTTAGAAGCCTACTGGCCAAGAGCGAAAGAAAAATTTGGACAATTTTTAAAAGAACATTACCAAGGTTTTTCAACTGACTTTATTATACGTAGTGCCTTAATGCTTTTCGGAGATGTTGTAAAATCAAATATTAATCAAAGATTTGCAATAGAGCTAAAAGAAAACTGGACAGAATTTAAAAATGCTTTAACTCATTTAGAGCAAACTTTAAAAGAGCTAAAAATAGATATAGAGCATTATAAGAACAGTTGGAATGTCTTATTACCTATACTATATTACATATATTATAATCCATCTTATAATGAACATTTAAAAGATATTAGAATATATTTACTAAGAGCAGTACTATTCAATTATTTTCAATCTGGTACAACAATTAAATTACAACAAATGAGAAGTAACATTAACAATTTTGATTATGAGTTATGTATTGATTTATTAGATCAAATGACTGAACTTAGAGTTACCAATAGTAGAATAGAAGATATATTATCAGCTGAAAAAGATAGTCATTTAGCGAGTGAATTTCTTTACTATATAAGTTTAGATTGGATGAATAAAGCATATAAATATGAAGTAGATCATTTACATCCGTATGAGAGATTTAATGAAAATAAACCATCAAAGATAACTTTGGAAGAATGGTCTATATGGCGAGGCAATCGCAATAAATTACCCAATTTAGAACTATTAGAAGGAAGAAGCAATGGTAGTAAAAGTGATATGTCATTATTAGACTATTATAATGATATGAATGAGGATCAAAAAGCCTTATTTAAAAAGCAAGCCTATATTCCAGATACCTCATTGGAATTTACAAACTTTGGTGTATTCTATGAGCAAAGAAAAGCTTTATTAGAGGAAAAAATAAAATCATTATTAACTGAATAACACAAGAAATTGTGTTTTTTAATATAGATGTCAACCAAAAATAGTTGACATCTACTTCTTTTTCGTTTATA
>CAOOMX010000007.1:1603-43645 GCA_948497845.1 uncultured Bacilli bacterium | reverse complement strand
CGTTGTTTAGCATATTTGATACCACAAGAATTACAAAATCTAGATTTACAAGTATTGTAGACGTGAAGAACATTGTTGCAATCAGGACAAATATAAGTAGAATATCCAAGAGAAGGAGATTTACAAAGCATCATGCGAGTTACATCTCGTTTAACAACAGAGCGAATAGTTAAGTCATTATTATCAGCATAATTTAAAAAATACTCCCAATAATCATTAAAGATGTCTTGGAGTTTAAAATATTTTGTTTTAGGATATTCATTATATAATTCTTTTTCAGAATTAAATGTTTTAATAATACTCATGTTTATATGATAACACAAAAGAATCCAAACTCGTAGAGTTTGGCGAATGAAATTTATTTCATTCTTTTTTTATATATTGGGAACAGGATTTAGAAATCTATTTCTAGCTTTACCTAAATCTTCTAAAGGAACTTGAATAGAATAATCTACTGCCATATTTATCAATCCGTATTTTTCTTTTAACATATTTACCATATTTGTATAGATATTTATAGCTTCTTGGGCATTACCTGCTTTTACCGCAATTGAACAAGGTAATAAAAATCCTTGTAATAACGCAAGGGCTATTCTTTTTTTCTGTGCATCATTTCTTAATGCCTCAGCAATCTGAGGACCTACTTGGTCATATTCATACAACATAGGGAAAAATTGTGCATTTAGTTTTAAAAAGTTATCTCTAAATCCACGTAAGAGTTGCAATACTTCAGCATCATCAGGATATCCAAGGATTTCGCATACAATCGTCGTAATGTAGCAATCTATTCCACTTCGTTGATAACTACCAGAAGACTTCACTTTATCTTCATTAACATAATCGCTACAGGCAGTAGCATTTTTTTTAACCCTTTTTTTATGATGTAAACAGTAATATTCACTATACTTGCAATCTTCTAAATCAAGATGAAAACACGTAGAACAATAATTAGCCATAATATACCCTCCTTTTTGCTTAGATATTGTATAGAAAATAAATGGATTTGTCAAGAAAAAATAATGGTCAAATGAGATATAAAAAGGTCTAGAAAAAAGCGTCGAGATATAGTAATATATTATCAGAAAGCAATTAGGAAATATTTGTAGGAGGAAAAATATGAACAGATTGGCAAAATGGAAAAATTACATCCTAGCAATTAGTGTTATTTTACTAGTAGCCATCATGGGAATTGCAACTAATGTAGATTATAGTCATGCTCAAATATTGGATGTATTAATTGATCGCGAAAACGTAAAAGATCAAGTATTATTTTTATCAGATATAGATTATAGCAAAGCACAAGTAGGTTGGGGAAATATAGCTTTTGATAAAACCCAATCAAATGAATCTTTGATATTAAGGTTGGACGGTTATTCAACTGTATTTAGAAAAGGAATATGGGCTCATGCAACATCAACGATAGAGTATGATTTAAGAGAATACAAAGACTATGCTTATTTTACAACATATTATGGATTAAATACAACTGCTCAAGGTACAGGCAATGGCGTTAAGTTTTATATTTATACCTCTGTAGATGGAAAAGAGTGGACATTAAGAACATCAGAAGATCCTACGCCTTTAAAAGGAACATCAAATGCAGGATATGCAAAAATAGACATACAAGACGCCAATTATCTAAGATTGTATGCGCATGATAATGGGTCTAATGCATCAGACCATGCTGTATGGGCAGACAGTAAATTAGTTAAAGCAGACTATAATGATGATGCTATGATGAAAGTAGAAGATTTTGATGCCATAATTAAGGCAAATTATAGTTCTGGACCTATTAAAAACAACTTAAAACTTATATTGTTACAAAGAAATTTTATAAAAAGAGTAGGACAATATCAATTACGTGATTTTATAGATAATGATCCTAAGAATTTAGAAATGCTAAAATGGTTTTTATACGATGAAGATGCATTACGACTATGGACTTTTGGAGGTATCCCTAACGGAACATATGGTAGAGCATTGCAAGTATTAAGTGCTTTGTATGATGCGCACAAAGAAGATTTAAGAAATGAATCTTTAACAGCATTAGGAACAAAATATAAAGACTTGTACTTAAGAATGATGTTAGCGTTGTCATTAACACATTCATCAAGTATAGGTTTATGGATTGGTGGAAATCAGTTATCAGATGCGGTAGTAAGATATGAGATATTTAAGGAAATGCATGCTAATAATCAGCTTTATTCTACTAGATTATTTGAAAATTTAACAGTAGAAGAAATGCGTTGGTTAATGCATGTAAATATTGATGATGAAGAAATAAAATGGTTACACGATTATTCATTAAAAAGGTATTCGAATCTTACAGATCGTTTTAATCCATTTAAGTATATAAAATATACATTGGGCTATAACTATAATAGACCTCAGTACTATAGCCAAGAAAACTATGCAAAATGGGACCAAAAATATAACTTATCTGATTATAATATAACTTATCAGGCAGGAAAGCCAAAATTATGGATTGTTTTCGAGGAGGGAGCTGTTTGTGGAGGTCTTTCTAAAACAGCTGCTAATCTTTATGGATCGTGGGGAGTACCAGCAAGTGTTGTTGGTCAACCTGCACATGCAGCTTATATTTACTACTATGAAGTAGGAGGAAAAGGAGCATGGCAATTAGCGTATAATGTTGTAGATTCTGGCTGGGCAAACACACAAGGGTATTCAAGAATGCCAAATGACTGGGGAAATTTCAGTAGTGGAGTGGTAACCAATGGAGCATCTATTAAATCAGCATCATACTTCTTCCTAGCACAAGAAGCGCAAAATGAATATGAAAAATATGAAGAAGCAGAATTTGTGATGCTACTTGAAGATATTTATAAAACAGATAAAGCCAGATTGGAACGTATTTATCGTGATACATTAGAAGAAGAAATAATAAACTGGGATGCTTGGCTAGGTTTAGTTAAATTATACATTACTGATGAAGCAAAAACAGAAGAAAATATTATTGCTTTAGCAAAGGAAATTAGTGAAGTTTATACATATCAGCCTCTTCCTATGTATGATTTAACACGTAAGTTAGCAACAAAATTAACTTCTCCTGAATATAAAAGTAAAATGATGTTACTACAAAATCAAACGTTGCGTCAAGCAACAAAAGCAACTGGGGAAAATACAATACAATATAAAGAAGTCCCTATAGTAGCACAAGCGCTACTTGGAGAAATTAATTCAGAAATTGCTACATTCTCGTTTGATGGTGCAAATGCAGGAAAAATAATTTTATCAAAACAATTACAAAGTACGCAAGTGACATGGAAATATAGTTTAGATGGTGGACAAACATGGAAAGAAAGTTATGAACATACAGCTTTACTGACAAAAGAAGAAATAGACAGTATTAATATAGATAATGATATTAAGATTCATATTTCTGGATTGCCTCTAACAGCTGAAAATATCTACACGATAGACATAACAAAAAGAACCTTCCCAAGCGGAGTAGTAACAATTAATGACGAAGAAGATCGTATGATAGGTGTAACAAATGAAATGGAATGGTCTTTAAATCCCGATGAAGGATGGAATTCATTTGCAAATACCAATCCTATATTTAATGGGAATAAAAGAGTTTATGTCAGAGTAATTGCCAAAGGTACACAGATCGCCAGTGATCCAGTATATTTTACTTTTAAAGAAAACAATGTAGATGATACAAAATGGTATATTCAATCCAAAAATTTAAGCGTAGTAGAAGTAAATGCAACTCAATCAGGAAATAAAGATAATATTCTTGACGGTAACATTAATACGTATTGGAGATCAAAAGAAAAAATAATGCCAGCTTATGTAACCATTAAAATAAATGAGCCAAGATATATTTCAGGACTAGATTATGTACCAGATAAAAATGCCTTGTTTTTAGGGGGAATACCATATGGAAAGGCACAAAATATTAAGATATATGTAAGTATGGATGGTACTAATTGGGAATTAGCTGCATCAAAAAACAATATAGGAAATAACAATAATTTAAAACATATTGATTTCCCAGAACCTAAGAAAGCTCAATATGTAAAATTTGAATGTACTCAAGTGTATGACGGTCCAATCATATCTTTAACTGTATCAGTAATTAAATTATATGAAAATGTACTTGTCAATGAAACTCCACGTGCTGAAGTGAATTATAACATTGCTAAAAAAACGAATCAAAATGTAGTAGCAGAGTTAGTAAATGAAACTAGACCAATTACTGTAACAAATAATGATGGCAAAAAGACATACACGTTCACTAAAAATGGAGAATTTACATTTGAATATGTAGATAAAGATGGGAATGTGGGGAGAACAACTGCAAAGGTAGATTGGATAGACAAAGAGCCACCTCAAGTAGAAGTAAGTTTTAATACCACCAAACCAACAAATGGTGAAGTAGTAGCTACACTTACCTTTAATAAAAATGTAACAATATTATCAAAAGATGTACAAATAGCAGAAAATCCTACTGATGGAAGCAAAACGATTACGTTCTTAGATAATGCTACATATAACCTAGAATTTGAGGATGAATTAGGAAATATAGGAACGAAAAGAATCAGTGTAGATTGGATTGATAAGATTGCTCCAACTGCAGAATTTGAATATAATACTACTTATCTAACGGAAGAACCTGTAATAGCTACATTAAAACCAAGTGAAAATGTAACTATAACAAATAATGATGGGAAGAATACGTATACCTTTAATACAAATGGATCTTTTACATTTGAATTTGTAGATACCGTTGGAAATAAGGGTTCAGCTACAGCAACGGTAACATGGATAGCGAAATTACCTAAATATGAAATTATTTATTCAACAAAAGAGCAAACGAACCAAAATGTAGAAGTTAAAATAGAATTAGAAGATGGCTATGATATCATGAATAATGATGGTAATAATACATTTATTTATGAAGATAATGGTGAATTTGAATTTGAATATACAGACAATAAAGGTAATACTGGCAAGATTTATACAAGTGTAAATTGGATAGATAAAGTAGCACCTACAGCAGAATTAGAGTACATAAAAAGTTCTGATAAAGTAACAGTAAAAGTTGTAAATCCTAGCGAAGAAATAACTTTTAAAGAAGGAAATGGAACTTATGTATATAAAGAAAATGGAGAATATGAAATCATATTTTATGATAAAGTAGGTAATGAAGGTAAATTAATAGCTAAAATAGATTCAATAAAAGTGAACACAGATGATAATAAACCTGATGATAAGCCTAGTACTGACAATAAGCCTAATCAAGATAAACCAAATATTGATAAACCAAATGAGAAACCAGACGATAATAAACCAAATGTGGATAACAAACCTGATAATAACAATAAGCCAGGAGAAAACAATTCTGGAAAGCCAAATCAGCCAAATGATACAGAAAATCCTGGATCTACAAATCCACCATCTGAAGAAAATCCATCTATAGAATATAAAGACTATATTTCAAATAATATTAAAGTCGAAATACCAAAGAATGCTTTAACCAAAGAGGGTACATTAGAAATTGAAAGTTTTGATATACCTAGCGAATTAAAAGATAAATTTGGTCCTAATAGTGAATATTATGATATTTATTTAAAAGATGAATTAAATAGTAAATTTGAAATAAATAGTGAGGATTTAATTAAAATAAGTCTTCCTATAAAAGATCTTGATAAAGAAATTGAAGTATATGAGATATTGGAAAATAATGAAATTAAAAAATTAGAATATACAAAAGAAAATGATTATATCATAATAAAATCTAATAGATTAGGAAAATATGTATTAACATATAAAGAGATTGAAGAAGATAAGCCTTTGGAAGAAGAAAAAGAAGAGAAATCTGCAAATAAAAATATATTAGAAATAGCTACTCTTATAGGGGCATTAGCAACCATTGGCTCTACGGTTTATATCATAAGAAAAAGAAAAGTAAATGCGAAATAAGACATTTGCTTTTTCTTTCGTTTATAGACTAAGTTGTTAAGAAATATATTGAAAAAAGTTAAAAAAAGTAATATAATTTTTTATATAAAATTAGGAGGAAAGATTAAGATGAAATTAAGAAATATTGCGTTGGGATTTATAGCTATTTTGTGTGTACTTTGCTTTACTACAGGTTGTTCTAAAGAGAATGAAGTGGATGAAAAGGAAGAAGAAAAAGTAATAGGAAATTGTACTATAGTAGAATGTATGAAACAGCTTGAACCTACACATACTATGGAAGATATCGATAAAATTATAGGTTTTGCTTCTACAACAGATGCTATGATTGGGAGTGATCCTATTTGGAAGTTTGATTCTAAAAACTGGATAAGTTTTGTAAAATCTGGCGAAGATGATATTACAATTCAAGCGACTATTGATAAAGAAAGTATAAAAAATGAAGACGTAAAATTACCGTCTTCAAGTGATCTGAAAAAAGATTTAAACAATGGTTCCTTCACTTATGAAGAATTTGTTAAAAAAGTTGGTGGAGAAGGAACTTTAACCAGTATATCAAAAGGCTCACGTATATATACATGGGTAGAAAAAAATGGACAAAGATTAAGCGCAACTTTTAATAACAAGAGTGGAAAATGTACCATTGCAATTTTTAGATAATAGCATATAGAGGAAATACGCATTGTTTTAGACTATTGATAATTAAAATCAATAGTCTTTTCTTTGATATTAATTGCAAAATATTTTGCGAAAAAGTAGAACGCATCTTGTCTATAGAATTCTTCTACATCAAATACATACTATTATGTCAAAAATATCTTTGATTCATATACTAGAGTAGGTGATAAATATGAACGAAAGAGCAACAAAAAAGGTAGTCATTGATCCAGGGCATCCTGAATACTTTTATACACGGAACAAAGAAAAATAGTGTTGAGGTTAAGTAATACAATAAAAAACAATTAGTTATATGCTAATTGCTTTTTTTGTTTGATTTAACCTCTTTAAAATCTATATTTTTTATAGCAAAGTCTAGGCACTGACTTATGAGTTCATTTCTACTAATATTGATTTTGCTTGCGATTTTATCAAGTTCTTCTACTCTATAGTCTTCAATTCGTATAGTAATGACTATTTTATCACTTTTAACGGGTTGAAATCTTTTCATATTGTCGCACCTCTCTTTCTTTTATATATATTGTAATCTTTTTATGATAGTAATAATATGTTCAAAATTTGAGCACAAACACATTGTAGATATCTAGGTTTTGTGATAAAATTAGAAAGAGGAGTGAAAAAAATGAAAAAGATTAAATATTTAAGTCTAATTGTCATAATGCTTATAGCATTAACAGGGTGTGGGGATAAAAAAGAAGAAATACAAAAAGATACTATCTTATTGAAAGATGAGTTAAATTTTGAAATCAATAGCGAAGTAAATTTACTATCTTTAGTTAGTGAAGATAACAAAGTCAAAGTTTTAAGTGAGGACGAAACAATAGACACTTCTACTTTAGGCGAAAAAGAAATCACTATCAAATATGAAGTAGAAGAACAAGAAGAAACGAAAATTTTTACAATAACTATTGTAGATACACAATCCCCTACTATTGAATATACAAAAGAATTAAGTACAAATGTAGGAACAAAAGTTGATTTATTAAAAGGTGTTAAAGTAAGTGATAATTCAAACGAAGAAATAACAGCAACTATTGAGGGCGATTATAATTTTGATAATGAGGGAACATATAATCTAAAATATGTTGCAGTAGATAGTAGTAACAACAAAACCGAAGAAGAATTTACTTTAAAGGTTAATAAGAAATCTACTACATCAAATAATAATAATAACAAGCCACAAACAAATAATAATTCTAATAAAAATAATAACAATACATCTAATAATAAACAAGATACACCATCTAATAATATAGACCCTAAACAATGTGAAACGCTTTATTACAAATATAAGAATTTATATAAAAATAAATTTACTACCAAACAAGAACGCTTTAGTCCAGAACAATATGTAACTATTAGAAATGCAACTTATCCTTATAAATGGCATTATGAATGGTGGTTACCAACTAAAAAATGGATAGTAGTAAGCGATGCAACCTTTCCAGTAAGAGATGGAGTTGAAAAAATGTTCCCCGCACCATCTAGAGATGGAAAAGAGATAGCATACGAAGAAAATGGCATAACTTATTATACGGGAGAAAAAACACAAACTTATCAAGCCTATGCTTATTCTGTTGAGGTTGCTATACCTGGAGTTTGTACTTTTACTGACTAATTAAAGAGGAGTGAGAAAATGAAAAAAATAAAATATTTAGGTTTAATTGTCATAATGCTTATAGCATTAACAGGGTGTGGAGATAAAAAAGAAGAAATAAAAAAAGACACTATCTTATTGAAAGAAGATTTAAAATTTGAAGTCAATAGCGAAGTAAATTTATTATCTATGATTAGTGAAGATAATAAAGTCAAAGTTTTAAGTGAGGACGAAACAATAGATACTTCTACTTTAGGTGAAAAAGAAATCACTATCAAATATGAAGTAGAAGAAAAAGAAGAAGAAAAAACTTTTAAAATAACTATTGTAGATACACAAGCCCCTACTATTGAATATACAAAAGAATTAAGTATAAATGTAGGAACAAAAATTGACCTATTAAAAAATGTCAAAGTAAGTGATAATTCAAAAGAAGAAATCAAAGCCACTATTGAGGGCGATTATAATTTTGATAATGAGGGAACATATAATCTTAAATATGTTGCAGTAGATAGTAGTAATAACAAAACCGAAGAAGAATTTACTTTAAAAGTAAATAAACCTACTTGTAATAAAAAAAGTGGTAGTTGGAGTACATCAAAACCAAGTTCATTATGCGAATATACTACAAAAAAATTAGTATGGCGTTGGCAAGTTGTAGATTATGATAGTAATACTGATACTAATATTTATGGGTGGACAATAGATGTAAGTTATGGTGGTGGTGTTGGAAGTGCATTACCAAGTCAAGTTGATAGTCGCTATGATGTTTATCCTTACTTATCTACCCAGCCAAAAGAAAAATACAATGATAATCAAGACCACGAAAAAACAATAACAGTTTATATTATTAAATAGTTAAAACAAGAAGTAGTATTTATAAATGTTTTAAGAATAGATACTACTTTTATTTTGCAAAAAGGGGTTGATAATAATGTCAAAAGAGGACAAAGAATTACTTAACAAAGTAATAGACTTATGTATGGTATATGGAATAAAGGAATCACAACTTTATTTGAAGTTTTTAGATAATCAAGTTAAAACATATCAAAATCATAGAAATTTTTTAGAAGATACTAAACCTTTTTTCTTTCAAAAGAAAAAATTAGAAGAACATAACAAAAAAATTGAAATTTGTGAGCAGAAAATTCTTGAAACATATAAGAAAATGAACGAAGAAGTAGATTTTATAATTGAAATGTAAAATAGCATTGATAATAATTAAAGGTATAAAGGTATATATGAAAATAAAAAAAGAAGTTAAACAAGAAGAAAATATTTATATGATTTATAATTTATTAATTTTACTACAAGAATATTATCGTAATTCTCTACCACCTAAAATAAATAAAATGCTTTTACAATTTATAAATAAGTTGCGAAAAGAATATTGGAAAAATTATGAAAAATTAGATGTTATAGATTATGAATTAATTGAAAAAGTAACATTAGAAGATATAAGAAAGTAAAAATTGGATCATTACAAAAGCTCCAATTTTTTTTGTATTAAATTATTTATTTTGCCCCTAACCTACCATATTTATGCAAGTAAATTAAAAAAAATGTCATTTTTTGGAAAATTTTGTCATTTTTTGCGAATAAAAATTTTTTGGGATGGATATTATATAATGTAAGAAAAAATAAATTTCTTACTAAAACGAGAGAAAATATAACGAAAAAAAGCCATTTAGCTTATATGTAACCCATATCCGAAAGTGTCGTTCTCTCTGGGATAAGTTAAATGTTAGAAAGGTCAATTAAGTATGCTTAATAAAGATGATATTGTACTAGATTTAAAGGCTATGCTTGGTGAAACACAATTTTTATCAGAAGTAAAAGCAGTAAATATCTATGAAAATGGTAAACCAACTGGTGAAGTTGAATATAGATATGATATTGCTATTGGTGAAAAAGCAAAACATATTATGGTAAAAATACCAGGTAGAAAACTTGCTGAAACTCCAGTAGGACTAGTTCCAGTTAAACTAATTAATTTGTCTTATAAATTATATGCATCAAATAATCAAATTTGTATGTCTTGGGAAGCTACTGATTTAAAACTAGTTAAAGAATAATAGAGCATAATTGCTCTTTCTCCCTTATGGGAGATTAAAAATAAAATGAGAAATGGAGAAATAATTATGGTAAAAGAAGAAGAAAAAATAAATTTAAGGAAACTTCAAAAAGAAGAAGCAGTAAAAAGAATTAAAAAATTAACTAAATCGTTTGACTTATCACCTAATATATTGAAAGATTTTAAAAGAAATAAATTAAGTTGTACTATTGGTGATTATATTTTCAATATAGGATTTAATTCTAAAATTGAAGAAATAATAAAAAAATATGAAAATGAGAATAATGAATTAGTCTATTATTGTATTATTTATCAAAGACAAAATCGGGTAGAAATGGCTCTTTTATCCATTGGTTCAAATGCAGAAGATTGGGAAATTGAAAGAGAATATATGGTTAGCACTCGTGGTTTATTGCGATTAAATACTTACATATATGATTTATTACTACCATCTTTTAAAACATATTATGGAGATATTACAATATCTAGTATAGATGGAGCTTTAGTTAAAGTTGATTAATGAGAGCTTAATTGCTCTCATCTCCACTTATGGAGAATAAAAATATTATATAAGGAGGTCATATAATGACAGGAGATTTTGTAGAAATTACTGATTTAAAGAAGAAAAGAGAGAAGCTTTTTAAGGAAGCTGAAGAATTTAGAAAAAAAGGTATAATGGATAAAGCAATATCTAAATATGATGAATTTTTAAAAATAGGAGAAAGAGTTAAAGATTATTCTAGGCATTATGACGCTTATTTTGGTATGTATCTAACTTGGACTAATTATCTAGTGTGGTGTATTAATGCATTGGAAGATATTTCTAATATGGTATTGTTTTATGCTCCAAAAGAAGAATATAAAGATAATTGGGTTAATAATAAAGAGTATCAAGAAGAGGTTTCTAATGAGTGATAGTAAAGAAAAAGTAAAAGCTACTACTTGGCAACAAGATTTGCATATAGCAAGTAGTCAATTATTAAACCCTATTAATGATGTTGTATTGGGAATTAGTACATTTTCAATACCATATCTTACCCCTAAATTATCTAATATAAAACCTATTGCAGATTGTAACTATGGTGTTGATATTATTAAAAACATATTTGAACTAAACAATATCCCTATCGTAAAAAATATATCGGCAAGTTTTGTTTTAAGTTGTATTCCATTTTGTTTATTTGCAATAGTTTTATTAAAACCTTACGAACTTAAAAGGAAAGCAAAAGATTGTAAAGATTTAGCTATAACAGATAATGGTACAAAAGAGGGAAACACTATTATACCTATAAGAAAAACTATATCTTTTAAAAATCCTAGTTTAATGAAAATGATTTGTTATAGTAATGGAGTTTTAGCAACAGATTTTAATGAGGGAGATAAATTGCAAAGATTATCTCGCAAATGGAAAAGATTTGTTATAAATGCAGAAGATTACAAAGAAGATAAATTAATAATATATTATAAAAGACATAAAAGTAGCAAAATGTTATTTTGGAAAAATGAATACTTATCTAAAACAGATTTTGAAATAATATTAGGTGAAGATAATATTGGCAATAAAGAGATAATTAATCTTAATAACACACCTCATATAATTATTGCTTCTGCTAGTGGTGGTGGAAAAACAACATTATTTAAATGTGCTATAATGCAATGCTATTTGAAGAAAGCAAAGGTCATAATCATAGATATGAAAGGTTTATTGGACTTTAGTAAAGGATGGCAAGACTTAAAAAATTGTAAATTAATTGCTAATGTTAATACTTTATATGATGTATTAGAAAATAATATTATGAGAGAAGCAGAGAAAAGAACAAAACAATTAAAAATGTATGAGTGTAAAGATATTGAAGAATATAATTCTAAAATAGATAGAAACGAAATAGAAGAAGAAAAGTTACAAAGAATTGTTATAGGTTTGGACGAAGCTAGTCAAGTATTTTCTAAAGCAAGAAATAAAAAGATAGAGGAACAATTAAATATCATAAGAGAAGATTTTGAAAAAATTACTGAACTTTTTAGAGCGGTTGGAATCCATTTAATTATTAGTACTCAAGTTCCAAGCTCCCAAGTATTAAGCGAAAAGATTAGGCATAATTGCGATTTTAGAGTATGTGGTCGTGCTAATAAGATATTAAGTAATATAGTAATAGATAGTGAAGATGCTTCTACTATACCAAAAAAATCAAGAGGTCAATTTATTACTAATGAGGGTAAAAGATTTCAAGGATATATATTTTATGAAAAAGATGTTTTTCAAGAATTGAAGAAAGAAGAAAGTAAAAGCTACAAGTTGCATTTAAACGATACTAGGGATATTGAATAAAAATAAAATATTTAGTGTTATTTGGTATTTGGTTATCGTGGCCGCACGGCGTTAAGCCAGTGCGATCCACGAGAGCCACCGTAGGTGGCTTATTGACTTGATATCATATAACACAAAAGTAAAATTAAATTAATGAAGATAGAAAGATTAAAACATAACCCTAAAATCGGTTTAAATGCCGAAAGTGAGGTTTCAATTAAAGAAACAGGAAATCAAACAGAGGTTAAGTATTCTATTCGTAATGCAGGTGGAAACATTATCAAGATAGATAAAGACCATTATTACACCATTAAAGATGGAGAAGTAAAAGAATTTAATCATAATGCTATAACAAGAAAAGATAATAAATCTAGTGTAAAAAGAACAATGAAAAATTTACGAGATATTATCAATACTAATATAACAGATTATAAAAAAATACTCTTTATTACACTTACATATAAGGAAAATATGACAGATACAAAACAATTATATGAAGATGTAAAATTGTTCCATAAAAAATTGAAAAAGTATTTGATTAAAGAAAATCTACCTAGTGATTTTGAATTTATTTCTACTATTGAGGTACAGAGGAGAGGTGCGTATCATATACACGACCTTATAATTTGGAAAACTAAAGCCCCATTTATAAATAATGATTTTATTTCTAAAGAGTTATGGGATAATAAAGGTTTTACAAAAACTAAATCACTAAAAAATGTAGATAATATAGGAATGTATTTAACAGCATATTTGACAGATTTAGATTTAAATGAAGATATGGAAAGACTTACAGGTAAAAAAGTTGCTAAAGCTATTGTTAAAGGTGCTAGATTAAAGTTATATCCAAAAGGGGTGCGTATATATCGCTGTAGTAGAGGTATTAAGCGTCCTATTACATATAAAACAACAGAAGAAGAAGCACAGAAGATTGTTAGCAATTCTACTTTAGTTTATGAAAAAACTTTGAGAATAGCAAATTGTGAAGACAAAACAATAAATATTATAAATTATAGAAACTATAATCGTATCTCAAAAAAGAAAAAATAACTTATTAAATCTTGAGGAAGGAAAGGTTGTCATTTTTTTAGGAGAGTGATAACTAATGATAAATAAGTTAAAATTTTTCATAATAAAAAATCTAATCTCATATTTTTTTATAAAGGGGCTACCTTATGGAAAATAAAGAGATAGTGATTAAAAATGAAATAGTTACTAATGCAGAAACAGAGGAAGACTTAATAAAAATATTTAATGATAAATTAGCAACTATTATTATTCATTTAGAAGCAAAAAAGGTTTAGAGGATTGAGATAATGCAAAGAATACGCTATAATATTTATGTATTATTTAGACCTCAACTTTTATTATAGGAGGAATAATATGTTGAGGATAATTAAGGAGAGTGAGTTAACTAATCTTAATAATACTGATACAAGTTTAGTTTCTATTGAAGAAGAATATTATAATACTATTGAATTTAAGAGCATTAAAAAATTAATAAACGAAGAACATTTAGAATATGTAACAGAATATTTAAGAAACTTATTAAAAATTAAGAAAGCAAATAACCCTAATTGCTTTAATATTAAAGGTCGCTTTATTTCATCTGTAAGTAATGGTAAAAGGGTTATAATTTATGTTCGTTTATCTGTGGAAGATTTAGAGAAAACAGAGGGAAATGTAAGTAAAAGTATTTTAAATCAATTATTAATGTTATTGAAGTATTGTAGTGATAAAGAATTAGAAGTTGTAGGGATATTTTACGAAGAAGATATAAGTGGTACAGATGGAACAAGAACAGAGTGGAACAAGTCTTTATTATTTTGTGAGTTAGGTAATACCGATATTTATATTTGTAAAAGTCAGTCTAGATTTGCTAGAAGTATTGAATTTGTAGAAAAATATTTACATAAGAATTTTATAGAGTGGAATATTCGTTTTTTAAGTATTGTAGATAATATTGATACAGAAAGAAAAGGAAATAAAAAAGCAAGTCAAATAACAGCTATGACAGACCAATGGAGAGTTGAAGACCAGTCTATAAGTACAAGAGAAACATTTAAGACTAAAAATGAAGCAGGTCAATGGACTGGGTCATTTGCTCCTTATGGATATATAGAAGACCCAAAAGACCAATACCATTTTGTAATTGATGAGCCAGCTGCAAAAATCGTTAGAGAAATCTACGAGCTTTATGCAAATGGGAATGGATATTACAAAATAACTCAAGAATTAAATAATAGAAAAGTACCAACTCCAAGTAAATATAAAATATTACAGGGTTCTAATTATGTTTGTCCTGTTGCTCCAGATGGTAGCGAATTTTGGAATACAGATACAATTAGAAAAATACTGATGGATGAAACTTATGATGGAGCTTTAATACAACACAGAACAGAGAATATTGCTTATAACATTGACAAGAGAAGAAAGATACCAAAACACGAGCAGAGAATTGTTGCTTGTTGCCACGAAAAAATCGTTGACCCTGCTATTTCTAAAATAGTTCGCCAAAAGTTTAAAGATAGAAAAGAAAAAGCATTACTAAAAGAAGCAAAACAAGAAGCTAATAATTTAATAACTATTGTAGAAGAGAAGCTACAGATAAGTAATAAAATACCTAGTAATATTTTAGAGGAACTTAATTCTAGTTTATCAATACTAAAAGATGTTTTATTAACATCTAACTTGGAAGATATTATTGATAAATTTAATATTTTAAGAGAGTTAAGTGCAAAGATAGATAGTGAAATGCTTATGACTATTCAAGATAATGTACAGATATTAACTACAACACAGACTAGGTCAAGACCAAATAAGGATGGCGAGATACATATATTTAGTAGAAAGGTATTTTGTAAATGCTGTGGTAAAACTTTTCAAAAGAATAATTGTAAGTCTGGGCCTAGAAAGACCCCAACTAAAAAAGCATATTTACAATGTAGAAACAAAAAAAATACTGGTGGTTTAGCTTGTGATAATAATAACTCTATAAGATATGAAGTGTTAGAAGAGTATGTATTGAATGAGTTAAATAAATTAATAGAGAAATATTTTAATAGAACAGAACTTGAAGCAAGTTATTATGAGAAAAAAATTCACTCTAATTTTAAAAATGATATTGAAGCATTGAATAAAGAGAAGAAAGACATTGAAAGAAAAATAAAACTAACAGAAGATAAATTTAGTATGTTATATGATGATAAAGCAAATGGAATTATAACAGCTGATGAATTTATGATATTAAAAAATAGATGTTTCAATGATAAAGAAAAATATAGTTTAAGAGTAAATGAGATAGACTATGAAATTATAGAATTACAAGAAAAAGAAAATCAAGAAGAAAACGAGAAAGTATTTTTTGAAAAATATAAACATATTGAAAAACTTGATAGATTAATTGTTGAAACTTTTATCTCAAAAATTATAATTGGAAGAAAAGACCCAGTAACAAACGAAAGAGATATCAAGATAATTTGGAATATGTGTGTATAGCTCTGTGTTTAAAGGTAACCAGCACATGGAGGAAGCGACCCTGGCACTATAGCTAATGGAATAACAGAAAAAGATTATACCTTAAAAATAAGTGAGTATATTCATAAGAGATTAGATGATATGGGCATAGATAATGAAATGACAAGAACTACAGACACTTCACTAGATAGTAATGCGCGTCCAAAAAAAGTGCAAAGTTTTTATGGAACAGGAAAAGATGTGATTGTTGTGTCTAATCACATAAATGCAGGAGGAGGAGATAGTCGTTGTGTAACAAATAAACGTATAACAATTAAAGCCAAATAAATAATAAGAAATGGAGAAAAGTTATGAGTATTAGTTACACTAGAGTTGGTAATTATTTATTACCAAATTTAAAATTAAAAGAAGGAAAACAATACAATATTGGTAAATATGGGTTGTTAAAATTAAGATATTTAAAGGAATATAATAGAGGATTATATACTGAATTATTAATGAAAGACCAATTAAATACTTATCTTTATGAGCTTGGAAATTTAGTTAAAGAGAAAGTAAGTGAACTAATTATTTCACTGGCTGAAAAAGAAAACGTTAATGAAAAACTTAAAAATGATAATCAAATGCTATGGATAGGACTTATGAATAATATAAAAAATCGGGCTGAAGAAATAATTATTAGAGAATATATTTATACTAATTTCAAATAATTTTAAGTAAAAATTGTGTAGAATTTAAAAGACTTTGTTTAAATTTTGATGATTAAACAAAGTTTTTTGATGTGTTTTGAAGAAAAAGTTTAATGATTTTAAAAAGTAATATTTCAACAAAGTTAAATTTACTGTCCTAGCCAGCACTGAAAACTTACTCCCGCCAAGTTTTCTATTGTGGGAAAATTCCCAAACCCTTTAAAAAAATATTTTTTGACAAATTAATCTATTATTGTTTACTCTTGTTCCACAAAATGCTATAATGTAGGTACAAGAGTAAAGTGGTGGAAATATGAGTAACAAAGAAAAAGTAATTGAATTTTTAAATAGTAATCATGGATATATTACTACAGCAGAATTTTTAACATTGGGTATGAGTAAACCTTTAATTCAAAAATTTTTAGACGAAGGATTAATTGAAAGAGTAAGCTATGGTTTATATATGGATAATAAGATATTAAAAGATGAATACTTTATTTTACAAAAAAAATATCCATTAGCAATATTTTCTTATAATACTGCACTACATATTCTTAATTTAACAAATAGAACTCCAATGAAAATAGATATAACCGTACCTAGAGATAAAAAAGTAAGAGGAAATTATAATATTCATAGAGTCTCAGAGAAGTTTTATGATATTGGAATAATCGAAACCCTAAGTCCAAGTGGAAATCCGGTAAAAATATATAATGCTGAAAGATGCATTTGTGATATGTTAAGAACTGAAGGAGAATTCGATTTAGAACTTCAAAATAGAGTTTTAGATTATTATTTTCATAGTAAAGATAAAGATGTTGATAAATTATTAGAATATGCGAAGGTATTTAATATTTACGATAAGGTTAATACAATTGTGGAGGTAATGATGAAATGGTAGAAGAGAAGATTAAATTAAAAGTCCAAGAACTCGAAGATAAGTATAATTTAAATTATTATGAATCATTACAAAGATTTATGTTTGAAAGAATATTGGAAAGAATATCCGTTTCAGAATATCAAGATAACTTTATATTAAAAGGCGGATTATTACTTGCTGCAATGTTTGGTGTAGAAAATAGGACAACAAAAGATATGGATACTACAATTACTGGGATAGATATTTCAAAGGATAAAATGGTAAGTGTTTTAAATAAGATACTATCTATTGATTTAAATGATGGAGTTAAATTTGATATTGTAAGTATTTCTGATATAAGAGAAGAAGATGAATATGGTGGAAATAAATATCATATTACTGGTAGAGTAAATAGTACTAAGGTTAATTTGGAAATTGATATATCAACTGGTGACAAAGTGACACCAAAAGAGTTAAAGTTTAAATATCCTTTATTATTTGAAGATAGAAGTATTTTAATTAATAGTTATAATGTTGAAACTATACTAGCTGAAAAGATTGAAACTGTTCTAAGACGTGGTAAATATAATAGTAGGATGAAAGATTATTATGATGTATATTTCTTTTTAACAAAGTTAAAAAATGAAATTAATATAAATATATTAAAAGATGCAATTAATAATACTTTTACTAAAAGAGATTCTTTTGAATACTTAAATGATTATCGTGAAATTATTAAATCAATCATTGATAGTGATAGACTAAAAACAAACTGGAAATCTTATTCGAAGAAGAATAGTTATGCAAAAAATATAGAAGTAGATCAAATAATGCTTTTGTTAAACGATTTTATAAAAGAATTAAATTTAGAATTAGTAACAGTATAGGGATTGGGATTACTTTCATAATACGTGAAAAGTGCTTGTGGGAGGAACTTTTCAATACTTGCTAAGTAAAGAAGGTGAAGTAATGAATGAGCAGTATTTAGATTCTGAAGTCAATGAATATATAGAAATAAAAAGTGATAAATCTGATTTAGAATCAAAATGGGAAATGGCAACTGGACTACAGCAAGTTGATAATTTAACTCCTTCTGAATATATGAAAGATTTAGTAAAATTAAATATTAAGAATGAAATATCGCTTGATGAGTTGGATAATAAGCTAAAGAAATATTATGATGATTTTAATGATAGCTATAATAGAGATGAGTACGAATGTGATTTTGTATCATTAAGAATCATGCAAATGATACAAAATAATATGTTCTTTTTAACAATAAATTTTTATAAATATGTTCATTACTTTTTATTTAAAGATGTTTATAAGTTTGCTAGTAAATTTAGAGAAGTTAATATTTCGAAAAATGAAAAAATATTGAATGGTGATACAGTAGTATATTGTGACTATAGTAGAATTAAAGATTATCTTGTTTATGATTTTTCAAATGAAAGACAAGAAGATTATAGTAAATTAAATGCGTCAGATAAAATAATAAGTATATCTAGTTTTACTTCTTGTGTTTGGCAAGTACATCCTTTTATGGAAGGTAATACTCGTACAACAGCAATATTTATGATTAAGTATTTAAAGGAATTAGGTTATAATATTAATTATTCTTTATTTAAAGACAATTCAAAATACTTTAGGAATGCATTAGTTAGAAGTAATTATATTAATAATAACTTAAGTATAAAAGGAGATAATAGTTACTTAATTAAGTTTTATGAAAATTTAGTATTAGGAAAAAATAATAATTTAAGATTAGAAGAAATAAACGCAGGAGGTAGTAAATAATGATTGAAAAGGAAAGTATACCATTTGCTCCATTTTTAATTGAATCAATGAGGTCTTTGGGGTATTCGTTTGAAACTGCGATTGCAGATTTAGTAGATAATAGTATAACAGCAAATGCTTCAGAGATTCAAATTTTTCTTACTCCAAATGCGAATCCACAATTAATTATTTTTGATAATGGTTGTGGTATGAGTGAATTAGAATTGGAAGAAGCTTTAAGATATGGCAGTAGAAATCCTAATGATGAAAGAAAAGAAAATGATTTAGGAAGATTTGGTTTGGGCCTTAAATCAGCATCACTTTCGCAATGTAGAAAACTAATAGTGGTTAGTAAAAAACATGAACAACTATCATGCTTTTCGTGGGACATAGATGTTGTAACTGAAAAAGGAAAATGGGTATTATTACAATATAGTAAAGAAGATATAAATAAATTGCCAATGATAGATTTATTGAATCATGTTTCATCGGGTACCTATGTTTTATTGCAAAATTTTGATAGAATTTCATCTTCTACAGGAAATTTATCAACAACTATAAATAATTATATGTCTTTGACAATCGATCATTTGGCATTAGTATTTCATCGCTTTTTAGAAGATGGATTAAGAATTTTGGTAAATAATGTAGAAATCGAAGCACTAGATCCTTTTTTGTTACACCATAAGTCCACGCAGATTTTAAGAGAACAGAAAATTAAGTTTGATGATTCTGATATAGCCATTCAGCCTTATATTTTGCCATATATAAATAAGTTATCTAATGAAGATATTAAAAAAGTTGGAGGAAAGGATAATTTAAAAACTAAACAAGGATTTTATATTTATAGAAACAGAAGGTTGATTATATGGGGAACATGGTTCAAACTGGTAAGAAAAGAAGAGTTAAGTAAATTAGCAAGAGTTAAAGTTGATATTCCGAGTTCTTTAGATTATATGTGGGGAATTGATATCAAGAAAAGTTCAGTTAACTTGCCAGACTTAATAAAACGAAATTTATATAGTTCTATTAGTGAATCAATTTTTACTAGCAAAAATGTACTCGAATATAGAGGGCGGAAAACAAAAAATGACGGGACTAATTATGTTTGGGAAAGAATAGAATTACGCGATGGAAATTATGAATACAAAATTAATCGAGAAATTCCTCAATTGAAAATGTTATCAATGAGTCTAGATGCTGATAAACTTGAATTATTAAATTTGGCAATAAATTGTATAGAAAGCTCTTTTCCAATCACTTCACTTTATCTTGATGCTTCTAAAGGCGAAATTAAGGATGAATATTATGATATTAATAAATTATATGATGAGCTTAGAATGCAAATGGAATGGTGTGATAATAATGGATTTAATTCTGAGGAAATGTTAGATTTATTATTAAAAACAGAACCATATTGTAATTATAGTGAATTAAAAGAAATGTTAAAATGTGAGGTAGTATAAATGAAAGAAAGCGTTTCAAATTTTAAAAAGACGGTTATTGCGTATATTGTTGATAAAAAGATAACTGATGAAAAAGAAATAGATGAAGTTATTTCCGCTATGGCTGAGAGTCCATTATTTAAAGATTTGACTGAGGCTGATAAGCTATTAATTAGAAATCAAATTCATTCTGAATATTCAATAACATTAGATAAGGGTGTTGCAATTGTTTCAGAATATAAACCATGGTTTATGAATAGAAAAAAAGAATTGAGTATGAAATATTGGGATAGATATAAACAATATTTATTAAATGATAAGGGTTTTACTGGACCAACAGTGAATACAATGGATGATGTTAGCGATGAATTAACGGATTTATTAGGCGATCCAACTGTTTCTAATTTCCAAAGAAGAGGCTTAATAATAGGTGATGTTCAATCAGGAAAAACTGCAAATTATAGCGGATTAATATGCAAAGCAGCGGATGCTGGATATAAAGTAATCGTATTATTAACAGGAACAATTGAAAAGCTTAGAAAGCAAACTCAACAGCGAATAGACGAAGCCTTTACTGGAATGGATAGTAATGCAATGATTAAACAAAAAGTTAGTGTTGAAGTTGGTGTTGGAAAATATGACAAAAGCCTTAAAGCAGTATCATTTACATCTAAAACTTCCGATTTTAATGCTAAACAAGCTTCTAATTTAGGATTATCTTTAAATTCCTTAAATGATCCAGTGATTTTTGTAATTAAGAAAAATGTTAATGCCTTAAGTAAACTTAATGATTGGTTTAAAACATTTAATGTTAATGGCAATAATAAAATAGATGCATCTTTATTAATGGTTGATGATGAATCAGACAATGCTTCAATAAATACAAATCCTGAAGATAAAGATCCAACTAGAACTAATGATTTAATCGTCAAAATGTTAAGTATGTTTAATAAAGCTAGTTATGTCGGATTTACAGCAACTCCATTTGCAAATATTTTTATAGACCCTGATAGTGATGAGGATATGAAAAATGAAAACTTATTTCCAAAAGATTACATATACTCTCTTAATGCGCCGTCTAATTATATTGGAGCAAGAAATATTTTTGCTGATAATGCTAAATATCAATATATGTTGAAAAAAATAAAAGATGCAGAAGAATTTTATCCAATTAATCACAATAAAGAGTATATTATTTCTGATTTAGCACCAAGCTTACGTGAAGCAATTAATGTTTTTTTGCTAGCAAATGTAGTAAGAGATTTAAGAGGAGATATTTCTACTCATCGCTCAATGATAGTTAATATCAGTCGATTTGTAAATTGCCAAGATCAAGTTTATGAGTTGATAAATAATTATCTAAAGGAAATTCAAAATTCTGTTAGATTATACTGTATGTTAAATGAAAGAGATGCAATACAAGATTCAAATATTTTGTTTTTGAAAAAAATTTATAATTCAGAATATTCTAATGTGGAGTTTGATTGGAATACTATTCAAAACAATTTATATAATTCGATTGCAAGTATTCAGGTAAATATAGTTAATCAAAAAAACTATGGTACATTAAATTACGAAGATAATGAGGAAAATGGGTTAAGAACAATAGCAGTTGGGGGATTAAGCCTTTCAAGAGGTTTAACTTTAGAAGGATTAATAGTTAGTTATTTTTACAGAAATTCAAAAATGTATGATACTTTAATGCAAATGGGTAGGTGGTTTGGATACAGAAAAAATTACGAAGATTTATGTAGAATTTATATGAGTCAAGAAAATATTGACTGGTATGAGTATATAAGTGAAGCAACAGATGAATTAAGACGAGATGTAAAAAGAATGAGAGATATGAATTTAACACCAGAGGCATTTGGTTTTAGAGTTAGAAATGATGTGGATACATTATTAGTTACTGCTAGAAATAAAATGAGAACTTCAAAAGAAATAAAAATGAATGTTTCGTTAAGTAGTGAATTAGTTGAGACCCCTTATATTTATGATGATAATACAAAAAATCAAATTAATATTCAAAGCATTAATTCTTTAATTTCTGATCTAATAGAAGAAGGATATTTACCAGATACGAGTTCAAAAAAATTTGGATTTAGAAATATTGATAAGAAACATATTATAAAACTATTGGAACAAATTGATTTTCCAATTGCTAATTCACATTTTGATGCACTTTCTATTGCAAAATTTATAAATAATTATGAAGGCAACGAGCTTAATAAGTGGGATATTTTATTTGCAAGTGGCTCTGGAAATTCTTATAATGTTTACAAAGATATAAACATTAATATGGTTCAGAGAAGTTTTGATATAAAAAATAAACTTATTCGAATCAATAAGTCAAAAATACGATTAGGAAATCCAGGAGATCCAAAATTTGGCTTGACTGATCAACAAATAAATTTGGTTGAGGAGGAATTTAAAAAAGATCATTTAAATGTCAAATCAATAAGTAATAAATGTTATTTTTCTCCTTCTATTATTAGAAATCCTTTATTAATTATTTATCCAGTCGAGCTTAAACAAAATGAAGAATATAAAACTGATATAAATAAAACATTAATGGGTATTGCTATAGGGATACCAAATTTAACTGACGAAAAAACTAAGTATGCAATTTATAAAGTTAATAAAATATTTGATACATTGGGTGATATTGATTATGGGGATGAAGAATAATGTATAATGAAGTAAAAAATAAATTTTATGAAGTAAATTCTCCCAATAACTATAAACGAATTAATGCAAATCATCCAATTGATATTTATTTGGGGTTAAATGAAAATTTAAAGAAATCTCTAGTAATTATTGCAGAAGGTGAATATGAGGAACCGCAATCAAGTAGATTAATTGTTGTTTCAATTTCTAAGAGAGAAGATGAAAAAGTAGCCCTATCATTTGATCTATTAGATAATAGTTTTGATGATTTATTTTATAGATTTTGTGCGGATATTTTAGAGTCTACAATTGAGAGTGTAAGTAAAAACATTATACCCTTTATAGTTACTAGATGGTACGACTGGATATCTTTATTTAAAAATCCTAATGATAATTTATTAAGCGAATCTGAAATTAAGGGTCTAATTGGAGAATTGTATTTTCTTAATGAATATATGTTTAAAAAATACGGTTATGAAAAAAGTCTTAACTCGTGGATGGGACCAGAAATGTCACATAAAGATTTTGAAATAAATAAAGAATGGTATGAAATAAAAACTATAAATGATAATGCTTTAAGTGTTAAAATTAGTTCGTTAGAACAATTAGATTCAAATATTGTTGGTAACTTAGTAATTATAAAAGTTGAACAAAATAATCAAGAAGTCGAAAATACAGTAAGTTTAAACAGTTATGTAAATAAAATTAAAGGCAAACTACCAAGCAATCTAATATATTTATTTGAAAAAAAATTATTAACAGTAAAATATTTTTACAATACCGATTACAATAAATATATTTATTCAATTAGGAGTTTAAGTTTTTATAATGTCAAAGATAATTTTCCAAAAATAAAAAGTGATAATTTATCTAGAGGAATAGTTAAGGTAAATTATGAAATATTATTAAGTGAGATAAATGAATTTAAAGTAGTAGGTGATAATAATGAATTTGGAGGAATTTAAATCTGATTTATTAGAAGAATTAAAAGTATCTGCTGAGTATGAAATGACAAATATACAAGCAGAGTTTATAAAACATGTTATCAGTATATTAATAGATGCTGAGGAATTTGACGATTTTAATGATAGTTATTTTATTGGTGTGGGAGAGAAAAATAGAAAAATTCAGATGGATGGATATTATTTTGATCTATTAGATAAATCGTGTATTATTTTAATTAGCGATTTTATTGATAGCATAGATAATATTACTTTAACATCAACAGAGATTAATAAATTGTTTGATAATATGAAAAATTTAGTTGAAGCATCGTTAAATGGTTATATTTTTAATAGAGGATACGAAGAAAGTAGTACAGGTTATATTTTTGCAAAAGAATTAGAAGAAAAAATTAATGATATAGTCAAATTCAGGTTTTATATAATAACGAATAAACAATTAAGTGATAGAGTAAAAAATATAAAGAAGGAAGATATAAATAATAAACAAGTAGAATTAAATGTTTGGGATATATCTAGATTATACGGAATATATACTTCAAGTTTAGGTAAAGAGAGTATTGAAATAGATTTTAGTAATTTAACAAAAAATGGACTATCATGTGTTAAGGCAACAGAAAATGAAGAATACTCATCCTACTTAGCAATTATATCAGGAGAAGTTTTAGCGAATTTGTATCTAGAGTATGGTTCTAGACTATTAGAAGGAAATGTTAGATCATTTCTGAGCATTAAAGGAAAGGTAAATAAGGGAATTAGAAATACTATACTAAATGAACCTGAAATGTTTTTTGCTTACAATAATGGTATAGCAGCTACAGCAACAGAGATTGAATTATTTAATAATGATAAAGGTATTTACATAAAAAGTTTGAAAGATTTGCAAATAATAAATGGTGGGCAAACAACAGCATCAATAGCAAATGCAAAAATCCAAGATAAAGTTGATTTACATAATGTTTATGTTCCTATGAAATTATCAATTGTTGATAACGAAAAGGCAAAAGAAATGATACCAATTATTTCTAGGTGTGCTAATAGCCAAAATAAAGTTGATGAAGCAGATTTCTTTTCTAATCATCCATATCATGTTAGATTAGAAGAATACTCAAGAAAAATATATGCTCCAAGTGTAAATGGAAATCAGTATCAAACTATTTGGTTTTACGAAAGAGCTAGAGGGCAATATGTTCAAGAACAAATGAAATTGTCTGTAGCTGAAAAGAAAAAATTTCAATTAAAAAATCCGAAAAATCAATTGTTAAAAAAAGTTGATGTGGCAAAATATATTAATACCTATGAAGGCGTTCCTTATATAGTTAGTAGAGGAGCTCAGGCAAATATGCGATATTTTGCAGAAAGGATATCAAAAGCTTGGGAAAAAAATAATACAATATACAACGATTATTATTTTAAAAAAATTATTGCATTAGCAATACTATTTAAATCAACTGAGCAGTTAGTAACTAATCAGCAATGGTATAAAGAAATTAAAGCATATCGTGCAAATATTGTCACTTATTCTATATCCATTATATTTAACGAATTAGAAAAGAGAAAAATAAATAAAATTATAGACTTTAAAAACATTTGGAATAATCAAAAAATAAATGAAGCATTAGAAAATCAGTTATTAATTACAACAAAAGAAACTTTTGATTTTATAACAAGAGATGATAGATTGACATTAAATGTAACTGAATGGTGTAAAAAAGAAACTTGTTGGGAAAGAGCTAAAATAGAAGATTTTACTATATTGGACAATTTCATCGATAGTCTAGTGGATTGTTCTGAAGAATTAAAAGAAGAAATTGATGCTAAAAAAGAAAGAAAGGAAATCAATCAACTTAATGCTGAAATAGAAGTTATTAATCTTGGAGAAGATTATTGGCAAAGTGTATTAGAATTTGGGATTTCTAAAAAATTATTAACTCCAATGGAGGAGGATTTATTAAAGATTGCTACTAACTTTAATAGAAGTGGCAGAATACCCTCTTCTAAACAAGCAAATATAATATTAAATATAAGAGAAAAATTGTATCTTGATGGTTTGCCAAAAAATAAATAAATTGATGATTAGGCCTGGTAAATATTTTTAAAACCTGGTAAAATAAAAATAGATAAAATAATAGGAGCTGATATATATGTTAAGGATGGTAGAAACATTTAGTGGAATTGGTGCACAGGCTAAAGCATTATCAAATATTAATTGTGATTTTGACATATTAAATACAGCTGATTGGGATATAAATGCAATTATAGCTTATGATATTATCCACAATAAAGAACAAGATTTATCTGATTATGAATATAAAAATAGAGAAGAATTATTGGCTAAAATAATGCCACTAACATTAAGTACAGATGGTAAAAAACCTGCTACAAAAGAAGCTTTAAAACGTTTAAATATCAATGTTTTGAGGCGTCTTTGTGCTGCGATAGATAGAAGTAAGAATTTAATAAGTGTAACTGATATAAAAGGCAGAGATTTGCCTGATGAAATGAATATCTTAACATATTCTTTTCCTTGTCAAGATTTATCTATTGCTCATGCATGGCATGGAAGTGATACAGGTGGAATTGATAGAAATGCTAACAATAGATCTAGTATGTTATGGCAAATTGAAAGAGTTTTAAAAGAAAGAAAAGAAGAAGATTTACGATTGCCCAGATTTTTATTGATGGAAAATGTGAGAAATATAACTTCTAAACAACATGAAAAGAATTTTAAGGAATGGCAAAAATCTTTAGAAGATTTAGGATATTATAATCATATTTATAAATTAAACGCAAAAGATTTTGGTATGCCGCAAAATAGAGTAAGAGTTTATATGTTAAGTTTTTTAGTTGAAGATAATTTAGAACTTAAAAATAATATACGAAATTATTTAAACAATCACAATTTAGAAGATATAAGATATACTAGAGAAATTATTAGAAATAATAAGAAAGTAGATGAAATATTAAGAGTAGATTATTCAATACCGTTATATAAAAAAGAGGCCGATGCTAACCAAATAAATGATACAAAGTCAAGACGTGATATATGTGCTAAAAACTCTATCCTTTATGATTATAATAAATTTATAGATTTAGTACCTACTATAACTACTAAACAAGATCGCCATCCAAATTCTGGAGTTATAAAATATAATAATTTAAAAAAAGGGAAATGTGATTTCAGATATCTTACTCCTAGAGAATGTTTTATGCTTATGGGATTTGATGAAGCAGATTTTCAATTATTGATGGACAATAATTTTCTATGCAATAAAAATGGCAATTTTTTCTCAGACTCTAAGTTAATTAAAATGGCTGGAAATAGTATTGTAGTTAATGTTTTAGAAGAAATATTTAAACAGATAAATTTTATTGATGAAAATATTTATTTTTAGAGAAGTATTTGATATAATTATTATAGTCACTTGGGGATGTGACTTATGAAACATATAAACTATAGTGTCATTTAATATAGAGACACAAATAAACTAGGTAAATAACCTACAATCTAAAGTTCAAAATGTAAGAACTGGTTACATATTTATTCCAACAAACAAGTTTGGATAATATTCCCTTGTTTTTGTAATGGATTAATATGTCCAGTTCTTTTTACGTGTTCCTAAAAATACTGGTAAAGGAAGGAGGATATAATGGAACTACTAAATTTGATAATCTTATATTGAAAAGATAATGAAAAAAGACATAGAACCTTTTATAAGTTTAGTAATACCAGAAGCAGTATTAGGAGATAATAGATTAACATTTTTAGAAAGAGTGTTATTAATTGAAATAGTGTCACTATGTAAGAAAAATGGATATTGTTGGCCTACTAACAGATATTTTATGGATAAATTTGATTGTACTAAGCCTACAATATCAAAAAGTATAAGTAGTTTATCAAAATATAACTATATTGATATAGAAATCAATAATAGTGAAAAAAATAACTCAAAGAGGATAATTAGATTATCTGGGGTATTAAAGAAAAGAATAATGAGTATTCAAGAAAATATCAATGCTAGTATTCAAAATAATTTTAACCATTATAATAAATATAAAAATAATAAAAAAGATATATTAAATGATATTTATTCAGTTGATGATGAAGGTAATGAATATTGGCATGGTGTAAAAATTGAATCAGAAAAAATGACAGATGAAGAAGTAAAAGAATTATAAGATTTATTAAAAATTCAAGTAATAAAGGAGGAAAGAATAAATAATATGTATAAACAAGTCATAAATTTAAATGAGGTGGCTTATGTTTAATATAACTGAAACTTTTAAAAATGATTCTCCTAATTTTAACGAACTGGTATCTAAATATATAAAAAGTGTGATTAATAATGCCTGACATCATAGATGTAATTGAATTAATGTGTTATACTTTAAGTGGCTTTAATTTGTTATACAAAATGGAAGGAGAGTAAAAATTGTATAACACTTTAATACAGATGCCAGATTATTATAGAGCAGGAATTTATATAAGATTATCTGAAGCAGATGAAGGGAAATCTTACGAATCAGATAGTGAGAGTGTCCTTAATCAAAGAAATATACTAATGAATTATGTAAAAGAAAAAGGATTTGTCTTTATTGATGAATATGTTGATGATGGTTATTCAGGTACTAACTTTGATAGACCTGGATTTCAAAGATTAATTGACGACATTAAAAGTAAGAAAATAAACTTGGTTATAGTTAAAGACATGTCTAGGTTAGGCAGAGATCATATATTAACAGGTTATTATGTAGAAAACTTTTTTCCGGAAAATGGAATAAGATTTATTTCTATGCAAGAAGGATATGATAATGCACTTAATCAAGCTAGTAATGATTCATCAACATTTATATTTGCTTGTAATGATTATTATAGTAAACAAAATTCTATTAAAATTCGTAATGTTCTAAATGATAAAAGAAGAAATGGTAAATTTATAGGTAGTATGCCAAGTTTCGGGTATTTAAGGGATCCTGAAGATAAAGGACACTTAATACCAGATCCAGAATATGCACCTGTAGTTAAGAAAATATTTGAAATGGCTTATAATGGAGTAGGATTATCTGATATAACTACTTATTTGAATGACAATAAGATTAAAACACCAAGTAGTTTAAAAAGGAAAAATCCTAATTCTAAAGGTAAGTACAATGAAATGTGGACTATTTCTTCTGTTAAAAAGATTTTAAAGAATCAGATGTATGTTGGTGATATGGTTCAAAGTACACAGACTAAAGTGTCTTATAAATCTAAAAAGAAAAAGGCTTTGCCAAAGAGTAATTGGGATGTAGTGCCTAACACTCATGAAGCTTTAGTTGATAGATATATATTTGAAAGTGTACAAAATAATGTTAAAAGAACTACTAAATCTAATGTTACTAATCGTGATAAGAGATTATTTGAAAACTTACTATACTGCAAAGAATGTGGTAATACTTTAACAGTATCTTATAGAAAGAATCATAATTATTGGACTATTAACTGTAATAGGTATTCAAGAGATCCTCGAAGAAGAATGTGTGAACCACATTTTAGTCCATATGATAAACTTGAAGTTGCTTTGCTAGAAGTTATCAAAAAGACTTGTAAAGAGTATATTGATAGTTTAAATATTACTGAACTATCTAAGGATGCAATAAGCAGTAAGAAGAAAGATAATCAAGCTAATGAACAAATTAATGAGCTAAAGAAACGTGAAAAAGAATATGTAAGTAAATTGGATATGCTTTATCAAGATAAGTTTAAAGGTGTAATATCAGAAGAAACTTTTACAAGAATTACTAAAGATACAGAAAATTCATTGAATAAGATACGATATGAGATAGAGAAATTACGAAATAATAAAAAGGAAGAAAAAGTAAATAAAAATGACTTAAAAGAATATGAATATAAAATTAGAGAACTTATAAATATTGAAAATCCATCAAGAGAATTTTTACAAGCGTTAATAGATAAAATTATTATTGATAAAGATAGAAATGTTGAAATAATGTATAAATTTAGTATATTGAATAATTAAAACTTTTTCCCAAGTCGGGAAGAAGTATTACATAAAATGATAAACTACTTATAAGCTGCATTAGAAGGTGGAGTAATGAAAGCAAAAAAAGTATCAAGAATAAAAGATATCGAAGTTTTATTTGAAGTAATTAAAAATATGAAAGAATATAGAGAAAATAGCGAAAATGGGTTAGTTATATTATTAAATGGTTCATGGGGATCAGGGAAAACTACTTTTTTAAATGATTTTGAAAAGGCGATAAGTGAAAGTAGTGATTATGGGCTATTATGCAAATATAATTCCTACGAGTATGATTTTTATGAAACTGCTTATATTCCCTTTTTTTCAACGATTGAAGATAGATTAAAGTTGGGTAATAATTTTAATAAAATTGTAAAATGTTTAGGAAGAGATACATGTAATTTTTCTTTATCTACTTTATATATGGTGATTAATGCTATTACAAAAATTGTTAATGTAGATTTAAACGATCTAAAAGATAATATGATAGAAATTCAAGAAGAAGATTACTTAAAGAATTTTAAAGATTTTAAAGAATGCAAAGAAGAAATAAAGAAAAAATTAAAAAAGTTATGTAAAAAGAACACTCAAATATTTATTATAGATGAATTGGATAGATGTAAGCCAAGTTTTGCTATGGAAACTTTAGAAATTATTAAGCATTTTTTTGATGTTGATAATTGCGTTTTTATTATAGCAGTAGATAAGATTCAATTACAAGAAGCAGCAAAAACAATATATGGGCAAGATATGGATAGTGAAAAGTATTTTAGTAAATTTTTTGACTATCAGCATAATTTATTTCCTTTAGATTTTTATGAAACTATAGACATTAATGATATAGAAGAAATAGATATTATAATTAAGCAATCTGCAAAAATATTTGAATTTTTAGATGTATCAACTAGAGATAGTAAGAAAATTTTTAATGAATTTGTTATTAAATATAAAAATTTTACTGATAATAATAATTCTTGGTCATTAGAGCAGTCGATATTTATGATTTTTTTATTAATATTAAAGTATATTGATTTATTATTTTATAATGAAATTTTACATGGTAATTATCCTCAATTTTCAAAAAAGCTAACTAATAGTTTAGAAAGCAAGCTAAATAATTACCATAGTTTATTGAATACAAAAATAGGTTCAGAAAACGAAACTTTTGATAGTGTTCTAAGAAATCTTGATACATATTTTGATTGTCGTTATGTTGAGCACCAGCGAGCATATTATTCAGATTCTTTCAGAGGAGAAAAATATCAAAGAGAAAAAAATGCTCTTATTAGTTTAATGAATTATGTCCCTCAAATTGAAGTAAATTTAACTTATAAGCAAACTATAAAAAGAATAATTAATTAGTTACACATCGACTATCGCCAGGTGCGGAGTTCATTTACCATTGTTAGATTTAATTGGGTATTTAGACAGCTATGCTTGAATGAAATAAATATAAGGCATAATTTATCTAAAATCATATTTTGTGAGTAAAAATGACCTTAAAATTTAAATTTTAAATATTAATTATTGGTAAATGCTAAAAGAATGTCGAAAAATGTGATATAATTAGTATATAAAATAGCAGTATTTAATCTTTTTAAGATGGATACTGCTTATTTTTTTGAAGTAGAGGTGTTTTGTATGTCGTTAAGTAAATTAGAACTTAAAACCTGTAATTATTTATTTATAGAGAATATTGATTATGAAGACATTGAAACAACCATAAAGGAAAATTTAATAGGACTATGTTGGGGAACAGAAAATGAAGAGTATTATAATATTAATGATGTCATAGATGAATTTTTAGAAAGATTTGAGCGAAAAAGTAAAGAACAAAAATATGGTTATATTGGTGAATTTTTATATTATTTATATATATTACAAAACGTAGAAATAATAAAGCCTGTTAGTGTATTTTTTAATCAAGAAGAGAGAGGATTTAAAAAAGGCTTTGATCTATTAGCCTTTGATGGTTTTGAATTTTGGTATTCAGAGGTAAAGTCGGGTAATAGAGATGACAAAGATATAGATGATTATAATATTGAAAGATTAAGTACTGCATACAGTGATATAAAGACAAAGCTGGCTTATAAAAATAGAAATAAAAATTATTGGGATACAGCTAAGTCTAATATATGTAAAATAAAACTTTCTGATGAGCGTGATGAAAGAAAAGAAATAATGCAAATTCTAACCGAAGATAGAAATAGAGAAGAACTAAATAACGCAATAATTGTAAGTGTTATTTTTGATGACTCTAATTTGCCATTAAATTTAGAAAAAATACAAAAAAAATATGATAATTTAAAAAAACAAAAAGAAAACATATGTATTGTTTGCATAAGAAAAAAAACTGTGGAAAAAGTTATTGAAATATTACAGAAAGTTCGTGAATAAAGTGAAAGAATATAATATTACAAAATTAAAAAACGATATTAATAAAAGTAAATTTGCTGATACTTTTAAAAAAATCTTTACAAAATCGTTAAATGAATTATCTGAAATCGAAAAAATAAAGATACTAGAATTGGCTTTAATGTTTATCAACAGTGATGATCAAATACTTTTTGATTTAGGATATTTTATTATAGTTTTATATTCTATTGATACAAAAGATTATGAACCTCTGTTTGAAATATCTGATAATTTATTAAATTTTCCAGTTTTAAAATTTTTAATTGACAAAGGATTAATAAAAATAGAAGATAATATATTTAATGAAATAAATAATATAGTAATAGATGTAAATAAAGCATCAGAAAATTATTATTATACAGCTAAACAAAAGAAAATGAATTATAGTTTTTTTAAGAATGACTGCGATATAATGGTAGTAGCGCCGACTTCATTTGGGAAAACAGATTTAATAAAAAAATATGTCAAAGATAACTATAAAAATAAAGTAATATGTATTCTTGAACCAACAAAGGCTATGCTAAATCAAGTAAGGAATGATTTACTAAGAGAATTTAATGGAAGTGAAATGCCTAAAATAATTACTCATCCAGATATGAATTTTGAGGATAGTGAAAAAGTTATTTTTGTAATGACTCAAGAGAGATTATTTAAATTAATTTATGACAGAAAAATTAGTTTTAATATAGACTCATTATTAGTTGACGAGGCACATAATATATTTGAAAAGAATTCAAGAGCATTTTTGTTAGCTAAACTTATATATTTGCTGAGAAATAAAAATAAAAATTTGATTGTAAAGTACTTTAGTCCAATAATACAAGATGCTGCAAACCTTAAAATAAAAAAGGATATTGATGTTGAAGTAGAACAAATAAAAATAAATCCAAAGATGAAAGTAAAAAAATATTATTTTGCAGACTTTTTTAAAAAAAAGAGGTTTGTATTCAATCAATATTTTAATGAGTTTTATTCAATTGGAGAACTAGAAAATATTGATAAATATGAGTTTATAATAGAAGAATCGTCTAATAAAAATTTAATCTATTTAAATAGGCCAAAAGATATTAAAGCGGAACTTCCAAAATTGGCAAAATTTTTACCAGATAATAATGACGACAATATAATTAAAATATGCAAGAACTTAAGCGACTATATCAACAAGGATTATGATTTGATTGATTACATAAAAAAAGGAATTGTATATCATTTTGGTGTTATGCCGGATAATATAAGAAATTATGTTGAAAAATGTGTGAAGGAAGAAGAATCGTTAAAGTATATATTTTGTACATCTACATTGTTAGAAGGAGTTAATATGCCATTTGATAAATTATTTGTTCTTGATTTAAAAAAAGGATTGTCTAATTTAACATATCACCAATTAGAAAATTTAATTGGTAGAATTAATAGATATAAAAATATATTTGATTTACAAAATGAAGATTTATCATCTCTTATATCTAAAGTTTATTTTATAAAAGAGAAGAAGGAAAAAATTGCTTTTGAGGAATTTATAAGGGACAATTTAAAAGTAAAAAGCAATTCTAAAAAAAGGCTTGATGATGTAAAAAATGTTATGTTATGTAATAGTAAAGAATCATTATCCGAAGCAGATGAAGGAGAATTAGAAAATTTAAAAGATGAACCCCTTGAAAAGGAATGTCTAAAAATAAAAACTAAAATAGGAAGAACTTTGTTAGAGTTAAACATAAATGATTTTAATGTTTTTGAAAATGAAGAAGTTATTGAAAAAAGAATTAAAGATAGAATAATTGATAAAGATGATAGTATAATAGATAAAATATATAAGCTATTTATAAACGGAATTAATATTGTTTCAGATAATAAGGATAATTTAAAACGTCTTGAAAATGATGCAGCAAGAAGATTTTATAATATGATTATAAACTGGAGAAAAGAAAACTTAAGTATTAATGAAAGTGTTAATAGATTGAGCTATTATTGGAATAATTTAAATGAAGAACAGAAAAAATATGTATACGTCGGAAGGTCATTTGGTGAAATAAAAAGAAGGGATACCGACATCATTCCTTTATATGTCGATCTTAATGAAAAAACAGGTAAAGAAATTATTAATTTGGCGATTATAAGGGTAAAAGAAGAAAATGATTATATAGAGTATAACCTATTTAAATATATTGACTTTTTATATAAGTTTGACTTAATTGATAAAAGGGATTACTATCTACTACATTATGGTACTGACAATGAAATGCAAATATATTTTCAATGGGATGGTCTTTCAAGGGATTTGTCTAAATTATTAGTTGGAAAATATAGAGGATTTATTAAGAATATTATTAATGGTTTTTGTATTGACAAAGAAATTTTAAAATGCTTTGATGAAAATGAAGTGTTAAAATATGAATTAGAATGTTATTTTAATGTCTGATTAAATCCTATTAAAAATTAAAATAAGTTTGTTATATTAGGAGGATAATATGATTTATGTAACAGGAGATATGCATAGAGATTTTTACAGATTAAATAGTATAGAAAAGAATAATGATAATATGGTAATTATATTAGGCGATGCTGGTATTAATTATTGCCTAAATGAAGAAGATAGTAAAATTAAAAAACATTTAAACAATATGAATATAAAATTATTTTGTATTCAAGGCAATCATGAAGAACGACCTGAAAATATATCAAGTTATAAAGAAGTTGATATGTTTGGCGGGAAAGTATTTATTGAAGATGAATATCCTAATTTAATATTTGCTAAAAATGGTGAACTATATACAATAGATGGTAAATCTGTACTTGTTACAGGTGGAGCTTATTCAGTAGATAAAGAATATAGATTAGCTTATGGTTATAGCTGGTTTGAAGATGAACAGTTAAGCAAGTCTGAAAAGAAAGAAATACTAAATAAATATAGTGGTAAACATATAGATATAATTTTATCTCATACTTGTCCTTTAAAATATGAACCAACTGAGGTATTTATGAAAGGATTAGATCAATCTAAAGTAGATAAATCTATGGAAATATTTTTAGATAAAATAGAAGAAAATATTGATTATGATAAATGGTATTGTGGTCATTTTCATACAGAAAAGCAAATTGATAAAATGGAGTTTATGTTTGGAAGAATTAAATTATTTAATACAGATGAATTTTATCCTAAATATAATAGAAATGGTTATCAAATAATAAGGGATGCTTATAGTCAAGATGAAGTTATGAAAGAAGAAGTTGTTTGCCCTAAATGTCATTCTAAAGATATATCTGTAATGAAAGGTGATGGGTTTAGAATAGATGGAGCAGACTTTATTGGAATCACTTGTAATAAATGTAAAAAAGTTTATGGATTTTATGATGTTAATTATAAACCTAACTGTCCTAAAGAATTATAAAAACATAGAAAGATAAAAATACTAGAAATTGTATGCTATAATAATTACAGCAGTTAGGAAGTGATAGAATGGATGAAGAAATTAAAACTGAAATATCTTTAAGACCAATGATGAAAATATCAGAAATGGTTCCATACTTAAAAGAAAAAAATATTAAATTTGAAATAATGCCTGAACTAGAAGCAGAAAAGTATTTAAGATACAACAATAATTATTATAATGTGACAGCATATAAACATAATTTTGAAAGATATTTTATTGATGGGGAGTTTGTTGATAAATTTATAGACTTAGATTTTGCCTATTTAAAAGATTTAGCTATCATTGATCACAGATCAAGATTAGTTTTATTTAAAATGATTATTGATATTGAGCATTATTTAAAAATAAGAATTTTAAATTTAATAGAGAACATAGATAAAGAAGATGGCTATAGAATTGTCAATATGTATTTAGAAAAAGATTTTAATGATGAAAAATTCCCTAAAAAGGTTCACAAAAGTATTCGAAATAAAGTAACAAGTGAATATTATAAAAAAATATTTACAAAATATGATTTAGATGGTGATACAAAAATAGAAAACATACCTATATGGGAATTTCTAGAAATAATAACATTTGGTGAATTAGTTAATTTTTATGATTTTTTTGCTAAAGAATATGAATTAAAAAATGAAATTAAAAATGTTTTTATTCTAAGAGAAGTTGTAAAATTAAGAAATGCAGTTGCTCATAATTCATGTGTTTTATGTGATCTTGATAAAAAAGATAATAATTTTGCACCTGATTATAAAATAGTTAATTATTTAAATAATTGTGGAATAGGGAAAGAAACAAGAGATAATAAATTAAGCAATTCAAGAATAAGACAAATAACTTATACTCTTTATATGTTTAATGAAATTGTAACTAGTACAGGTGTCAAAACAAATGTTACAAATGATATAAATGATTTGTTTTATGAACGAATAATTTTACATGAAGAATACTATAATAATAATGAACTATTAAAATCAATATATGCCTATTTTGATAAAATAATAAAAAAACATTATAGTGTAAATATTGAACAAAATAGTTTGACATGATCATTATTATGTGGTAATATGATTATGCAAAGAAAAAGTGTTTTACACTTTTGCATGGGCACTGTCTTTATTGATGGAGCCCTATTTTTCTTTTATAATGCATATTTTAATAGAGGATTAATTTCTTCTATTTTTTAATTTCTAGGATAAATAAATGACTAAAATTTAAAAAATGTTTGATTTCATGGTATAATTAGACTATAAGTGTTTTGAAAAAGTAGGTGTAGTATGGGTGTTTATGAAAGTGAAGCAAGATTAGAAGATAGAATGATTGATCAACTTGTTAAACAAGGATATGAAAAAGTACAAATAAACGATGTTAAAGATTTAGAAAACAATTTTAGAGAACAAGTTAATAAACATAATAAAACTGAATTAAAAAATAAGCCACTATCTGATAAAGAATTTGAAAAACTAATGGTAAAAATATCTGGGAAAGGCGTTTATCAAAGTGCAAATGAATTAAGACAAAAACAATTTATTGAAAGAGATGATGGTTCTAAAGTATACATTGAATTATTTAATAAAAATGATTGGTGTAAGAATATTTTTCAAGTTACCCATCAAACAACTGTAGAAGGTAAATATGTTAATAGATATGATGTTACTATTTTTATAAATGGACTTCCTCTTGTACAAATTGAACTTAAAAGAAGAGGAAATGATATGAAGGAAGCTTTTAATCAAATTAAAAGATATAAAAGGCATTCCTATACAGGACTTTATAAATATATTCAATTGTTTGTTATTAGTAATGGGGTAGATACGAAATATTTTGCTAATGGAGATCAAGAATTAAATTATGGATTTACTTTTTATTGGACTGATGTAGATAACAGTAGAATTACTAATTTAGAACAATTCTGTGTGTTCTTCTTAGATAGATGTAATATCGGTAAAATGATAGCCAGATATATGATTATAAATAAGACAGATAAAACTTTAATGGTTATGAGACCTTATCAAGTTTATGCTGTTGAAAATATAGTATCCCGTGCATTAGACACAAGCAATAATGGATATATTTGGCATACAACTGGATCTGGTAAAACTATTACATCATTTAAAACAAGTCAAATATTAGCGTTAGAACCATCTATTAATCAGGTATTCTTTTTAGTTGATAGAAAAGATTTAGATAAACAAACATTAGATGAATTTAATAAGTTTGATCCAGGTTGTGTTGATATGACAAATCAAACAGATAAATTAATTAAACAAATAAAAGACAGTTCAAAACCACTTATAATAACTACTATTCAAAAAATGGCTAATGCTTGTTCTAATCCTAAATATGCTGGTGTAATGGAAAAATATAAAGATTTAAAGACTATATTTATAATTGATGAATGTCATAGAAGTCAATTTGGGGAAATGCATAGACAAATATCTAAAACATTTACTAAGGCACAATACTTTGGGTTTACAGGTACTCCTAGATTTAAAGAAAATCCATCACAAGATGGAAGAAGTACAGCAGATATATTTGAAAAATGTTTGCACACTTATTTAATAAAAGATGCTATTAAAGATGAAAATGTATTAGGTTTTTCAGTTGATTATATGAAATTTGTTGAATTAAATTCAAGAGAATTAGAAGAAGATATGATGGTGGAAGGAATAGATACTGAAGAAGTTTTTATGGCTGATGAAAGAATTGCCTTAATAGCAAATGATATTATTAAACATCATAATATCAAAACTCGTGATAAAAAATATAATGCCCTATTTACAGTATCATCTATACCCCAATTAGTTAAATATTATGACACATTTAAAACAATTAATCATGATTTAAAAATAGGTGCTATATTTACTTATGGTGCAAATGAAGACTTAGATGGTGATGGGGAACATTCTAGGGAGTCTTTAGATAGAATTATTAATGATTATAATAAGATGTATAATACTAATTTTTCTTCTAATAATTTTGATGGATATTTTAGAGATATATGTAAAAAAATTAAAAATACTGAAATAGATATAGTCATAGTTGTTAATATGTTATTAACAGGATTCGATGCTAAACGATTAAATACATTATATGTTGATAAGAGTTTGAAATATCACGATTTAATTCAAGCTTTTTCAAGAACAAATAGGGTTGAAACAGAAACGAAACCGTTTGGAAATATAGTTTGCTATAGAACTACTAAAACAAGAGTTGATGAAGCAGTTAAATTATTCTCACAAACAGATAGTATAGATACTGTAATTATGGCACCATATGAAACATATCTAGAAAAATTAAAAGCGTGTGTTGAAAGATTACTTAGTATTACACCAGTAGTTGAAAGTGTTGATTCGCTTGAAAGTGAAGATGATATTAAAGAATTTATAGTAGCATTTAGAGAACTTGCCAAAGTTTTAGTCAGCTTAAAAACATTTAATCAATTTGATTTAGATACTTGTGGAGTATTAATTAATACTCAAATTTTTGAAGATTATAAAAGTAAATATTATGAATTATATAGAAAACTTTCAAATGATAAAGAAAAAAGTTCAATATTAAATGATGTAACTTTTTCATTAGAATTAATTCAAACAGATAAGATTAATGTTTCATATATCTTAAATTTAATTAGAAATGTTGACTTATCAAATGAAGAACAAAAACAAAAGGATATTATTGATATTCAAAGTAAATTAGTAAATATTACAGATGATGAATTATTCTTAAAAGCAGATTTAATCAAGAGTTTCTTAACATCAATTTTACCAACATTAAAAGAAGACGATTCTATTGATGAAGCATTAGATAATCATATGAATAAAGAAAGAGAAAAAGAAATAGAAAAATTTGCGAGTAATAATGATATTAATCTTGATAGATTAAAACAAATCATTGATGAATATGAGTATAGTGGAATATTCCCAGATAAAGAAATAAACGATTCAATAGAAATAGATGATTATTGGGAAAGAAGAACTATTAAAAATAATATAAAAGAGTTTATTAAAAATATTTTAAAGAAATTTATGTAGGTGGTATATATGTCTAGAGAAGAAAAACAACAGTCACAACAATTAGAATTACAAAAACAATTGTGGAGTATTGCTAATACCTTAAGAGGTAATATGGATGCTAATGATTTTAAAAATTACATTTTAGGGTTAATATTTTATAGATATTTATCTGAAAACTTAGTTAACTATGTAGAAAAAACAATGCTTAGAAATACAAAAAAGTATATTGATATGTTTGATGATAAAAGTAGAGTTGACGAATTTAAAGGTGATTTAATTGAAGATGAAAATATAGGGTATTTTATTGAACCAGATTATTTATGGAGTACTTTAATAAACAAAATTAAAACTGGCAAATTTGATATATCAATGTTACAAAAAGCAATTAATTCAATATCAGAATCTACTTTAGGAAATGAATCAGAAGATGATTTTGAAAATCTTTTTGAAGATATGGATTTGAATAACTCTAAACTTGGTAGAGGTGAAGCAGATAGAACTAAATTAATATCAACGATTATGTTAAAAATTAATGATATTGATTTTCATCATGAAGATGCAGAAATCGATGTCTTAGGTGATGCTTATGAATATTTGATTTCCAATTTTGCAGCATCAGCAGGAAAAAAAGCAGGAGAATTCTATACTCCGCAGCAGGTATCAAGAATACTTGCAAAGTTGGTTACTATAAATAAATCTAAACTTCAATCTGTATACGATCCCACTTGTGGTTCTGGTTCATTGCTATTAAGAGTTGGTAAAGAAACTAAGATTGTATCTTATTATGGACAGGAATTTAATTCTACTACCTACAACTTAGCACGAATGAATATGTTATTACATGGTGTTTCATTTAGACACTTTGATATAAAAAATGATGATACATTAGAACGACCTAGACATATTGATATGAAATTTGATGCAGTTGTTGCTAATCCACCATATTCTCAAAATTGGAGTGCAGATCCTAAGTTTATAGAAGATGAAAGATTTAGTGCTTATGGTAAACTAGCACCCAAATCAAAGGCAGATTTTGCTTTTATTCAACATATGATTTATCAATTATCTGATAATGGAACAATGGCTGTAGTATTGCCACATGGAGTATTATTTAGGGGAGCATCAGAAGGAGTAATAAGAAAGTATCTAATTAAAGATAAAAACTATTTAGATGCAGTTATAGGATTACCTGCAAATATATTCTATGGTACTAGTATTCCTACCTGTATATTAGTATTTAAAAAATGTAGAGAAAATGAAGAAAATATTATAATCATTGATGCATCTAAAGACTTTGAACCTGGTAAAAATCAAAATAGATTAAGGGATCAAGATGTTGATAAAATAATTAAAACTTATATTGATAGAAAAGAAATAGAAAAGTATTGTCATATTGCGCCGCTATCTGAAATAGAAGAAAATGATTATAATTTAAATATTCCTAGATATGTAGATACATTTGAAGAGGAAGAAGAAATTGACATTAAAGCAGTACAACAAGATTTAAAGGAAATAGATAAACAAATAGCTGAAGTTGATAAAGAACTTAATGTTTATTTAAAAGAATTAGGATTAGATGAAATATAATGGAATATAAAAATAAACAAACTGTAGCTAAGTGTTTGCACTGTAGTAACGAAACATTAATGAATGTCAAGGATGTTTACAAAAAAGAATCTGATTCT
>CAOOMX010000007.1:0-1585 GCA_948497845.1 uncultured Bacilli bacterium | reverse complement strand
GTGACAGTTACTATTATGATATGACAATAGTTCTATTTTGTCCTGTTTGTAAAAGTTATAATATTATTAATGCTTATTGGGATCATTCCTATGGTAATAAAAGTAGTGTAGACGAGTATGATATATATAATGGCAATAATGTAGAAGAAAAGCATTTATATCCTAATTCGTCTAATTTAATAAAAGAAAAATCAAAATTTTTACCAGATACCGTTTTAAATAATTTTAGTAGTTCAATAGAATTAAAAAATGTGGATAAAGAATCCTGTTTAATGAAGTTAAGAAAAACATTAGAAATGATTTGCGAAGATAAAAAAGCTAGTGGTAATAATTTATATGATAAAATTGAAAATCTAAGTAATATTGGAGTTTTACCATCAACATTAAACTCTGCTTCTACATTAGCCCGGAAATTGGGAAATATAGGAGTACATGATGCTGATATTAATATATCTAAAGAAGAATTGGAAAATGTAATAGAGTTAGTAGAATATATAATTCGGTATATTTATGTACTTCCAAAAGAAATAGAAATATTAACAAAAAAATTTAATTTTGATAAATCAAAAAGGATTTAAGCAAACATTTTTTGCATAAGTCCTTTTTTTAATTGTTCTAATTTATAGAGCTTTAATATTTCTATATCTAACTTATTATTATAATTTTTTAATAATTTTGCTAATCTGTTTTGTTCTTCTCTGCTCGGAAGAAAAGCATAAATAGATTTGAACTTTGAAATACTTAGAGCATATCTTGTTCCACCTTCCTTTGTGTGAAGAATACTATTCTTAAATTCACTGTTTTCATTAATATAATAAACAAAATAATCTTTATTAACTAAATTTTCATCAATGTTAAATACAGGATATGCTGGACTAACAATACCATAATCTATTAGATTCTGTATATTAAAATGAAATTCACCAGTATCACTCATAGACCTATATGTAATAAAATTTTTAGGAACAATTTTATAACCAGTATTATCCTCACTAGCAGCTTGTTTATTGAAATATTTACTTTGTAAATAAATCCCATTAGCAGTTGAAGATAAAACTTCATATTGATTATTTATAGCAGTTTTTTCAGTATACTCTACTATAATGTCACTAATTTGATATTTATTATTGCAATTTTTAAAAATAGTTTTATTTAGTCCTTTTTTATATAACTTAAGGTCTTCTATTTTCTTAGTTTGTAGTTCTATTTTTTTGTCTAATAATGATAAGAAATTTGCAACTTTATTTTCTTCATTTATATCACTTGGTAAGATAATAGGATATTTAAATAAATCATCCAGTGCTATACTTCTTTGGTTTGCATTCCCCCTCATGATGCTCTCAACAAATCTGGTATATGAATTTTGCTTCAAATAATTATATAAGTATATTTGATTATGTTTAATTGCTCTAAATCTTATGGCATTTTGATTTAACAATGATTTATTAGCATGTTTTGGAACTAAAATTACTTTTCCTACCATTGAGTCATATAAAGGGGGTTTTGATCCTACAGAGGAAATAATAATATCATTTTCTTTTAATAAGTAATTATCATAATTTTTAGCTTTATTATTATCTATAAA